>NZ_AP012978.1:2215000-2515000 GCF_000801295.1 endosymbiont of unidentified scaly snail isolate Monju | reverse complement strand
TCGTAGGGCTTGAGCGGGTGGCGGGCGTCCATCACCAGCATCAGGCCGCGCAGGCAGGCGCGTCGCTCCAGGTAGTCGGCCAGTGCACCCTGCCAGTCGTGCTTGAGATCCTGCGCGACCTTGGCATAGCCATAGCCCGGCAGGTCGACCAGGCGACGTTCGGGCAGCACCTCGAAGAAGTTGAGCAACTGGGTGCGCCCCGGGGTGCGGCTGGTGCGTGCCAGGCCGCGATGGTCGCACAGGGTATTGATGGCGCTGGATTTGCCAGCGTTGGAGCGGCCGGCGAAGGCGACCTCGAAGCCCTCGTCGGCCGGAGCCTGGGCCAGCTTCGCGGCGCTGGTCAGGAAGTGGGTCTGGCGATAGCGGGGGTTCACGCCCGGTTCCACTCTCCCGACTTGCCGCCGGACTTCTGTTCCAGCCGTACCTGATCGATCTGCATGCCGCGATCGACCGCCTTGCACATGTCGTAGATGGTGAGCAGGGCGGTCTGCACCGCGCACAGCGCCTCCATCTCGACACCGGTCTGGCCGCGGGTCTCGGCGCGTGCCTCGGCGCGGATCAGTGACGCGGCCTCGTCGGGGGTGAAGTCGACGCTCAGGTGGGTGAGCGGCAGGGGGTGGCACAAGGGGATCAGTTCGGCGGTCTTTTTGGCGGCCATGATGCCGGCAATGCGCGCGATGCCGAGTACGTCGCCCTTCTTGTGCCCGCCCTCGAGGATCAGGCGCAGGGTGGTCGGCTGCATGCGGATCAGCCCCGAGGCGATGGCCACGCGGTGGGTCTCGGCCTTGTCGCCCACATCCACCATGTGGGCCTGGCCGCGGGCGTTGAAATGCGTCAGTTCGTCAGTCATGCGTTAACGGTTACGCGGTCACGGTACTCCAGGCTCTTGGGTACCTCGCGCGGTTCGAAGGTCATTGTGTCCAGATCGCCCAGCACCCAGATGGCTGGCGCGGTGCCCACGCCACCGATGGTGCCGGGGTTGACTACCCAGGTGACACCGCCCTGGCAGTTGACGATGTCACGAATTTCAACCTTGTGGCTGTGGCCACAGCATACCAGGTCCCAGTCGCCGGTAGCGGCCATGGCGTAGGCGTAGTGCGGATAGTGGACGATGAAGACGCTGCGCCCGCCCAGTTCGATGCCGGCGTCCATGCCGTGATAGCGCACCAGACTGCCGGGCTTGTGCGCCAGCCGCGTGAGTGCGTGCAGGTCGCCGGTGTTATTGCCGTGGATGACGTGCACCGGCAGTTCGTGCTTCTCGAGGCAGCGCAGGGTACTGGGGGCGACCAGGTCGCCGGCGTGCAGCACCGCCTCGGCACCGGCCGCGCGCGCATCGGCCACCGCGGCGTCGAGCAGCGGAATGTGGTCGTGGCTGTCGGACAGGATGCAGACCTTCATGTTCAGAAGGCCGGTCTATCCGGTGAGTTCCGGTAACGCTCGACGCTGTCGAGGATTTCCTGCTTGGCTTCCTCGACGCCCACCCAGCCGTCGATTCTCACCCACTTGCCTTTTTCCAGGTCCTTGTAATGGGCGAAGAAGTGCGCCAGGCGGTCGAGCGTTTCTTCCGGCATGTCGCGGTAGGAGTGCACGCTGCGGTACAGCGGGGTGAGTTTGTCCACGGGCACCGCGAGGATCTTGGCGTCGATGCCGCCGTCGTCTTCCATGCGCAGCATGCCGATGGGGCGACAGCGGATCACCGCGCCGCTCTGGATCGGCAGGGGTGAGACCACCATCACGTCCACCGGGTCGCCGTCTTGTGACAGGGTGTGCGGGACGTAGCCGTAGTTGCAGGGGTAGAACATGGCGGTGCCGAGGAAGCGGTCCACGAACATGGCGCCGGTGTCCTTGTCCAGTTCGTACTTGACCGGGTCCCGGTGCGCCGGGATTTCGATGATGACGTTGATCTCGCTGGGAACGTTGTCGCCGGGTTGCACGCGATCGAGGTTCATGAGGGGCCTCTTGCCGAATGAGCGTTGACGAAGAGCGACAGTATACCTCCGGCGGCACAAAAAACCCCGCCACGGGGGCGGGGTTGTGTCGGGCGGGCGCGGATCAGAGCAGGGGGACGATCAGCAGCGCCACGATGTTGATGATCTTGATCAGCGGGTTGACCGCGGGACCGGCGGTGTCCTTGTAGGGGTCGCCCACGGTATCGCCGGTGACCGCCGCCTTGTGTGCATCCGAGCCCTTGCCGCCGAAGTGGCCGTCCTCGATGTACTTCTTGGCGTTGTCCCAGGCGCCGCCGCCGGTGGTCATGGAGATGGCCACGAACAGGCCGGTGATGATGGTGCCGATCAGCAGGCCGCCCAGCGCCTTGGGTCCGAGCAGCAGGCCGACTGCCACCGGCACTGCGATGGGCAGCAGCGAGGGGATCATCATCTCCTTGATGGCGGCCTTGGTGAGCATGTCCACTGCACGTGAATAGTCCGGCTTCTGGGTGTAATCCATGATGCCGGGCATCTCGCGGAACTGGCGGCGCACCTCGTTGACGATGCCGCCGGCGGCACGGCCCACCGCCTCCATGGCCATGGAGGCGAACAGGTAGGGCACCAGGCCACCGATGAACAGGCCGATGATCACCATGTGATCGGACAGGTCGAAACGCAGGTCCATGCCGGCGGTCTCGAGGGTGTGGGTGTAGTCGGCGAACAGCACCAGGGCCGCCAGGCCGGCCGAACCGATGGCATAGCCCTTGGTCACCGCCTTGGTGGTGTTGCCTACCGCGTCCAGCGGGTCGGTGATGTTGCGGATCTTCTCGTCCAGCTCGGCCATCTCGGCGATGCCGCCAGCGTTGTCGGTGATGGGGCCGTAGGCGTCCAGGGCCACGATGATGCCGGTCATCGACAGCATGGCGGTGGCGGCGATGGCGATGCCGTACAGGCCGCCGAGCTCGTAGGCACCCCAGATGGAAGCACACACTGCCAGCACCGGCAGGGCGGTGGACTTCATGGACACGCCCAGGCCGGCGATCACGTTGGTGCCGTCGCCGGTGGTCGAGGCCTCGGCGATGTGGCGCACCGGGCTGAACTCGGTGCCGGTGTAGTACTCGGTGATCACCACCATGGCGGCGGTCAGCGCCAGGCCGATCAGTGTCGCGTAGTAGAGGTTCATCGCCGAGATGCCCTCGATGTCGCCCATCATGGAACGGGTGACGAAGAAGAAGCCGATGGCGGCGATCACGCCGGAGACGATCAGGCCCTTGTAGAGGGCGGACATGATCTTGGTGTCGCCTGCTTTCGCCTTGACGAAGAAGGTGCCGATCACCGAGGCGATGATGGACACGCCGCCGAGCACCAGCGGGTAGAGCACGGCGCTGTCGGTGCCGATCAGCAGGCCCCCGAGCAGCATGGTGGCGACCACGGTCACCGCGTAGGTCTCGAACAGGTCGGCGGCCATGCCGGCGCAGTCGCCGACGTTGTCGCCCACGTTGTCGGCGATCACCGCCGGGTTGCGCGGGTCGTCCTCGGGGATGCCGGCCTCGACCTTGCCCACGATGTCCGCACCCACGTCGGCGCCTTTGGTGAAGATGCCGCCGCCGAGACGGGCGAAGATGGAGATCAGCGAGCCGCCGAAGGCCAGGCCGATCAGCGGGTGCAGAGGGTCCTCGACCCCGCTGACCCTGAGAATGGCGTAGTAGCCGGCCACGCCCAGCAGGCCCAGGCCGACGACCAGCAGGCCGGTGATGGCGCCGCCGCGGAAGGCGACCTGCAAGGCGGCGTTGAGTCCCTGGTTGGCGGCTTCGGCGGTGCGTGAGTTGGCGCGCACCGAGATGTTCATGCCGATGTAACCGGCTGCGCCCGAGAGGGTGGCACCGATCACGAATCCAATGGCGGTGGGCGCTCCCAGGGTGGCGAACAGCACGATGGCGAGCACCACGCCGACGATGCCGATGGTGGTGTACTGGCGGTTGAGGTAGGCGGCGGCGCCTTCCTGGACGGCCAGGGCGATCTCGCGCATGCGGTCGTTGCCTTCCGGCCGTGACAGGATCCACTTGACCGACATCATCCCGTAGGCGATGGCGACCGCCGCGCTGACGAGTGCAAAGAGCAGGGCTGTATTCATTATCGGGTCTCCTCGGACTGGGCTTATGGTCTTGTTGTGGCCATGTACAACGGGCAAAGCGGTAGAAGGGTCACCCGATTTTAGGAATTACCCTGCTTCAAATGTGAAAAAGTTTCGAATGCCGGTATCAGGTGATTTGCTGATCTTGGCGAATTTGTCAAGGGGCAGTGACGGGTTTCAGCGGCCGACCCGGCTGTAATCGGCGGCAGGGTCGAGCTCGAAATGGCCTTCCAGGTCGAATTCGCGGAACAGCTGTGCCACGGCCTCCGCGCCATGCACGCGGGCGACCTCGCCGAGGATCAGACGTACCGCGTTGCGGTTGTAGCCGCTGGTGAAGACCATCTGCTGTTCGATCAGCTCGCGGGCGCGCGACAGTTGCATGGGAGGCTTCCTCAGCGTTGGCCGGTGGTGCGAAAGGTCCAGAGGTGGTTGGCGGTGAAATTCCACACCAGCACCAGGCCGGTGGTGATCACCTGGGAGAAAAGATAGTACAGCCCGAGGATGCTGGTGCCCAGGTGCATCAATGCGGTGTTCAGTGCCAGTCCCGAGAGCGAAACCAGAGCGTATTTTGGTGCCGCGTGACGGTGCCGCTGGTCGCTGGCGAACACCCAGTGGTATTTCATCAGATAGTTGGCGATCGCCGCCAGGCCGTAGCCGATGGCCGAAGCGAGGACCGGCGACAGGCCGCCCAGTTCGCGCAGGCTGATCAGGATGAGGTACTGGATGCCGGTGGCGATGGCGCCGGTGCCGGCAAAGCCAATGAACTTGCGGATCAGGTCGGGCATCGGCGCAGTGTAGCGGGAGCCTGGCCCAGACGGCAAAAGGCCCCGCACGGAGGCGGGGCCTTTTGCTGCGAATTCAGGCCGAAGCCGAATTACTTGGCAGCGGGAGCGGCCGGAGCAGCGGGGGCGGCGGGAGCCACCGGGGCAGCCGGAGCACCGTAGCCGTAGGGGGCGTAGTAGGGCTGGTCGTAGCCGTAGCCGGCCCAGTTGCCGTTGGTGTCGCCGTTGCCCTTGAAGTCGCCGGCGGTCTTGCCACGGCCCTTGAAGGTCATGGAGAAGGTGGCTTCGCCTTCGGCGTTGCCGTTGCCGACGAAGTCGCCGTTACCGTTGTAGGCACCGTTGGTGGAACCGTTGTTGGAATCCCAGAAGGCAGCAGCTTGGGCGGAAGCGATGATGGCAGCGATAGCGATGATCTTTTTCATGGTGTTGTTCTCCTGAACGTATCGATTTAGCGGGGTTCTGATTCGACGGTGCTGCTGTCGATGTGAAACAGTATATAAGCATTTTCTTAACTGTCAATATTCTTTTTTCGACCGTAACGAGGCGGGTTCGCGGCGGGGACGCTGCTACTAATTGGTAAGAGGCCCGTCCTCGGGCCGAAGGGGGTTATCGAGAATCATTCTCGAATCGCTTGACATGCCCGCGAACGGTAATACAATTGCGACTTATTCTTATTTCCATAACCAATCAGCACGAGTTTCCATAACCAATCAGCACGAGGTATGTCATGCGCAAGTTGCTTCTGAGCGTACTGTTCTCTTCTGGCGCCGGTGGTGGCTCCAGCCGACGAGGTGGTCGTCTATTCGTCTCGCAAGGAACATCTGATCAAGCCCCTGTTCGACCGCTACATGCGTGAAACCGGGGTGAAGATCACCTGGCTTACTGACAAGGCAGGTCCCCTGATCCAGCGTCTCAAGGCCGAAGGCCGGCGTACACCCGCGGATCTGCTGCTCACCGTCGATGCCGGTAATCTGTGGGCCGCCGCCGAACAGGGTGTGCTGCGCGCCATCGACTCGCCGGTGCTCGAACGTGACGTGCCGGCACACCTGCGCGACCCGGAAGGTCGCTGGTTCGGGCTGTCGAAGCGTGCGCGTACCATCGTTTACAGCACCGAGCGGGTGCGGCCCTCGGAGATCACCACCTACGAGGATCTGGCCGATCCCAAGTGGAAAGGCCGTCTGTGCCTGCGTACATCCAAGAAGGTCTACAACCAGTCGCTGGTCGCGAGCCTGATCGCGCACCATGGCGAGGCCGAGGCGGAGCGTATCGTGCGTGGCTGGGTGGCCAATCTGGCGGCAGCCACCCTTCTCCAACGACACCAAGACCATGCAGGCCATCCTCGCCGAGCGTTGTGACCTGGCCATTGTCAACACCTATTACTTTGGTCGCCTGCAAAAGAAGAACCCGGATATCGCCCTGGCACCGGCCTGGCCCAACCAGCAGGGCAATGGGGTGCACGTCAATGTCTCTGGCGGAGGGGTGACGGCGCATGCCAAACATCCCGAGGCCGCGCAGCGCCTGCTCGAATGGCTCGCCTCCGAGGCCGCGCAGCACGACTTTGCCGCCATCAACCTCGAATACCCGGTCAACCCCCGGGTGGAAGCGGCCGACGCGGTGAAGGCCTGGGGGACGTTCAAGGAAGACAGTCTGGATGTGGCTGAGTACGGTCGCCTGCAGGCCGCGGCGATCCGCCTGATGGATCGGGCCGGCTACCGCTGATCTCCTGCCTGGACTTCCCCGCCTGGCCTCTCCCCGCTTGCGGGGAGGGCCGGGGTGGGGTAAACGAGACAGGGAAAACCGGAGACTCCGCTGCTCATGAAGCGCATCGCCACTTCCCCGATCGCGGGTGAGCACGCCCGCGAAGGCGCAGCCTGGCGCTGGGCTGCGCGCTTGCTGGCCTTGCTGGTGCTGGTGCCGCTGGCGGTGATCTTCTCCAGCTGGATGCAACTGGAGCCGGCGCCTGTGGCGCCACCTCTGGCAGACGGTGCTGCCGGCGCTGCTTGTCAATACCGCAGTGCTGGTGCTGGGCGTGAGTGCCGGCACCCTGCTGCTGGGTGTGCCCCTGGCCTGGCTGGTTGCGCGCTGCGAGTTTCCCGGGCGGCGCTGGCTGGACTGGGCGCTGATGCTGCCCTTCGCCTTGCCGCCCTATGTGCTGGCCTTCGTGTTCCTGGGCCTGCTCGATTTTGCTGGCCCGGTGCAGGGGGCGCTGCGCGCGCTGTTCGATCTCCCTCCGGCCTGGGCACTCGAGCTGCGCAACGGCTTTGGCGTGGCGGTGGTGATGACCCTGGTCTTCTATCCCTACGTATACATGTTGGCGCGGGTGTCCTTCCTGGGGCAGGGTGCCAGCGCCTACGAGGCGGCCCGCGTGCTGGGCCTGGGGCCCTGGCGGGCCTTCTGGCGAGTGTCGCTGCCGATGGCGCGCCCCGGTATCGTCGCCGGCCTGAGTCTGGCATTGATGGAGACCCTGGCGGATTTCGGTGCGGTCGCGGTATTCAATTACGACACCTTCACCACCGCCATCTACAAGGCCTGGTTCGGCTTCTTCGACCTGCACGGTGCGGCACAGCTGGCGTCCGTCCTGTTGCTGCTGGTGTTCGCCGCCCTGCTGGCCGAACAGCGGGTGCGCTCGCGGGCGCGCCATGTCGAAAGCAGCCGTTCGGCCAGCCTCCGTATCCCTCTGCGTGGCGCGCGGGGCGTGGCGGCGGCGCTGTTTGCGGGCAGTGTGTTCGCCCTGGCCTTTGCGATGCCCGTGGCACAGTTGGCGGCCTGGGCCTGGGAGACCCGGACCCAGCTCGACGGCCGCTATCTGGACCTGTTGCGGCACACCCTGATACTGGGCGGGCTGGCAGCCCTGTGTACCGTGGCCGGGGCCTTCGTCCTGGCCTATGCGCGGCGGCATCATGGCGATGGCTTCACGCGTATCGGCGTACGCATTGCGACACTGGGCTATGCCCTGCCGGGGTCGGTGCTGGCGGTTGGGGTGATGTTGTCGCTCAGCTGGATCGACGACCGCCTGGCCGGGCTGTGGACGCTGCTGTCCGGCGGCAATCTGCAATGGGTACTTGCCGGTGGGCTGCCCGGCCTGCTGCTCGCCTATTTCGTGCGTTTCCAGGCGGTCGCCTTCGGCCCGGTGAATGCCGCTCTGGCGCGCATCCGCCCCAGCCTGCGCGAGGCCGCGCGCTGCCTGGGCGCCACCCCGCGCGAGGTGGTGCGACGGATCTATGTGCCGTTGCTGCGTCCCGGCTTGTTGACGGCCGCCCTGCTGGTGCTGGTGGACGTGATGAAGGAGATGCCCGCTACCCTGCTGCTGCGCCCCTTCGGCTGGGACACCCTGGCGGTGCGCATCTACGAATTGACCTCCGAAGGGGAATGGGAACGTGCTGCGGCCCCAGCGGTGGCGTTGGTGGCCGCCGGCCTGGTGCCGGTGATCCTCCTGGTGCGGCGGTCGGGGCGGTGAGGTTCGCAGTGCCGCATTGATACGGCGGTATCGCGGCTGCTATAGTCCCGCTCCCGGCCTCAAGTCGCGTGGGAGAGACCGCCGCAAGGCGGCGCCGAAGGCGCAAGTTCCGCCCGGAATCGCTCAGGCAAAAGGACCACGACAGGCGGAGCCACGTGCTCGGGCCGGGCTCTGGAGAGCGGCGCGCGCAAGCGGCGCCCACCGACGGGGTAAACTCTCAGGTGACCGGACAGAGGGGCGGATGGCAGTGACTACCGATGTCGTAGTGACGGCCATCCGCCTTTTTTGTTGACCGGAGAGAACGATGGGTGCTGACAAGAAGACCGTGCTGAATGCCGTGCACCGTGAAATGGGGGCGCGCATGGTGCCCTTCGGTGGCTGGGACATGCCCGTGCACTACGGTTCGCAGATCGAGGAGCACCACGCGGTGCGCCGCGACGCGGGCATGTTCGACGTTTGCCACATGACGGTGGTGGACCTGCACGGCGAGCGGGTCCGCGATTTCCTGCGCTACCTGCTGGCCAACGATGTGAACAAGCTGAAGACCCCCGGGCGTGCGCTGTATTCCTGCATGCTCAATCCCGAGGGCGGGGTGATCGACGACCTGATCACCTATTATCTGGCCGATGACTGGTTCCGCATGGTGATCAATGCCGGCACCACCGAGAAGGATATCGCCTGGCTGCGCGAACAAGCCCCGGCCTTCGGGGTGCGGGTCGAGCCGCGTTTCGATCTGGGCATGATTGCGGTGCAGGGCCCGAACGCACGCGAGAAGGCCGGCCCCCTGTTGCCCGAGGGATTGCGCGAGGCCGCTGCCGCGCTCAAGCCTTTCCATGCCGCCATCGATGGCGAATGGTTCGTGGGGCGCACAGGCTACACCGGCGAGGACGGCTACGAGATCGTGCTGCCCGAGGCGCAGACCGAGGCGCTGTGGCGGGCGCTGGCCCAGGCCGGGGTGCGGCCCTGCGGACTGGGCGCGCGCGACACCTTGCGCCTGGAAGCGGGCATGAACCTCTACGGACAGGACATGGACGAGAGCGTCAGCCCGCTGGCCGCCGGCCTGGGCTGGACGGTGGCGATGGATGACGATCGTGACTTCATCGGTCGCTCCGCGCTGGAGGCGCAGAAGGCCGCCGGCGGCATCCCGCGCTTCGTTGGCGTGCTGCTGGAGGGACGCGGTGTCCTGCGCGGCCACCAGAAGCTGTTCGACGGTGAGCGCGAGGTCGGCGAGATCACCTCCGGTGGCTTCTCGCCCACCCTGGAGCGCTCCATCGGCTTTGCGCGAATCGCGCGCGACGCCGGTGAGGCATTGACCGTCGAGATTCGCGGAAAACGGCTACCCTTGCGGGTGGTAAAGCTGCCCTTTGTGCGCCATGGCCAGGCGCAGATCGAGATTTGACCCCGCCGGGCGCGGGACAACCAGAGGACCGAGAAATGAGCAACATCCCCAGCGATTACCGTTACACCAAGACCCACGAATGGCTGCGCGACGAGGGCGACGGCGTGGTGGCCGTGGGCATCTCGGATCATGCCCAGGAGTTGCTGGGCGACCTGGTGTTCGTCGAGCTGCCTGAGGTGGGTGCCAACCTGGCTGCCGGTGACGAGTGCGCCGTGGTCGAGTCGGTGAAGGCCGCCTCCGACGTCTATTGCCCGGTCTCCGGCGAGGTGGTGGAGATCAACGAGGCGCTGGTCGATGCCCCCGAGACCATCAACAGCGATCCTTACGACGCTGGCTGGATGTTCAAGCTCAAGGTGGTCGACCAGGGCGAGGCCGAAGGCCTGATGGATGCCTCGGCCTATGCCGAGCATTGTGAGAACGAGGAACACTGACCGGTTGCCGCACCGGCCGAGGTAGCGCCATGCCCTTCATACCGCACACCGAGGACGACGTGCGCCAGATGCTCCAGGCCATTGGCGTGGACAGCATCGACGCGCTGTTCGACGAGATTCCCGAACACCTGCGCGCCGGCGACCTGCCGGGCATCCCCGAGGGGATGAGCGAGATGAAAGTGGCCGCGCTGGCCGCTTCGCGCGCGCGCCGCGATGGCCAGGCCCTGTGCTTCATCGGTGCCGGTGCCTACGACCACCATGTGCCGGCAGTGGTGTGGCAGATCGCCACCCGCGGCGAGTTCTACACCGCCTACACCCCCTATCAGGCCGAGGCCAGTCAGGGCACCCTGCAACTGCTCTACGAATACCAGAGCATGATGGCCTCGCTGATGGCCATGGACGTGTCCAACACCTCGCTCTACGACGGCGCCTCGGCGGTGGCCGAGGCGGTGCTGATGGCGGTACGCGCCAACCGCAAGTCGAAGTCGAAGCGCATCCTGGTACCGCGCAGCCTGCATCCGGCCTATCGCAAGGTGGCGCACAGCATCGTGCGCAACCAGGGCATCGAGCTGGTGGAGCTGCCCTTCGACGCGGCCACCGGCACCACCGACCTGGGCGCGCTGGAGGCATATGCCGGGGAGGACTTCGCCGCGCTGCTGATTCCCCAACCCAACTTCTTCGGCATGCTCGAGCCGGTCGATGCGCTGACCGACTTTGCTCACGCCAACGGCATGCTCGCCGTGGCGGTGGTTAACCCGCTGGCCATGGCCCTGCTCGAGCCGCCCGGTCGCTGGGGGGAGAAGGGCGTGGACATCGTCACCGGCGAGGGCCAGCCGCTGGGCGCACCGCTGTCCTCGGGCGGCCCCTATTTCGGCATCCTGTGCTGTCGCCAGGCACTGGTGCGCCAGATGCCCGGGCGTCTGATCGGTCGCACCGTGGACCTCGACGGCAAACCCGGCTTCGCGCTCACCCTGCAGGCCCGGGAGCAGCACATCCGTCGCTCCAAGGCGACCTCCAACATCTGCACCAACCAGGGCCTGCTGGTGACCGCCGCGACCATCCACATGGCCCTGCTCGGTGCCGAGGGACTGCGCCGGGTGGCCGCAGCCAGCCACGCCAACACCCGCAGCCTGGTCGAGCGCCTGGGCAGCATCGCCGGGGTCGAGCCGGTCTTCGATGGTCCTTTCTTTCACGAGCGGGTGCTGCGTCTGCCGCTGCCGGCACAGGATGCCCTCAAGACCCTGGCCGCGCACAACGTACTCGGAGGTTTCGACCTCACCGAGGACTACCCCGAGCTGGGCGATGCCATCCTGGTGTGCGCCACTGAGCAGCGTACCGCCGAGGACATCGAGCACTACGCCACCCGCCTGGAGCGGGTGGTCACCACCCAGGGTCGGGCGAAGTGCCCGATCGAACCGAAGTTCGATAACAAAATAGGAAAGGAGAGAGCGCCATGGCCGAGATCACCCTGCAGGGCAACCCCATCCACACCAGCGGCGAACTGCCGGCGATCGGCAGCACCGCGCCCGACTTCTCGCTGACGGATGGCGAGCTCAACGACGTGAGCCTGAAAGACTTTGCCGGCAAGAAGAAAGTGCTGAGTATCGTGCCCAGCCTGGACACTGGGGTGTGCGCCACCTCGACCAAGGTGTTCAACGAGCGCCTCGGCGGCCGTGACGACGTCGTGGTGCTGGTCATCTCGGCCGACCTGCCGTTCGCCCAGGCGCGCTTCTGCTCGGCCGAGGGCACCGACCGGGTGAAGACCCTGTCGATGATGCGCGACAAGCACTTTGCCAAGGACTACGGGGTGCTCATCAGCGACGGCCCGCTGGCCGGCATCACCGCCCGTGCGGTGCTGGTGCTCGACGAGAACGACCGTGTACTGCACGCCCAGCTGGTGCCCGAGATCGCGCAGGAGCCGGATTACGACGCGGCCATCGCCGCTCTGGGCTGAGGGGCCCCACCCCGGCCCTCCCCGCGAGCGGGGAGGGGGAACAAGCCTCCTCGAACCCACTCCTCCCCCGCCCGCGGGGGAGGCCGGGAGGGAGCGCGAAACGATCAAGCGACAGACGATGACAGACGAGACGCCACCGATGCTGATATTCGAACACTCGCGCGCAGGTCGCCGGGCCTTTTCCCAGGCGCCGGCCGCTACCGTCGCCCTCGACGACATCCCGCCGGAGTTCCAGCGCAAGGACCCGCCGCTGCTGCCCGAGGTCTCGGAGATGCAGGTGGTGCGCCACTACACCCGGCTGTCACAGAAGAACTTCTCCATCGACACCCATTTCTATCCGCTGGGTTCGTGCACCATGAAGTACAACCCGCGCGCCTGTAACAGCCTGGCCATGCTGCCCGGCTTCCTCGGCCGCCACCCCCTGGCGCCGGAGAGCCACAGCCAGGGCTTCATGGCCTGCATGTTCGAGCTGCAGGAGATCCTGCGCGAGGTCACCGGCATGAGCGCGGTCTCGCTGGTGCCGGCAGCCGGCGCCCAGGGCGAGTTTGCCGGCGTGGCCATGATCCGCGCCTACCACGATGCGCAAGGCGATACCGCGCGTAACGAGATTCTGGTGCCCGACGCGGCGCACGGCACCAACCCCGCTACCGCGGTGATGTGTGGCTACAAGGTGCGCGAGATCCCCACCGACGCCAACGGCGACGTGGACATCGAGGCCTTGCGCGCGGCCGTCGGTCCGCAGACCGCGGGCATCATGCTCACCAATCCGTCCACCGTGGGCGTGTTCGAGCGCAACATCGAGCAGATCGCGCGCATCGTTCACGAGGGCGGTGGCCTGCTCTATTACGATGGCGCCAACCTCAATGCCATCCTCGGCAAGTGCCGGCCGGGCGACATGGGCTTCGATGTCATCCACATGAACCTGCACAAGACCTTTTCCACCCCGCACGGCGGTGGCGGGCCGGGCGCGGGCCCGGTGGGCGTGTCCGAGCGACTCCAGCCCTTCCTGCCGGTGCCCATGGTGGCGAAGGACGGCTATGGCGACTACTACTGGCTGACCGAGAAGGAGCGCCCGCAGAGCATCGGCAAGCTGATGACCTTCGCCGGCAACGCGGGGGTCCTGCTGCGTGCCTGGGTCTATGCCCGCCTGCTGGGGCGCGCCGGGCTGATCCGCGTGGCCGAATACGCGACGCTCAATGCCAATTACATGGCCACGCGCCTGCGCGAGGCCGGCTTCGAGCTGGCCTATCCCGAGCGCCGCGCCACCCACGAGTTCATCGTTACCTTCAGGCGCCAGGCCAAGGAACTGAAGGTGAATGCCATGGACTTCGCCAAGCGCCTGCTCGACTACGGCTATCACGCACCCACCACCTACTTCCCGCTGCTGGTGCCCGAGTGTTTCCTGATCGAACCGACCGAGACCGAGGCGCGCGAGGAACTCGACGGCTTCATCGCCGCCATGCAGGCCATCCAGCAGGAGGCCGAGAACGAGCCGGATACCGTCAAGGGCGCGCCGCACACCTTGCCGGTGCGCCGGCTCGACGACGTGCGCGCGGCACGCGAGCTGGACCTGAAATGGACCCCGGCAGGGGAGGATGTCTGAATACTTCGACAACCGTGGCCTGCTGCGCGCCTGGCGTGCCCTGAGCTATTCGTTGGCCGGGCTGCGTGCGGCCTGGCGGCATGAGTCGGCCTTTCGTCAGGAACTGTTTGTTGCGCTGATCGTGATCCCGCTGGGCCTGTGGCTGGGGTCGGGCTGGGTGGAGAAGGCGCTGCTCGCCGGCAGTTGGGTATTGGTGCTGATCGTCGAGCTACTCAACTCGGCCATCGAAGCGGTGGTCGACCGCATCGGAGCGGAGCACCACAAGCTGGCCGGGCGCGCCAAGGACCAGGGGTCGGCCGCTGTGCTGTTGACCATCCTGCTTGCGATATTGACCTGGGGTCTGATCCTGCTGCCGGTTTGAAGGGGGACCACAAAGAACACGAATGCTTCGTGTTCTTTGTGTTCTTTGCGGTTCAACCTCGCACCTCCGTGTTCTACTAGATGCCCCCCCGAGCCCAGGTTTGAAACATCCTTGCCTCAGTACATCTTTGTGCCCTTTGCGTTCTTTGTGGTGAATCACCCGCGCACGGCATCGAGATATCCTTGCCACGAAAATCTTGGCGTTCTTCGCGTCCTATGCGGTTTTCCTCGGTAACCCTGTTCTCACAAAGGCACAAAAAAACCCGCGACGGCAGTCGCGGGTTCTGGTGACAACCGGGGTGTGGGTCAGTTGTACAGGTAGCCGGGGTTGCCGGCATTGGCCTGGGCCCTGGCCTGCTCCACGGCCATCTTGCCCTGGAACTCGGCAGCCTTGGCCATCTTGATGGCGGCATCCAGCTTGCCGGCCTTGGCCAGTTCCTTTGCCTTCTTGAGCATCTTGGCGGTGTCGCGCCACTCGTTCCTTATCTTGGCGGCCTCCTGGCGTGCTGCCTCGGCGGCGGCATAGGCCTTGTCGAAGTCGGCCTGGGAAGCAGCGAAGCTGGTGCCGGCCAGCATCAAAGCCATGGCGGCGGCGGTGAGGGTCTTCATCATCATCTTCTCCTTTGCTCCTCTGTTGAGCATGGCCCGGAGGGCCGGTGGTCACGTGGGCGCTGAGGCGCCCGTTTGTTCTTCTACCCGCATCGGCAGGTGTTGTTCTTATAAGGTACCATCCCGTGCCGTTGTTTTCACCATTCCCCGGGGAGTCAAAGCATGTCGGCACTGATCTGCGGTTCCATGGCCTACGACACCATCATGGTGTTCCATGACCGTTTCAAGAATCACATCCTGCCCGAGCAGGTGCACATCCTGAATGTCTCTTTCCTGGTGCCGGAGATGCGCCGCAATTTCGGTGGTTGCGCCGGCAACATCGCCTACAACCTCAAGCTGCTGGGCGGCGAGGGCCTGGCGATGGCCACCGTCGGCGAGGATTTCGCACCCTATGCGCGCTGGATGGATGAGCAGGGCCTGTCGCGTGCCGGTCTGCGCGAGGTGCCGGGCGAGTTCACCGCCCAGGCCTTCATCACCACCGACCAGGACGACAACCAGATCACCGCCTTCCACCCCGGGGCAATGAATCATTCCCATCTCAGCAAAGTGAGCGATCACTCCGGTGTCAGCATCGGCATCGTCTCGCCGAACGGGCGCCAGGGCATGATCGAGCACGCCGAGCAGTTTGCTGAGGCCGGTATCCCCTTCATCTTCGATCCGGGGCAGGGCATGCCGATGTTCGACGGCGACGATCTGCTGCGTTTCGTCGAGCAGGCCACCTGGCTGGCCTTAAATGATTACGAGGCGCGCCTGATGGAACAGCGCACCGGGTTGTCGATCGAGCGCCTGGCCGAGCGGGTCGAGGCGGTGATCGTCACTCTGGGGGGCAAGGGTTCTGTGATCCACACTGGCGGGCGTGTCATCGAGATCCCACTGGCCGTGGCGCGCGAGGTGGTCGATCCCACCGGTTGTGGCGATGCCTACCGGGGAGGGCTGCTGTATGGCTTGATGAATGGCCTGGACTGGGAGCTGACCGGGCGGGTTGCTTCGCTGATGGGGGCGATCAAGATCGAGTCGCGTGGGCCGCAGAACCACGGCTTCAGTGGCGAGGAGTTCGCGGCGCGTTTCCGCGAGAGCTTCGGTTTCGATCTCTGAATGTTCGCGGTGGGGACGCCGCTCCCACATGCAGGCGGCTCGTCCCCGGGTCGAACTTTCGCGGCGAGGATGTTGCTCCTGCCTGTAGGAGGCCCGTCCCCGGGCCGAACCGTGATCAGAGCGCGATCCGGCTGGCCAGGAGCGGTGCGGAGCGCTCCAGGCGGGAAGCCGGGGCGTTGCTGCCCCAGCGCACGGCCCGGGTGACGCGCAGGGCCAGCGGTGCGATGCGTTCTCCCGGCTCGCCGACGACCGCCACGGCGCCCCAGTCGGTGGGCAGGATCTCGCCGTCGAAGCGGGCATTGCGCACCGGCAGCACCCTGCCAGGACGTTCCTCTGGCATCAGGAACACCGTGACGGGTCCCTGCTGGCCCTTGAGGATCAGGTGGATACCGGTGCGGTTGCGCATCAGGCACTCGGCGACGAACACCACTTCGCCGATGCGCTCGTTCAGCGTGGCGCCGAAGCGCGAGAACACTTCCTGTACCCGGGCCTGCGGGGCTGCAGCCACCATGCGCAGGTGATTTGCCTCGTCTTCGATGTGGTCGATCACGCTCTGCGTCAGCGCCATGTGGCTGCGATCCACCCGGTTGGCGTACAGCGAGACCATGCTCAGGGTGACCGCCAGCATGACGCTGGCAGCTGCCGCCAGCCACAAGGGGCGGCGGCGGTCGGCGCGTTGCTGCATGCGCGCGGCCAGAGGAATGCGTTCGGCCAGCTCCGGAGGCGGAGCGGGGCTGTTCAGCAGTTCACGCAGCGCAGCCTCGCGCGCGCGCGTGCGCCGTGAGAAACGGGCGCATTCCTCGCAGGCTGCTTCGTGCTCGAGCTGGGCCTCGCTCGCGGCATGAGGGTCTTGCAGCAGTTCGCGGCGGAACTCAAGGCAGTTCATGTGACTTCTCCTGCACCTCGTTCTTCAGCATGCCCGCCAACTGCTTGCGTGCGCGAAACAGGCGGGTGAGTACCGTGTTGGGCTTGAGCTCCAGCATCTGGCCGATCTCCTTGCAGCTGAAGCCTCCGATGATCTGCAACAACAGGGGTTCGCGATACTCCGGCGCCAGGCGGGCCAGTGCGCGACGCAGGCTGAAGGCCTCGGTGCTGGTGTCGTAACCCCTGACGGAAACCTCGGGCAGTTCGTATGGGTCGCGCACGTCGGGGCGCTGGCGTTCGTACAATCGGGCGTGTTCGTTGCGCAGGATGGTGTAGAGCCAGGCGCGCGCGCTCTGCACGTCGCGCAGCGTCTGCTGCGAGCGCCAGGCCCGCAGAAAGGTCTCCTGCACCAGGTCCTGTGCCACGTCGGGGTTGCGACACAGCCCCAACGCGTAGCGGTAGAGTTCCGGTGTCAGGGCTCCGACCAGGGCATCGAAATGTTGGCTGAGCTGTCCCATGTGATACCAGACCGACGGAAGGCGTGCTTCATTGCATCCTCGCCTGAATCCGCCTGAATTATCGCTTGGCACGTACATTGGCGCACCAAGCAGACGGGGCCGTGAGTGGAGTCGATTCCTCGGGGTGCATCCACAGCCTAAAGCTCTCCCCTTGGCGGTCGAAAGAACCCGTGAAGCGAAGCCGAACGTTGCTTCATCTCGGATATAGCTTCCTTCTTGCCTTCCCTCCGCAAGCGTAGTCTCTTTTCGCGCCTCCCCTTGTCCTGCGCGTAACCCCAACGAGCGTAACCACGCGAGTGGCATGAAAATTCGGTCTGGAGTGCGATGATGATGCTGTCGAAATTGATAATGAATATGTCCATTAGAAATAAGTTGATCCTCATGTTGGTGTTCCCGATGATCGGTCTGGCGTATTTCTCGACGGGCGGAATACTGCAACATCTTGAGCAGACGAAAAGTACAGACGAATTGCAGGTCCTGAGCGGTTTGAGCGTGGAGCTGGCGTCGGCGGTACACGAACTGCAGAAAGAGCGTGGTTTGAGTGCTGGGTATCTTGGTAGCGCGGGACGAGAATTCTTGGAAGATCTGTTGATGCAACGATCCAGGACGGACCAGAAGCTGGAAAAAATAAGAAATCAATCCTCGCTTAGCGGATTGACAGAGGAGTTGTCTCGCATGTACTCCGATATAAAATCTGCGATAGGTGATATCGAGGAGTTTCGTGCGAAGGTCGACTCCAAGAACGTGAGTGTATCGGATGTAATAGCTTACTATTCCGGTGTGGATGACGTGATCATGGAGTTTGTTTTGGCAATGGCCAGAACCCCGGATACAGGTAAGGTTTCTAGGGCGTTGATTGCATACAGTAACTTCCTGAAGGCGAAGGATCGGGCCGGCGTGGAGAGGGCGATCCTTACGAGTGCGTTCTCGAGAGGGGGGTTGGCTCCCGGTCAGAGAAAGCATCTCGCCGAAGTCATTGCCGAGCAGAGCTCCTATCTGGATGTATTTGATTCACTCGCGGAAGGCGGTGCATTGGATTTGTATCGCCGCGCCAGATCCTCAAAAGTAGAGGCGGAGGTTGATTGTTTGCGAGCGCTTGCGTTCGGAGGCAAGGCTGGTTCGTTCGACGGCATTGCGTCTAAGAAGGTTTTCTCCATATTGACGGACCGGATCGAGATCCTTAAGGAAATAGAAGATTTTGTGAGCTCGAGGCTTATGAATGAGCCGCGAGTTCTACAGAACGAGGCTCGTTCGCAGATGATGACGTTTCTGATGGTCTCGATCGTTAGCGTTCTGCTTAGTGTATCCATTGCCTATGTCATTGTGCATTGCGTGGTGAGTCGACTTGGAGTTATGCGCAATGCGTTGAGTGAGATTGCAGAGGGGGAAGGTGATCTCACGTACCAATTGGATATTGAAGGGCGCGACGAGTTGGCCGAGGTAGCGAATGCCTTCAATCGGTTTGTGAGGAAGTTGTGTCACATAATCTCAACGGTGCAGGCGACTACGCATCAACTGGCCGCTTCGGCGGAAGAACTGAGTCTGGTAAGTGCCGAAAGTAGCAAGATCGTACAACAGCAGTTGCAAGAGACCGATCAGGTGGCGACCGCTATCGAGGAAATGTCCGTGACGCTCGGCGAGGTGTCGCGGAACGTTCATCAGACTGCTCTGGCGGCCGACAGGGCCCGATCCGACGCAGATCAGGGAAGGGCGGTAGAGGCTGAGGCACTTGGCGCGATTTCTTCGTTGGGAGAGGAAATCGCTAAGAGCGAAGAGGTCATGAATATCGTTGGAAAGGCTAGTGAGACGGTGGACACCGTCGTGGACGTCATAAATGGGTTGGCAGAACAGACCAATCTGTTGGCCTTGAATGCAGCGATCGAAGCCGCCAGGGCCGGTGAGCAGGGAAGAGGTTTCGCTGTGGTAGCTGATGAGGTACGGACCTTGGCCGCAAGGACCCGGGAGTCCACCGAAGAGATTCGTTCGACCGTGGAACAACTCAGTAATAGCGTGGGGACCGCGATGCAGCGCATGCACGCGAGCCGTGATCAAGCAGAGAAGGTGGTTGCTCAAGCTCGCCAGGTGGATGAAGTGTTGGGAGAGATCGCCGGGCAAGTACAGAGGATGGATGAGCAGGCTGCACAGATCGCTACGGCAACGGAAGAACAAAGTGCCGTGGCAGGGGAGATTGCCCGAAATGTCGTGAACCTCAAAGACCAAACCGGTCATGCGGCAAGTGCAACAACGGAGCTCACGAGTGCGGCCGAACAGCTCGCCCTCCTCGCGGCCGAGCTTCAAGGAGAGGTCGGGCGCTTTCGAGTCAGTGAAGCCAGCTCGTAGGGTGACGAATTGGCTGGGTCGGAGGGGAAGGGGACAGCACTATCTGGAGTTGCCAGAGCGGCGGAAGAGGGGCGACAGAAGGCTTGTGTTTCTTTGCGGTTGCTGGTAAATGGGGTTTCAGGTACCCTTGAGAATGGTCCCGTTGGAACAGGTGCCGGTACGCACGGCCCGAGAAAGCATGGGCCAACCTTAACTCTTCCGGTCCTCACCCCCGCCCGGAATTTCGTTCTGACGTTCCGGAGGATCAAGTGCTTTGCGTTTATTGTAAGGCATGCCCGGCCTCTGGAGGACCCGTCCAACACATCTCAAGACCCAAGTTGCCGGATTGATCTCGGTGTTCGGCACATGGAGTCGGTGTCGACAGATATATTATTATAAATTTCCATGGCAAAGAAAATTCTGATTGCGGATATCGATGAGAACGATTTGCAGGGCTATAAGGAGGCCTTTGAGGAGGAAGAGTTTGATGTAGTCACTGTCAGGAGTGGCAGGCAGGCCCTCGAGTTGGCAGCTCTCGGGCCGCTCCCGGACCTTGCGGTTATATTTGTCGATCTTCCTGATGTCTCCGGTCTTCATGTGGCTCAGGAACTACAATCGTTAGGCGTTTCAAGTATATTTCTGTCGCGTGTGGCGCACAAGGAGATGGTTGATCAGGCCAGGTACGAGGGGGCGCTGGGTTATTTGGTTAAGCCCGTGAAGCCTTTCGCCTTGGTGGCAGCCGTGCACGTTGCGCTCGATCTCGCTAATGAATTACGAGATCTGGAGATTAGTCGAGAGCGGTTGAGCGCTGCCCAGAAGTTGAATCAGAAGATCAGCTTGGCTATAGGGATTTACATGGCTCAGTACCATCTGAGCGAAGACCAGGCGTTTGAGGAAATCAGGGCCTATGCGAGATCCCAGAGGATGAGATTGGCGACATTATGCCAAGAGATAGTTGAAGGACATAACAGGGCCCATCGGCTGCTTGGCTGCATCAAAGAACATTGTGCAGTAAAGCGTCGTAAGGACTCAAAAAGCACTTCCTGATGCAAGCGGCAGCGTGATGTACAGGTGTGCTGTGTTATGGCCCCCGGTCTGAGTCCGGTGGGACTGTTTCATATTTTCATTTTACCTATCTTGTCTGGTCCAATGGGCTTGCTGAAGTAATATCCCTGGCCGGCATCGCACCCCCAGTGCCTCAAGAGATCTAGCTGTTCATCGGTTTCGATCCCCTCGGCGGTTATTTCCATATTAAGGGTCTTCCCCAGTCCCACGATCGCTCGTGTCAGAGAGGCCGATTCTTCCGAACTTGTGATATCGTGGACGAATGATTTGTCGATCTTTATCCTGCGAATCGGAAACCTCTTCAGGTAACTGAGCGAAGAATATCCAGTGCCGAAGTCGTCGATAGCGATACTGATACCCATGTTTGCGACGGCATTCAGGTTTTCGATGGTGACGCTGGTCCGCTCCAAGAGCGTACTTTCGGTCAGCTCGATTTCTATACGGTCTCCGGAGAGGTTGTGTTCGGTCAGCATCAAGAAGAGTTGCCTGGCAAAATCAGGATCGTTGAACTGTTGACTTGCCACGTTGACGGAGAAACAGAATCGGGGGTGCGATGCGGACATTGCACATACCTTCTTGAGAACCCACTCTCCTACGGTGTGTATGAGTCCGTTCTCTTCGAGTAACGGAACGAAACGAGAGGGGGGAATGGAGGCGAGCTCTGGATCCTCCCATCGCAGAAGAGCTTCGAAGCCGATCACGCTGAGATCGTCGAGAGAGATAATGGGTTGGTATTTTATGACAAGCTGATCACGTTCTACAGCCAGTCTCAACGATTGCTCCAAGTTGAGGCGGTCAGTGAAGTGCCGATGTTCGTTGCGGTTGAAAAAGCTGTAGCGCCTGCTTACATCTGCTTTTGCCTGATACATGGCAGAGTCTGCATATTTCAATAGTGAATGCGGATCTTCGGCATCATCGGGGTAGAGAGAGGCGCCGATACTTCCTTTCAAGCGATACTCTCGTCCGTCGAGATCGAAAGGGTTTTCGAATATCTCGAGTATATGGTCGATGATTCGTTCACAGTCATATCGTGATTGGATGTCGTTTGCGACCAGCACGAATTCGTCTCCTCCGAATCGAGCAAGCGTATCGGTGCTACGGACTTTCGATTTGAGGCGGGCGGCCATTTGTTGTAACAGCTGGTCTCCAGCTGCATGACCCAGGGTATCATTGATGTTCTTGAAGTTGTCGAGGTCGAGAAACAATACCCCAAGCCTGCTGTGTTTTCTTTTGGCCGAAGATATCCCTTGGGTGAGACGCTCCATGAGTTGAAGCCTGTTTGCCAGTCCGGTCAGGATGTCACTGGTGGCAAGGCGGAGGCTTTCTTCTTCCATGCGCCGTAGATCGGTGAAGTCCTCGACGGTCAATAGGATGTTGGGAGTATCGGAGACTTGCGAGTCGGTATTCAGTATAGATAAATGTATTGCAAGAAATCTTTCTGTTCCATTTACGCTAAGTGTCGCTTCCCCGTGATATTTTCTGTCGTTTATAGCGATGGCAAGCATGTCGTCCACGTCAGACCTAGGCAGCAACTCCTTGAGGGATTTTTTCGTTATATTGGAGCCTAGGCCAAAGATGGTTTTTGCTGCAGGATTGGCTGACTTGATGGATCCGTTGGGAGCTACGATGAAAACTCCGCTCGGGAGTTTGTCCATGATGCGTTGTAGAATTCTTTCCTGCTGCTGTCGTAGAATTCTGTCTGTGTGATGGTACGCTTCCATGGCTAGATCCATGTCGAAGAATATGATTTTTATTAACGAGTCGACATAGTCTTCGAATTGGCCGCGGTATTCATGGCGATTTCTATATAAATGGGGGACCAAAGCCCTTAGATATCTTCTGTATGCGGCGATGTACCATTTCGGGTGCAGGCCCGCTCTTGCATGCGCCACTCCTACCATGAGTCGATGGGTGACGTATTGTGGACCGTAGTTGCCGTTCGTCAATCCATTGAAGTATTCGAGTTGTTTTTCTAAGAGTGTGTCGATCTGTTCCTGATCTGCCAGCAGGTGCCTCGTAGGCTCGAAGCGTCGGAAGAAGTCATATAGATCGGCTATGAAATGGGGCGCCAAGCCACGCAGTTCTTCTTTCAGTTCTTGCAGGCGTCGTTCGTCATCCGTAGAGAATTCCAGGCTTTCTTTATGCGCATCGATTTCGGCGTCGCTAATATCTGGCGCGTAAGAGGTTAGAGGTGTTTCTTGGTCCAAGTTCTTCATGTCCCACCAGAAATGCTGTGGTGTTGGTACTGATGCCAGAGAGAAATGGCAACCTGTGGGAGGCGGGTGAAGGGCCTGAGGACAGAATGGAGCCACGTGGGGAAGGTGGCTGCCCAGTGGTTAACGGCAAGAATCATATCGGCTTTAGCGTCGAGGACAACCGACACGGTTAATGTCGAGGTCGAGAGGCCTGCGTACATGGCTGGCTTGATATGGGGGAAGAAAAAAAGACCCGCCGGAGGCGGGTCCACGACCTTGGAGGTGAAACGATAGTCTCAGGGCTTGATGTAGATATAGCCTTGCTGCTGAAGGCGAGCCAGCTCGGCCACGCCACTGTCCACGATGTCGTTTGGCTCGACGCCGTAGAGATCACTGTCGGCATCGACCCCGCGTCGGCGCAGGGTGGCGCCGCAGACCTCGAAGCGCACGCCCTGGTCCTTGAGGGTATCCACCCGGGCGGCCATCTGGCCGTCGGCATTGGCGCGTCGGAAGCTCTTCAGGTGGCCGAGCGCCTCGGGCAGCAGGAGCATGGAGAGCCCGTTGCCGTGCAGTACCACGCGGATGTCCAGGTGGTCGGCGCCCTCGGCCTCGATGTGATTCTGCACGGTACGCAGGGCATAGGCCTGGTGTGCCGGGTCGCTGTCGTTGATGTGATAGACCACGCGCAGGCGGTCGCCGGCGGCGGCATTCGCCGCACTCAGCGCCGGGAGCAGCAGCAACAGCCAGGGCAGCAGTCGGGGCAGCTTGAGCATCGGCTTCAGACCCGGATGTAGCTCCAGCCTTCCTTCTGGCGCTTGACCACGTGGCTGACGCCGGAGTCGATGATCTCGGCCTCGGGCAGGATCTCGACCTCGATGCCCTGCTTGACCTCCAAACGCTGGATGGTGTTCTTGCAGGCGACGAAGGTCAGGTTCTTGTAACGCTGGGCCAGGTGGTGGATGCGCTCCTTGTAGTGGCTGAGGCGCTCGCGCAGGAAGGCCAGGCCTTCACCGTTGCTCACGATCTCGACCCGCAGCGGCTTGCCATCGGCCTCGTAGGCGGCCAGCATCTGTTCCACGTCGTCGAGCAGTTCGCCGGCAGCGGTCTGGTCGGGCGTGGTCAGGTGGAAGACGATGCGCGTCTCCTCGCTGTCAGCCGAAGCCGGTGCCTGGCCGCGTCCCTCCGGGTCGAGTACCACCAGCCGGTCCTGCGCCTCTGGCTCTCGTTGCCCACCAGCCAGCCGCCCAGCAGGCCCACAGCCAGCATCAGCCAGTGTCGGCTTGCTCGCGCGACCTTGCAGGCGGCAATACCCGGTGGGTTGGCGTAGGCCAGCTGGAGTTGGCTCTTCAAGTTGTTGAGTTCACATACCTCGCGCGCCAGCGCCCGATACTGCTGGATGGCCTCGAGCACCCGTACTCTTTCCTGCGAGGTCAGTTCGCCGTCGACGTAGGCGTTGAGATCAATATCACTGTTCCTGGTCATGACGAGTACCTTTTCCTGAGGGGGACCACGACCCGGTCGTTGAGATGGACCTGGGCGAGCAGCTCGCGCAGGCGCCCACGGGCGCGCGAGAGGCGGCTCATCACGGTCCCGACCGGGACATCCAGGATCTGTGCGGCGTCGGCATAGCTGAAGCCGGCGAGATCCACCAACGTGATGATCTGACGGTGATCATCGTTGAGGGCGGCGATCGCTTCGCGGGTGTGCTGCACCAGCTGCGAACGATCCGCGGCCTCCTCCGGGGTTTCCTCGGTGACAGGTTCGGCATCCTGGCCGGTATCCTCGCGCTGCCGTCGGAACTGGTCACGGAACAGGTTGGCCATGATCCGGGTCAGCCACGCGGCCAGACGCGTCTCGTCGCGCAGGCTGTCCAGCTTGTCCAGCGCCCGGGCCAGGGTCTCCTGGACCAGGTCTTCGGGCATGTGCTGATCGTGCGACCAGGACCAGGCCAGCCGGTACAAGCGCTCGCGCTCTTCGCAGATGGCGTGGCGCAGGCGGCGGGTGCGGCCCAGTCGTTCCAGCAGGGAAGGAGTATTTTTCTCTCTCATGTGCGCAAAGACGAGCGGGCGCCGGGTTTATTCCCTGCGCCAGGAAGGGCTCCGGGACAGGTTACACTGTTTGTATGCAGGCACTCTACCAGGCAACAGACGAGATCGAGGCCCAGTTGCTTTGCGACTGGCTGGGGGCCTCGCGCATCCGCGCGACCATACTGGGTCGTTACCAGTCGGCGGCTGCCGGCGAGCTGCCGGCCCTGCAGTTCCCGGTGGTCTGGGTGCTGGAGGACGACGACCTGCAGCGAGCACGGCAGCTGCTCGAGGAATTCCTTTTGCGCCGCGCCGGCTCCCACCCGGGGGCGCCCTGGCGTTGCACCTGCGGTACCGAGGTGGAGGCCGGCTTCGATCTGTGTTGGCACTGTGGGCGGGGCCGATCGGCATGAACGATTTCGCCGCGCGCCTGCTGGCCTGGTTCGATGTGCACGGCCGCCACGACCTGCCCTGGCAGCGACCCGGTGATCCCTACGCGGTGTGGGTCTCCGAGATCATGCTGCAGCAGACCCAGGTGACCACGGTGATACCCTATTACCAGCGTTTCATGACGCGCTTCCCCGACCTGGCCAGCCTGGCCGCGGCATCCGAGGACGAGGTGCTGGCGCACTGGTCGGGGCTGGGTTACTACGCGCGTGCGCGCAATCTGCACCGCGCCGCGCGCCTGGCGATGGCCGAATACGATGGTCGCCTGCCCGAAGACATCGACACCTTGCAGGCCCTGCCCGGCATCGGACGCTCTACCGCCGGGGCCATCCTGTCGCTGGCGCTGGGCCAGCGGCATGCCATTCTCGACGGCAACGTCAAGCGGGTGCTGGCCCGGCACCATGCTGTTCCGGGCTGGCCGGGGCAGGCCGCGGTGGCGCGCACGCTCTGGACCTTGGCCGAGGCACACACGCCTCATGAACGGGTGGCTGAGTACAACCAGGCGATGATGGATCTGGGAGCCACGGTCTGCACCCGTAGCCGACCGGCGTGCGAGCGTTGCCCGCTGGCCGCCGACTGCGAGGCCCGCCAGCAGGGACGCCAGGCCGATTTCCCTGGTCGCAAGTCGCGCCGCGCCCTGCCGGAGCGTACGGTGCAGATGCTGCTGCTGCGCGATCCCGAGGGCCGGGTGCTGCTGGAGCGGCGTCCTGCGGCAGGAATCTGGGGCGGTCTCTGGGGCCTGCCCGAGCTGCCCGCGGATGCCGATCCCCTGGCCTGGTGCCGGGACCAGGGTCACCAGCCGATCGATGCGGTACGCGCACTGCCGTCACGGCACCACACCTTCAGTCATTTTCATCTCGAGATCCTGCCGCGCGAAATCCGCCTCGAGAAAGCGGGATGCCGGGTGGCCGATGACGATAGACTGCGCTGGTATCATTCCCGCGAGTTGGCGGCGCTGGGACTGGCCGCGCCGGTTGCCCGCCTGCTGCGCGAGATCGAACAACCAGAGACAGGGGAAACACCATGGGTAGAGTCGTCAACTGCGTGAAACTCAAGCGCGAGGCCGAGGGCCTCGACCGCCAGCCCTACCCGGGCGAGCTGGGCAAGCGCATCTTCGAGAACGTCTCCAAGCAGGCCTGGCAGGAATGGCTGCGGCACCAGACCATGCAGTACCGCCTGAGTCCCATCGACCCCAAGGCGCGCAAGTTCCTGGAGGAGCAGATGGAGAAATACTTCTTCGGTGATGGCGCCGATACTCCGCCGGATTTTCGTCCGCAATAGAAGCCTCCCCGGGCCGAACCATTCGCGGCGAGGACGCCGCTCCTGCCTGCAGGAGGCCCGTCCCCGGGCCGAATGTTTGCTGACATGCAGAAGGCCCGCCCCCGGGCCGAACGGCCCCCTAAAGTCCTTGCATTCCCTGCCGCTACCGGCAGCAGGTGACGACCGCGCCTGCGCGGTCGTCGGTCTTGTGTACCCTGTTGTGAGGTCGAGGATATGAAAAGACAGGTTGGCTTTACCCTCATTGAACTGGTGGTGGTCATCATCATCCTGGGCATTCTGGCCGCCACGGCACTGCCCAAGTTCATGAACGTGCAGGATCAGGCCCATCAGGCCGCGGTGGCTGGTGTGGCTGGTAGTTTCACGTCCGGTGTTGCCATGGCCCATGCTCAGTGGGTCGCGGAAGGCGGCGTGGGGGCGAAAAACCTTGCCGGTTTCGGATCTGGCGATGTGTATACCAACGCTTCGGGTTGGCCCGTTGCTACCCGGAACTTCTCCCAATTGGGAGCAGACACGGATTGCGTGGGGGTATGGAAAGGACTGATGCAGAACCCTCCGTCGGTCGAAGCCGATGGTGTCGGCGCACCGGACTACTGGGCCAAGGCGAATACAACAAGCCAGACCTGTACCTATACCTACCGTGGCGATACGACGACCACCAAAAAATTCGTGTACGACGCAAATGACGGCAGCGTGACCGTCACCAATCCCTGATCATCCTTTCCCGAGGCGGTGCCACCATGGCTGGCGGCGGGGACAAGTACGCGACGGGTGTCCACCGGGGGTTCACCCTGGTGGAGCTGGTCGTGACCCTGTCGATACTGGGGGTGCTGGCCGCCGTGGCCCTGCCCCGTTTCTTCGCCACCGATCGTTTCGCCGCCATGGGACACGCCGACGCGGTGCTCTCGGCGTTGCGTTTTGCGCAGCGCACCGCGGTGACCACCGGCTGCGATACCCGCATTCGCGTGGGCGCTGATGGCTTCGATCTCTGGCAGCGCGCCACGAGCTGTACCGCAGGTGATTTCACCAGGGCACTGCTCCGGCCCGGTGGCGAACACTGGTCGGGCAGCACGCCGGCCGGGGTATCCAGCGGCGCGCTGGATCTGTATTTCGACAGTGCCGGGCGGCCTTGGCAGACGGCCACCGGCAAGCCGTTGCGCAGTGTGCAGACGGTCACCATCGGTGATCAGGTGCTGCGGGTGGAACCGGTCACCGGGTTTGCTCACCGATGAGGGGCGCCTTCTCTCCCCGTTGGCGGATGCGTGGCGTCACCCTGGTCGAGCTGGTGGTCTCGGTGGTGGTGCTGTCGGTGGGCATTACCGGCATCCTGATGGTCATCGCGCAGACCGTGCGGCACAGCGCCGACCCCATGCGCCTGACCCAGGCCAATGCCATCGCCCAGGCCTACATGGAAGAGATCCTTTCACGTGCACCTACCGATCCCTCGGGCGATGATACCGGCGGGCCCGAGGCGGGCGAGCAGCGCGCCACCTACGACGATGTCAACGACTATGACGGTCTCTCGGACCAGGGCGTGATCGACCAGAACGGTCAGGCGGTGGCCGGCCTGGCAGCCTGGCGGGTGAACGTCTCGGTGCGCCCCGGCACGCTCGAAGGCGTGAACGGGCAGCGCATCGAGGTGCGGGTGGGACATGCAGCCGACGCCGATTTCACCCTGAGCCTGGCGGCCTGGCGGTTCGAATGAGGTGGGGCATGGTACGGCGGCAAGGGCAAAAGGGCTTCACCCTGGTCGAGCTGGTGGTCGTGCTGGTGCTCACCGGCATCCTCGCCGGGCTGGCCTCGCGCTTCATCACCGCGCCCATCGAGGCCTACGTGGCGGTGAACCGGCGCGCCGAGTTGGTCGGTATAGCGGAAATCGCCATGACGCGTCTGGCGCGCGACGTGGCCCAGGCCCTGCCCAACAGCCTGCGCATCGGCTGTGGCGGGCGTTGCGTCGAGTTGCTGCACGTGGTGGCGGGGGGCCGTTACCGCAGTGCGCCGCCGGGCGATGTTTTGTCCTTCAATCCTGCCGATGCGGATCAGCGTTTCGCGGTGATCGGTCCACTGGACCCGGCCGAGCCTCCGCTCACCGGTACCGATCCGACCGATTGCCGCGCCGGGCGCGCGGCCTGCGTCGCCATCTACAACACTGGTTTTCGCGGGGGTAACGCATGGGCCGGCGACAACATCGCTACCTTGCGGGCCATCGAGACCGCGCCGTTGCACATCCGCTTCGACAATGGCGGCTTCGCCGGGGGGCAGCGCGCCTTTCCCGCACCCTCGCCCCGGCGTCGGTTCTTCCTGCTGGACGGCCCCCTGAAGTTCCTGTGCGACCTGTCGGCGGGGACTCTCACCCGCTATGCCGGTTACTCCATCGTGGCCGACGAGACGGCAGTGGACAGCGCCGCCGAGCTGGTTGCCCTGGACAACCCGGCGGAGCCGGCCCTGCTCGCCGATCATGTTACCGACTGTCGCTTCGACTACCGGCCGGGGGCGGCCGCGCGCAACGGCGTGTTGCAGCTGTACCTGGTGATCGAACAGGACGGCGAGCGCGTCGCGCTCAGCCAGCAGGTGCAGGTGGTGAACCGGCCATGAACAACAGGCGGCGACAAGGGGGCTTTTCGCTGATCGGCACCTTGTTCGTGCTGGTGGTGGTCAGCCTGCTCGGCGCCTACATGGTGCAGATCGGCAGTGCCCAGCACCTCGAGGTGGCGATGTCGGCGCAGGGCTTGCGTGCGCAATATGCTGCGCACAGCGGGCTGGAATGGCTGGCGTATCGCCTGCGCCACGACGACGCCTGTCCCGTGCTGGCGGCACCGCTGGCCATCGAGGGTTTCAGCGTGCACATCGTGCGCTGTGAGGCCTGGCCGGTGACCGAGGGTGCCCTGAACTATACCGTCTATGACGTCACGGTCACCGCCGAGCGTAATGCCTTCGGCCATGTCGACCATGTCTCGCGCACCCTGCGTGCCATTCTGGAGGGCCCATGAAGACTTGTCTCCTGGGATTGTTGTGCTTCCTGTCATTGTCGTTGCGGCTGGCCCAGGCCGATGCCGGGAGTTGTGCTCTGCTCTGGCCCAGCGGCCTGCAGAACACCAGTGACGAGGGGAAGATCGAATTCAAGGACCAGGGCCAGTTGCTCGGCGATCCCGATGGATTGCTGGACACAGGGAAAGTAAAGAACAAGGGCAATGTACCCAGTTGCGGCAACACCGATTGCCAGGCTTCGGGCAGTCTGGCGCCGGCCCCGGCGGCCGCTGCCTTTCAGCGCAGCAGCAGCAAGCGCAAGATCAACGTGCCTGACGACGGCAGCTTCCGGCTCGGCAGCGACGGCTACGTCGACTACAAGGAGGTGATGGTCGACAAGCGTGCCCGCCTGGATGTCGACGCGTCTTTCACCCGGTACCGCATCCGCAAGCTCAAGCTGGAAAAGGAGTCGGTACTGGTTCTGCGTGCCGGAGTGGATTACTGGATCGAGGAGCTGGATGCCAGGGAGAAGGCACGTATCCTGGTGGAGGGAGAGGGCACGGCCCGCCTGTACGTGCGCGACAAGCTGACACTCGAAAAGGACGTGCTGATCAACTCCCCCTCGGCCGCTAGCGGGGGTGATCCGGCGCGCCTGTTCATCCTTGCCTACAACAAGATCGAACTCGAGGAGCGGGTCACGGTGTCGGCCTTCCTGCACGGGGGAGACAAGGTCAAACTGGACAAGCAGGTACAGTGGTTCGGTGCCATCTCGGCACAGGACGACATCAAGGTGAAGGGCCAGGTGAGTTACGACGCCTCGGCCCTGGCCGATCTGGACGTGCCCGGGATCTGCACCGGTGGCAGTACCCCGCCGTCCGACGGGGCCGATGGCTTCAACTGCGTACAGCCGGGTCAGGATGCCCTGGCCGGGCGCCTGTTCACGCGGCTGGCAGGCAGCGATTTCTCCCTGGACGTGATTGCCTTGCGCGACAGCGACGGTGACGGCTTGGCCGATGCGGTGGCCAGCGACTATGCCGCAGAGGGAGATCGCAGCGTGCGCGTGGAACTGGTGGACGCCTCGTCCGGCGGCGCCTGTTCGAGTTTGCCGACGATCACCGGTAGCGCGCAGACACTGGTGTTCCGCGCGGCCGACGGCGGACGTGTGCGCAGCCATGCCTTCCGGGTGGATCGCGCCTGGCGCTCGGTGCGCTGCCGGGTGCGCGACGACAGCGGTGACGCCCCGGTGGTCGCCTGTTCGGCCGACCGCTTTGCCGTGCGCCCGAGGGGCTTCGTCCTGGACTCCCCGACGTTGAACAACGCGACCGCCTCCGGCAGCAACTTCCGTTACGACGAGGTAGGGGCCTTCCGTTTCCGCTCCGGCGCCATCCGCGACAGCGGTTTCACCGCCGTGGATTCGGGCGGGGACTGCCTGGTCGGCAGCAGTACCACCCAGGCGGACGCCACCGGGCGCATTGGTTGCGATATCGCCAATGCCGATCCCTCGGCCTGGATCGGGCGCTTCGTGCCGGCGAGCTTTGTCGTCTCGGTGAGCGACCCGGGGCGCCTGGCGAACAGCTGCGGCAGCTTCAGTTACATCGGCCAGGCCATCGGTTACGACCTGCCGCCCAGCCTGCGCATCGAGGCGCGCAACCGCGCCGGGACGATCACCCGCAACTACACCGGCGACTACATGAAACTGGATACCACCGGGCTGTCCTTCGTCGATCCCGTGGCCGACGCCTCGGCGATCGGGGCGGATGGCAGCACGCCGCTGGCGCTGGCCATGCAGGCCGGTTCGCGGGTGCTGGTGGACAACGGCGACGGCAGCCTGACCTTGTCGCTGGTGGGGGACCGCTTCACCTACGCCCACGACGCCCTGGCGCAGATCGCGCCCTTTACCAGTGATATTCGCCTGGTCCTGCAATCGGTCACCGACACCGACGGGGCGACCTCGGGCCGCATCGATCTGGCGATTGCACCGACCGGGGTGCCGCTGCGCTACGGCCGCCTGGCACTGGGCAATGCCGAGGGCTCGGAGCTACAGACTCTGGCGGTGCCGGCACGCGTTGAATACTTTGCCGGCAGCGCGCTGGGCTTTCTGGCCAATGTCGACGACCATTGCACGCCGGTCGGCAGCATGGTGATCGAAGAGGTCGATGCCGGCGACAGCCTGGCTCCGGCCGACACCTGCGTGTGGGACAGCGCGGGCCTGAGCGGTGCGGCAGCCTGTGCCGATCCCGGCGAGTCCGCCTGGCAGTTGCGCGCCACGCCCGACCAGGCGGACTTCAACCTGCACCTCGCGCCGCCGGGTGTGAACCACACCGGTGTGCTGCGCCTGCGCATGGTGGCCCCGGCCTGGCTGCGATACGACTGGAGCGGAGTAGGTGACGCGGATCCCGCGGCGCTGATCAACTTCGGCATCCGCGGCAGCAGCTCGGACATCATCTACCTGCGGCAGCAATGAGGCTGGCCTGGATGGCTCACAAACAATAGGGCAAGGTCCGGGGGGCGACAGAATTCAGGCTATCGATGGGCACGGCCCTTCGGGCCTCTGCCCGTCAATGGGCATCCTCGCCGCGAAGGGTTCGGCCCGGGGACGGGCTTCCTACAGGTAGCAGCGGCGTCCTCGCCGCGAACCTCCGGCCCGTGTCAGATGAAATCCGGGCCGGACGTCAGGGTCGTGCGGCGGAGGACAGGTCCCACAGGGGCAGGAACACGCCCAGTGCCAGCACCGTGACCATGATGCCGATGATGACGATCACGATGGGTTCGATGGCATCGGACAGGCGCTTGAGATCGAACTCGACCTCGGCCTGGTAGTGGCGTGCGGTCTCGGCGAGCAGCTCGTCCACCGCGCCGGATTCCTCGCCGACCGCCAGCATCTGCAATACCAGGGGGGTGAACAGGCCGGTGGCCGCGGCGGTGCGGGTGATGCTCTCGCCCTTCTCGATGCCCTTGCGCATCTCCTGGATGCGCTCGGCGACATGCACGTTGTCCACCACGCCGGCGACCACCTTCAGCGCCTGCACCAACGGCACCCCGGCGCTCAGGGTCATGCTCAGCGACTGCGCGAAGCGACCCATCACCGCCTTGTGCACGATGGGGCCGATCAGTGGCATGCGCAGCAGCCAGCGTGCGCCGAGGCGGCGGCCCTGTGCAGTGGACAGCCACTGGCGCACCGCCACCAGGGCGCCGATGCTGCCGAACAACAGCAGCGGCCACTGGGTACGGAAGAAGTCCGAGGTGGCGATCAATATTCGGGTCATCAGCGGCAACTCGGCGTCGTAGCGCGCAAAGGCATTGGCAAAGGCCGGGATCACCCAGATATTGATGATCACCACTGCCACCGCGATGGCGCCGAGCACGATCAGTGGATAGCGCAGGGCGGTGCGCACCCGTTCGCGGGTCTGCTTTTCCATCTCCAGGTGGTCGGCCAGGTGGGCGAAGGCCTCTTCGAGTCGCCCGGTGCTCTCGCCCACGCGCACCATGGCAATGAACAGCGGGCTGAACAGGGCGGGGTGCTGGGCCAGCGCCATGTTCAGTTCCAGGCCTTCCTGCAATTGCGCCAGCACGCATGAGAGCGCCTGCTTGAGACGCGGGTTGCGTGCGGTCTCTGCCAGCCCCTTGAGCGCGCGCAGAATGGGTACGCCGGCCTTGAGCAGTGTGCGCAGCTGGCGGCAGAACATGATGATCTCCTCGGCGCGCACAGGGGGCTCCAGCAGGCCGCGGAGCTGTTGCAGCACGTCCACTCGGGGGCCGTTTCCGGCCTCGATGCGGATGGGGATCAGGCCGCGTTCACCGAGCAGGGCAGCGGCCTCGCCGGCCGAGTCGGCCTCGAGGCTGCCGCCGGACCTTCTCACCGTTGCGGTCGCTCGAACAGCGCCATCTCAGTGCTCCTGGACGCTGCTGATGCGCATCACCTCGGGCAGGCTGGTGATGCCCTGCGTGGCCAGTTGCAGGGCGCGCTGCGACAGGGTGACAAAGCCCGGTGTCTCGCGTGCAGCGCGCGCAAAGCCGTCGATGTCCTGGCGGCGCAGGGCCTCGAGCAGGCTTCCGCGGATCTCCAGCAGTTCATAGACGCCCACCCGCCCGCGATAGCCGGTGTGGTTGCAATGGTTGCAGCCCTCGCCGCGACGCAGGCCGGAGAGGTCCGCTTGTGGGTGATTGGCCGCCAGCCAGGCCTGTTCGTGCTCGTCGGGTGTACAGGGTACGGCGCAGTCCGGGCAGACCCGGCGTACCAGGCGCTGTGCCAGCACCGCTTGCAGGGCAGTGGCCATCAGGTAGCCCGGTGCGCCCATGTCGAGCAGGCGGCTGATGGTGTCCACCGAGCTGTTGGTATGCAGGGTGGAGAGCACGAAGTGGCCGGTGATGGCTGCGCGCAGGCCGATCTGAGCGGTCTCGAGATCGCGCATCTCGCCGACCAGGATCACGTCCGGGTCCTGGCGCAGGGCGGTGCGCAGCACGCGTGCGAAGGTCAGGCCGATCTGTTCGTGCACCTGAACCTGGTTGACGCGCGGCAGGCGGTATTCGATGGGGTCCTCGACGGTGATAATCTTGGTCTGCGGGGTGTTCAGCTCGTTGAGTGCGGCATACAGGGTGGTGGTCTTGCCGCTGCCGGTGGGGCCGGTGACCAGCAGCAGGCCGTGCGGCGTGCGGATCAGTTTGCGCACCCGCTCGCCCACCTCGGCAGGCATGCCCAGCTGCTCCAGCGAGAGGATGCCGCCGCTCTGGTCGAGCAGACGCATCACCACCGACTCGCCGGCGGCCACCGGCATGGTCGAGAGGCGTACATCCAGGTGCCGGTGGCCGACGCGCACCTCGTTCATGACCTGTTCCTGGAGCACGCCGTCGATGCGCATGCGGATGCGCAGCAGCTTCTCCTCGGGCTCGATGTGGATGTCCGAGGCCTTGGCGTGCAGGGCGTCCTCGAACAGGCGCTGCAACAGGCGGAACACCGGGGCTTCGTCCACGTCGGACGATTGCAGCATTTCGTCGAGATCGACATCGGCCTGGCTCAGCTCTTCGTGCAGCTCGCCAGCCAGATCGCTCAGGTCGCTATCGCCCCGATAGAGTCGGTCCAGTGCCTCGATGAGCTGGGATTCGCGGACCACGGCCTGGCGCACCCGCTTGTGCAGCAGGCGCGCTACCTCGTCCTGAGCGAACAGGTCGGTGGGATCGGCCATGGCCAGCAGGACGTCGCGCTCGCCTTCTTCGAGCAGCAGTACCCGGTAGCGGCGGGCGATGGTCTCGGGCAGCTTGCGCGCGATCTCGGGGTCGACCTGCTGTTTCGAGAGGTCGAGCAGGGGGATCTGCAGCTGGCGCGAGAGGAATTCGAGCAGGCGCTGCTCGGTCAGGAGGCCCAGCTCGACGAGGGTTGCCCCCAGCTTGCGTCCACTGCGCTTCTGCGCACTCAGCGCGTCCTGCAACTGCTCCTCGGTGATCACCCCGTGGCGCACCAGCAAGTCGCCCAGGCGCATCTTGCGCAGGGGGCTGGCGCCGGCCGGTGCCTGTGTGGTCATGGGCGGTCCTCCAGGCGTTGGCGCGCATAGTCGCGTACCGCAGCAGTCAGTCCCGGGGCTGTCAGCACACGCTGCCAGGCGACACGTGCCAGTGCGGGGTCATATTCATCCAGGCTCAGTGCCAGGCCCAGCCAGTCGCGGGCCTCGGCACCAGGCAGCGCCGTGAGGCGCTGATACAGGCGGCCGGCGCGACGGGTCTCGCCCTGTTGCCGATAGAGGGCCGCGGCCAGGCGCATTGCTGCGCGGTCATCAGGGTGACGCGCGAGCAGGGTCTCGAGGTCACGCAAGGCGGCTTTTGCCTGGCCCTGATCGACCAGCAGGCGAGCACGCAGCAGGACCAGCTTGTCGTCGTTCCCGAGGCGGGCGAGGCTGCGCTCGATCTGCGCAAGTGCCTCGTCGCGGTGCTCGCCGCGCAGCAACAGCCCCACCAGCAACTGGTGCGCCGCGCGGTCGGACGGGGCCGCGCGCAGCCGCTGGCGCAGGCGTTCCTCGGCGAGGCTGAGTTCGCCCTGTGCGATCAGCCGGCGGATCTGCGCCAGGGGGGCGGGCGCCGGGGTCTTGCGCAGCCGCGTCGGCAGGCGGGAAGCCGCCTTTGCCTTCCTCGGCGCGGGGCGGTGGGCCGGCCGGGTCGGGGGCGGTGTCTCCGCCTCGCTGATGCGCAACGGCAGATAGTCGGCCGAGGGCGCTTCCGGTGCCGCTGGCGCAGGCGCCTTTTCGGGTGCCTTGGTCCTTGCCATCTTCGGTGTGCTGGACGGGCTGTTCGCCGATGGTGTTTGGCGGGGACTAGCGACCGGGGCCGGGGAGGGCGCGGGTTCCGCTGCCGCTGCCTGAACCGGTGCTGGTGGCTCGGTCGGGCGCAGCACCTGTACCGGGGCAGGGGCCTGCCGGGCCTGGGTCCACCACCAGAACGCCAGCCCGCCGGCGACTATCAGCCCGCCGACGGTGAGCCAGGCAGCCAGACGCCGTCGGCCACCCCCGGCTGCCGCTGCCGGGGAGGCGGTCGCCAGACGCAGGGCCGGCCGTGCCGCATCGGGCAGGGGCCGGTTCTCCAAGTCGCGCAGTACCTGGTTGAGCAGGCTCATCAGCCGATCCCCGTGGTCCAGAGCAGGCCGGCCATGGCCAGCGAGGCGCCGAGTGCCGCGGCCCAGCCACGCGCCCGTGCCCAGGGCGTGCGCCGAGCCAGGCACTCGGTGTCGGCGATGGCGCGTCGCAGGTGACGGCGGCGTGGTCGCCGGCATCCTTCGCCATAGGCGGCGAGCAGGGTCTTGTGGGCCAGGATGTTGACCAGCCGGGGGATGCCGCCGCTGACCCGGTGCAGGCGGCGCGCCAGGCCCGGGCTGAACAGGGACTTGCCCTCGTGGCCCGAGACCGCGAGGCGGTGCGCCAGGTAGCCGGCCACCGCGTCCGCATCCAGCGCTTCGAGCCGGTAATGGAAGGTGATGCGTTGCGCCAGTTGCCGCAGTTCGGGACGAGTCAGGCGGGCATCGAGCTCCGGTTGGCCCAGCAACACCACCTGCAGCAACTTGTGCTTGCCGGTCTCCAGGTTGCCGAGCAGGCGCAGGGCCTCGAGGCAGTCATGCGACAGGGCCTGGGCTTCGTCGACGATAAGTACCACCTGGCGGCCGGCCCGGTGTTGTTCGAGCAGGTGCCGGTTGATCGCCTCGATCAGGTGATGCTGGCCGACGTTGCGCGGCAGCCCGAGCCCCAGTTCGGCGGCCAGGGCATGCCGCAGTGCCGCCGGGGTGATCGCCGGGTTGGGGATGTAGGCCGTGACGAAGCGCTCGTCGGCCTCCAGGGCGTCGAGCAGCATGCGGCAGAGCAGGGTCTTGCCGGTGCCCACCTCGCCGCTGAGCTTGATGAAGCCCTCGCCCAGTTGCAGGGCGGTGAGCAGGGTCTCCAGTGCCTCCAGATGACCGCTGTCGGCATAGAAGTAGCTGGTATCCGGGGTCAGCGAGAAGGGGGGCTCGCGCAGGCCGAAGAAGTCTTCGTACATCAGAACACCTCCTTGCCGTCCGGGGCGCGGCCCAGTCTGTCGATGCGTCGCGCAGTGGCCGAGATGTCCTGGCGCCAGGCTGCCGGGCCGTCGATCACCAGGGGGCGCAGCAGGATCACCAGCTCGCTCTTGCTGGCCTGTTCGCGACGGTGGCCGAACAACGAGCCGAGCAGCGGCAGCTCCCCGGCGCCGGGTACCGAAGCGCGCTGGTTGCGGCGGCTCTCCTGCATCAGTTCCCCGATCACCACGATCTCGCCGCTGCGCGCATAGACGATGCTGTCGGATTCGCGTACCCGCGATTGCGCCAGCGGCAGGGTCTGGGTCTTGTTGTCGATGGTGAAGGTCTTGGATTGGTCGGTGACTTCGCTGACCGAGGGGTGGATGTGCAGGGTGACACCGCCACGGGTATCGATCTGCGGGGTCACGTCCAGGGCGATGCCCGAGAAGAAAGGCGTGAGCGTCACGTCGGGCGTCGAGGTGGTGGTGGCCCCGGTCACCGTGGTGGTGGACACGTCGGTGACGAAGAAGTCGTCCTGTCCCACCTTGATGACCGCTTTCTGGTTGTTCAGCGTGGCCACGCGCGGGCTGGACAGCACCTGGACCTGTCCCTGCGACTTCAGCAGTTCGATGAAGGCGGCGAAGCTGCCGGTCTTGATCGCCGCGCTGAACACCCCGCCGAAGGCCTGTGCCGCCAGGCCGCTGATGGCGGTGTAGGCAGCCGGGTCGAGGTTGCCGGGATTGCCGCTGATGCCGCTGCTGCCCGAATCGAGCACGCTGCCGCCACCGGTCTGGCCGATGGTCAGCAGGCCGTTGTTGGGCAGGCCGGCCAGCTTGCCCCAGTCGATGCCTGAGCGGTAACCGTCGTCGAGCTGCACCTCGATGATCTTGGCCTCGATGATCACCTGGCGTTGCAGGGTCGATTGCAGCGAGCGCAGGTAGGCCGCGACCTCGCGTTGCTCGGCGGGCATGGCGCGTACCACCACGATGCCGGACTGCGGCGAGACCACGACCGAGCGGCCCTCGCCGTCGCCGACCAGGGTGCGCAGCCCGGCGCGCAGTTCGCTCCAGAAGTCGCTGGCGCTCTTGGTGATCACCTTGGACGAGGGCAGGGTCTCGGTGTTGCCGCCGTTGTCGCCGGTATCGCCGCCTCCCCCGTTCTGGGTCATCTGTCCCGAACTGACACGCATCTCGGAGTTGCCGTTGCGTTTCACGTTCAGGTAGTTGATCTGATAGATACGCGATTGCAGGCGCATCGGCAGCACGTGGAAGCCCGAGGCGGTCTGCTCGTATTCGTAGCCATAGACATTGCGCAGGGTTTCCATCACCTCGCCGATGGTCACGTTCTTGAGATCGAGCGAGATCTTGCCGCCGACATCGGGGTGCACCACCATGTTCCATGGGGTGCCGGCCACCAGGCCCATGAAGAACTCGCGCGCGGGGGCATCGACCACCTGGATGTCGAAGCGTCTTTCCTGCTCTTCCGGCTGACCCAGCTCGACCTTCAGCGGCGGGATCAGCGCGGCGGTGATCTCCGGGGGCGGCGTCGGCGGCCTGGACCGGGCCGCCGTCTCGCCTTCTTTCAGGGCCTGACGGATATCGGGCAGGGTGGCCTGCTGGCGCGGGGCCGGGGTCTGGCAGGCCGCCAGCAGCAGGGTGATCAGGGTGATCGACAGTCGTCTCATCGGGTGTTCTCCTCTGCCGCGCGCTTGAAGGCGGTCTGGCGCAGATACAGGCGTTGCGGCCCCTGCGGGCCTTCGAGTGCGACCCCGCTGCGGTCGATGGCGGTGATACGCCAGCTGCCGATGCGGTCGCCGACGCCGAAGCGGCGACCGCCGATCAGGGCGCTGTAGTGTGCGCCGCGGGCGATCAGCGCCTGCAAGGGGGGCAGTGCCTGCCGCGCCGGCGTGGTGGTGTCCATGGCGGCGGCCGGTTGCGGTGGACGGGTCGGGTCGAACAGGGCCTGGGCGCCGGTCAGGGCAGGGGTGGCGAGTGCGATCAGCAAGGTTGTCATGCGCTTGCTAGACACCGATCCAGTCCTCCGAAAGGCTCAGGGTATGCAGTTCCAGGCGCACCCGGTTGGTGGGCCAGTCCTCGGTCTCCAGGTGGAAGCCGTCCCAGTGGATGCCGCCCGAGAGTGACTCCAGCCGTTCCAGGTAGCGCAGGATGTCCAAATAGCTGCCACGGAATTCCAGCACGAGGTCGTGCGCGAACAGCGGGATCTGCAGTTTCTGCTTGTCGTCGCCCAGCGGGCGTGCGCCCAGTGTCTCGAGGCGGATCAACTCGAGCCCGGGCTGGTGCGCCAGCATCTTTTGCAGCAGTACGGCCATCTCCTCGGGAGTGATCAGCCGTTGCGACAGGTGGTCGAGCCGGGCCTGCGAGGCAGCCAGGTCACGGCGCAGCTGCGCCAGGCGCCGGCGCAGGCGCCTGGCGGGCGTCGAGCAGGGCGATGGTCTGCTGCAGGGTGGTCCAGCGCTTCTCCAGCTGTTGCACCCGTGCCTGCAGGGTGGGGTCGGGCCGGTTGGAGGGGAGTCTGGCCTGTAATTCAGCCAGCTGCTGCTGGCGTGCCTGCACCTGCGCCTGTAACGGGCGGAGCTGTTGTTGCAGGGACCAGGTCTGCCAACTCAGCCAGCCCCAGCCACCGAGGATCGCCAGCACGCCCAGCACGGCGGCCGTGGCCAGCACCGTGGCGTTGAGGGGGTGGCGTACCGCTACTGTCGGGCGGTACAGATTGATGCGCTGTTCAGGAGGATTCACGCAGCGCATGGCATTTCCCTGAGCGCGGCGCCCATGGCGAGCAGCGACTGGCGTTGTTGCTGTTCGTCATGGCCATCCAGGCCCTCGATCCTGTCGAGTTCGAAGCGCGCCACCGGCACCGACAGGTACACCGCAGCAGAAAGCACGAAGGCGGCTTCCACCGCTGGCGACATTCCGAGTACCTGCAGGCTGTCCACCGGGCCGGTCGCATAGAGGCTCTGGTAGTAGTCGAGGGAACGTTGCACCTCGAGCAACAGATCATCCATGTCCTGTGCGGCGGGCTCCCCGCCCTGGAACAGGCCGGCGGTGAGCTCGATCTGCCGGCTCAGCCAGATGCGGTCGCCGGTCAGGATCTCGATCAGCGCCATGCGTGGAGCCAGGTACAGCCAGGCGTGGGGATGGTCGTCCTGGGCGTGCATCACCAGGTCGCGCAGCGCCATTTCGGGGATGTCGATGGCGCGCGACTCGGTGCCATTGGCAGCCATGGCGATCTCGTCGAGACGCTGTGGTGGTGCGGCGACCACGCAGCTCAGGCGCGGTGAGCCGGCGCGCTGGCTGGGAGGCAGTTCGAACTGGTCGATCACCGCCTCGTCCACGGGAAAATCCACCATATCGCGAATGCGCCAGCGCAGGGCTTCGGTCAGCTCCTCGGGCGGCAGCTCGGGTGGCTCGATCTGCAACAGGGCGTAGTCGCCTCGATCCAGTACCACGGTCAGGGGCGTACGCCGCCTGGCTCCCAGGTCGCGCAGTACCGCCGCGATCTGCTCGCCGCGCGTATCGCCACCCCTGGCCTCGGCCAGCGCCTCGATGCGCACCCCGTCGCCAGGCAGTGCGCGCAACAGCGCCCCGCGCGCGCCGTCGTGGTGCAGGCTGATACCCGCGTAGCAGGATGTCTCTTGCCGCGCCGATCGCAACCGTTTGAACAAAGTAGGACCCTCCATACTCACCGGCTTGGTGTCGATTGGCGTAGGAATTAACGGCGGGAGGCGGGGGAACTTTAGGCACTTGCTTGACGCAGCCTGACAGAGCCGGTTAAATACGCCGCCTTGCGACCGCAGAGGTCGCGGCTTCGCCCAGGTAGCTCAGTTGGTAGAGCAGGGGATTGAAAATCCCCGTGTCGGCAGTTCGATTCTGTCCCTGGGCACCATACAACTACAGGCTTGCCGAAACAGCGCCCCGGAGATCCCGGGGCGTTTTTGCGTTCAGGGGGCACCGGGTAACCGATGTCCCAACGGCGACGGGGGCATTATGGGATGTCGTCCGACACCTTCCCGGCGTGTAGGGGATGGGGTTGATCGGGAAGCGGGGTCCGGAAGGAGCGGGACCTGCCTTCAGCGCAGCAGTTCAGCGGCGCGGAAGTCCGGGTCGTTCCAGCAGCGGGGCAGGGGCTCGCCCGAGGGGAACAACAGGTTTACCTTGGAAAATTTCTTCGGGTCGGGCAGTTCCTCGCCGGCGTTGTAACGTCCGATCAGGGTCTTGTGGAAGGGGTCGGTCAGGTCGCGCAGCGAGAGTACCTCGACCAGCTCGCCGGAATCTTTTTCCTTGAGAAACATATGCGCCTCCGCGTTTCGTTCGGGCCTGTACTGAATATGCTGCCTGCCCGGCGCTTTGCAATGGCGCGCGGGTTCAGAGCGGCGCGTCGGCAGCGCAGACCCGGTCACGCCCGGCGGTCTTGGCGCGGTAGGCCTGGGCATCGGCCTCTTCGATCAGGCGTGTCGCCGCGGTCTCCGGGTGCGTTCCGGTATCGCCGCGCAGCCTGGCGACGCCGATGGAGACGGTGACCGGTATGGCCACGCCGTCGGTGGTGACAACGGGTTTGGCGGTGACGGCGGCGCGGATGCGCTTGGCCAGGGCGATCAGCACCTGGTCGCCGGCGGCATGACCGTGCTCGTCGTTGATGCGCTTGAAATGGTCGGCATCGATGAACAGGCAGGACAGGGCCAGGCGATGGCGACGTGCGCGGCTCACTTCCTCGGCCAGGCGGGTATCCAGGTGGCGGCGATTGTAGAGGCCGGTCAACCCGTCGGTGAGGCCGCTCAGGCGCAGGCGTTCGCGGTTCACCGCGTTCTCCAGGCACACCGCGGCGAGACGCGCCAGGTGGTCGAGAAAGTCGGTGCCCTGGCCCGCGTGGAACCGGCGGGGGTCGCTCGCGCCCAGATGCAGAAAGCCCGAGAGCCCGTCGGGCTGGCGCAGCGGCAGCAGGGCCTCGCTGCGCAGGTTGGCCGGTGCGGGAAACGGCTGGTGGCGACGTACCCAGGGGCCAAGCCACGGACGGTGCAGGTCGGGATAGCGATCGAGTGCCTGCTGTACCTCGCGTTCGATGAACAGGTGCGGGATGTTGCAGGCCGGCGCACCCAGCGCGGCGAGCAGTTCCTCGAGCACACCGTAGGGATCGAACAGCACCAGGCGCACGCTCTCCAGGTTGAACGAACTGCGCAGGCCGATGGTGAGGCGCTCGATGAGATCCGGCAGATCCTGGGCGCCGAGCAGCGCCAGTTCACGTTCCTGGAAGCGGCGCATCACCCCCTCGTTGTAGGCGGCATCCGAGGTGAGGGTGTGCAGCAGCTGGCGCAGGGCCTGGTTTTCGGCCTCGAGTTCGTCGGCGCGGTCCATGGGGTATGCGGGCATGGCCATGACCCTATAATCGGCAGTGGTCCGCCGGACTTTAGGGGAGTACTCGCGGCGGGGGCGCCCCCGCGATCGGAGGTCCGTCCTCGGGCCGCACCTTCGGTTTTCCGGCGGGTATCGGAAAAGCGGCATCCAGGGAGGGAGGCATCATGAAACGCATCTTTTGGCTGGTTCTGTGCGGCGCGTTGTCGCCGGCATCGGCCGACATCTATCGTTGCGCGGGGCCGGTCGGTCCGGTCTACCAGGATCGCCCCTGCACGGGGGCTGGCGAACGGGTGCCGATGGAACACCGTGCCCCGCGCGCCGCTGCTGGCAGCGGCGTCAGCGTCTGGAGGCGGTGCGTCGGCACCTGCGCCGGGGCTACCGGCCGCTGGAGGGCGATCGTCTGCGCCACGAGGCGCGACGACTGGAGGACTACCTGTTCCGCTTCTGCGACTGAGCCGGCTCTGCAGGGGGCAGTCGGCGGGTGCGCGCGGCCCATTGCAGGAAGTTGGGTTCCTGGAGATAGCCCTTGCTGGCCACGTAGTTGAGTACATTGCGCAGGCGCACGAACTGTATTACCGAGTCGATGCGGATGATCTCGCGGCCCTGTTCGTCGAAGAAGATCAGGGTCGGGGCGTAGAACAGCCCGAGTTCGCGTGCCCACTCGCGCGCGGTGGTGGCCTTTCCCTGGGGAGTAACCACCGCCGTGTCGGCACGCATGTCGAGCTGGACGACCTGGAAGGGGGCGAGGGCATCGAGCACCACCTGACGCTTCAGTGGCTCGGTGTGCAGCACGTCGCAGGCGTGGCAGTCGCCCTGCTCGAAGAACACCACCAGTGGCATCGCCGCGGGAAACCGGCTGCGATCCAGGTTGTAGGGCGGTGGGTCGAAGAAGGGCTCTTCGATCAGGGGTTCGCCCTCGAAGCGCAGGGTGGAATCGCCACGTGCCAGGTAGTCGGGGAAGCGCTCTTTCAGGTAGTGATCGTCGGCCACGTACTCCAGTGCGGCGCGCAGCTGGTAGGGCGGATAATAGCCACGCAGGCGCAGGGCGATGCGCCCGTTCTCGTCGTAGAACACCAGTGATGGCGTGAAGTTGGTGTCCAGGGCGATAGCGTAGTCGCGCTGGCTCATGCTGCGCCCGTCGGGCAGGGTGACCTCCTCGGGGCTCCAGATGTCGATGGCGATCACGTCGAAATGACGGCGGATGTACTCGACGATGTCCGGCTCGCTGAAGCCCGTGTCCATCAGCTTCTTGCAGTAGGCGCAGCGTTGCTGGCCGAAATACACGATGATGCCGGCCTTGCCGGCATCCACTGCCTCGCGCAGGTCGTCCTGCAGGTCGAGAAAGCTCTCCTTGAACCAGTCGGGATGAACGATGACCTCTTCGAGCGGAGTGTCGTCGAAGCTGAATTCATCACCGTTGCTGCCGAGAACCAGCGCGGGCAGGAGCAGGATGAGAATGAACAGGCGGAATGACATCGTGTACTACAGGTAACTGCACCAGTCCTCGTTTTCGTCGCCGAACACCAGGAAATGGGGGTTGAGCAGGGAGTCCTTGCGGTTGTAGCGCAGGGGGCGGCCCTCGAGATCGGTGACAAAGCCGCCGGCGGCCTCGACGACGGCCTGTGCCGCGGCGGTGTCCCATTCCGAGGTGGGACCGAGCCGAGGGTAGATGTCGGCCTCGCCCTCGGCCACCAGGCAGAGCTTGAGCGAGCTGCCCATGCTCATGATCTCGTGCGGGCCGACCCCCTCGAGAAAACGCTTGAGGCTGTCGCCGGCGTGCGAGCGGCTGCCGGCCACGCGCAGCGGATAGCGGCGTTGCGCGGCGGCGCGGATGGGACGGGCCGGCTCATCTCCTTCCTTCTTCCAGGCGCCCCGTTCCAGGCAGCCGTAATAGCTGGTGCGGGTGACCGGGACGTGCACCACCCCGCAGGTGGCGCGTCCCGATTCCACCAGCGCGATGTTGACCGTGAACTCGCCGTTGCGCTTGATGAACTCGCGGGTGCCGTCGAGCGGATCGACCAGCCAGTAGCGCAGCCAGCGCGAGCGCTCGTCCCAGGGGATCTTGGCGGACTCCTCGGACAGCACCGGCAGGCGGGGCTCGAGTTGCGACAGTTCCTGTACGATCAGGCGGTGGGCCGCCAGGTCGGCCTCGGTCAGTGGTGAATTGTCGGCCTTCTTCTCCACCGCGAACTCGCGCGTGTAGATGTCCATGATGGCCTCGCCGGCCCGGCTGGCGATAGCGACGATACGTTCCAGATCGATGTTCATGCGTTCCTGCTTCCCGCGGGGTTCGAATCAATTGGGAGTGTGGGATAGAGTAGCGGCGACTGCAACCGGAGACGCGCCATGCCCGATTGGGAACGCATCGATACCGTCCTGCTGGACATGGACGGTACCCTGCTGGATCTGCATTTCGACAACCACTTCTGGTTGGAGCACGTGCCGGCGCGTTATGCCGCGCGCCATGGTTTGAGCTTCGAGCAGGCAAAGGCCGAATGTCAGCAGCGCTACGAGCAGGTGGCCGGCACCCTCGACTGGTACTGCATCGACCACTGGACCGAGCAGCTGGGACTGGACATCGTCCAGCTCAAGCAGGAGGTGGACCATCTCATCGCGGTGCTCCCCTACGTGACCGAGTTTCTCGACCTGCTGGGCCGTGCCGGCAAGCGTCGGGTGCTGGTGACCAATGCGCACCACAAGTCCCTCGCGCTGAAGATGGATCGCACTGCCCTGCACCACCGGCTCGATGCCCTGATCAGTTCGCACGAGATCGGCCTGGCCAAGGAGGATTCGGGGTTCTGGCCGCGCCTGCGCGAGCGCGAGCCCTTCGATCCCGCGCGCACCCTGTTCGTGGACGACAGCCTGCCGGTGTTGCGCGCCGCGCGTCAGGCCGGCATCGGTCAGTTGCTGGCGATTCGCCATCCCGACCGCAGCCAGCCGGTGCGCGAGATCGACGAATTTCCCGCAGTGGTCGATTTCGACGAGGTGATCCCGGGGTTGCAGGCCTGGCTGACTTCGGCCGGGTAAGGGTTCGGCCCGGGGACGGACCTCCTACCCGTAGGAGATCCTATGTCTGCATGCAACGATTTCTTGGCCGATATTCGGTTTCATTTCGCAAGATGGCAAAAGCGACCCTGGCGAGCTTTCTGCCGAGGATGACCAAGGCCTGGACCGGCGCCAGGCCGCGGTCGAGATACCGCTGGTAGAAATCTCGCCAGGCCGGCGTTCGACACGCGCGCATGGCAGCAAGGTAGAGCAGGCGTCGCAACTCGGCGTTGCCTTTCTTGGTGAGCTTTCGTCGCCCACGCATCTGACCGGAATCATGCACGCGCACATCCATACCCAGGAAGGCGATAAAGGCGTCGGAGGAGCGGAATGAGCCGCGCTGAAAGGCGGTGACCAGGGCGGCGGCGGTGAGGGGGCCAAATGCCCTCGATGGCCTGCACACGCAAGGCCCTGTCTTTCCAGGCAGCTTTCTCGAGCCATTTCTGGATCTGCTGATCGATCTTTCTTTCAAGTGTCTTGAAGTGATCGAAGAGCACCTGAGTCTGTGGCTTGATGCTTGGCAGATCAGCCAGGCTTTGCCGCAGTTTGGTCTTGGCCTGGACGATGACGGCACGCCGGTTGAGCAATCCCAGCAAGGTGGTATAGGCCTTGGGAGGCGGGCTCCAAGGGCGCAGGCTGTCGTGCTCATTGACCAGGTAACGGCGCAGCAGGCGAGCATCGGAGGTGTCGTTCTTGGCCCGGATGCCCACGCTGTCCCGATAGCGACTCAAGCGGAAACCATCAATGAGATAGATCGTATGGCGGGCCTTGAAGGCGAGTTCGCACACCAGGAGGTGAAAGGTGCTGGTGGCCTCGAGGGCGATTTCGACCGGACCCGGTGGCAGCGAATCGAGCCAGGCGGCAATGGACTGACGGTCATTGGAAATCGACTGGACGGGGCCGTTGCTGTCATCACAGATATCCAGGCCCTGTTTGCTGACATCGATACCGATCAGCAGGGGTTGCACAGGCATTGCCATGATGTTTCCTCCCGACTAGTGTAGAGAGCAGGATTTGTCGGGGTTCACCCAAGGCGCTGGCTTGCGAAAATTGTCGGTCCGTATTGGCCGATAGATCCCTTATTGGCGCTGGGGTGAGGGCGGGACGATTTCTCCTACTGTCTGTACTCAAGGTCAAAGGTCAGATGCGGCGTTCGTCCCTCCGCCCCGACAGGTCCTTTCTGACCCATCGAGAGGAAACATACAAGCGACGTCCCCGTCGCGAATGGTTCGGCCCGGGGACGGACCTCCTACATCGCCTGTGGGAGCGGCGTCCCCGCCGCGAAGGAGGATGCGCGGACCATAGAATCCCTACAATCCGCCATAAAATCTTGATATACCCGGACATTCTAATATACTGCCCGGCCAATTTTTGTCGCGGCAGGCCGGAGCCTGTCAGTCTGCAACCGGATTTTCAGGAGCGCGCCATGCACAACGGCACCACCATCACCCAGTTCATCATCGAGGAGCAGCGCAAGATCGAAGGCGCCACCGGCGATTTCACCTCGCTGCTCAACGACATCGTCACCGCCTGCAAGGTGATCTCCAACATGGTCAACAAGGGCGAGCTGATCGGCGTGCTGGGTACCGCCGGCTCCGAGAACGTGCAGGGCGAGACCCAGAAGAAGCTCGATATTCTCACCAACGAGGTGTTCCTGCGCTCCAACGAGTGGGCTGGCCACCTCTCGGCGATGGCCTCCGAGGAGATGGAGGACATCTACGAGATCCCCTCCCGGTACCCGCGCGGCAAGTACCTGCTCACCTTCGACCCGCTGGACGGTTCCTCGAACACCGACGTCAACGTCTCGGTGGGCACCATCTTCTCCATCCTGCGCTGCCCCGGGGAGCGTGTCTGCCCCAATCGTGACGCCTTCCTGCAGCCGGGCACCCAGCAGGTGGCCGCCGGCTATGCCCTGTACGGTCCTTCCACCATGATGGTGCTGACCACCGCAATGGGGTGAACGGCTTCACGCTGGACCAGGATATCGGTGAGTTCATCCTCACCCATCCCGACATGACCATCCCCGAGGACACTCGCGAGTTCGCCATCAATGCCTCGAACATGCGTTTCTGGGAGGCGCCGGTTAAGCGCTACGTGGACGAGTGCCTGGCCGGTGCCGAGGGCCCGCGTGGCGAGGACTTCAACATGCGCTGGATCGCCTCGATGGTAGCCGAGGTGCACCGCATCCTCACCCGTGGCGGCATCTTCATGTACCCCATCGACAGCAAGATGAAGGCCAAGGGCACCGAGGGCAAGCTGCGCCTGATGTACGAGGCCAACCCCATGAGCTTCATCGTCGAGCAGGCCGGCGGGGCCTCCAGCACCGGGCGCGAGCGCATCATGGAGATCCAGCCAAAGGCGCTGCACCAGCGCGTGCCGGTGATCCTCGGCTCGAAGAACGAGGTGGAGCGCGTGGTGGCCTACCACGCCGAGGCCGACAGCGAAACGGCCGCCTGACACCTTCGTCGCGGGGCGGTCGTGCGCGGCCGCCCCGGTAGCCGGCCTCAGTTGCCGGCCACGGTCATGCGCTCGATCAGCCAGGAGCCGGTATCGACCGCGCCGGGGATGTCGTTGTCGCAGCCGACCGCCAGCAGGCCCTCGAACATCTGCCGCAGGTTGCCGGCAACGGTGATCTCGGCCACCGGATAGGCGATCTGCCCGTCCTCCACCCAGAAGCCGGCCGCACCGCGCGAGTAGTCGCCGGTGACGGTGTTGCTGCCCTGTCCCATCAACTCGGTGACCACCAGCCCGCGCTGCATGCGCTCGAGCAACTGCTCGAAGGTCTCGCCCGAGCTGTCGATGCGCGTATTGCGCACCCCGCCGGCATTGCCGGTGGTCTGCATGCCCAGCTTGCGTGCCGAGTAGCTGTCGAGGATATAGCCTTGCAACACGCCGCCGGCCACGAGGTCGCGCGCATGGGTGGCCACGCCCTCGTTGTCGAAGGGCGCGCTGGCCAGGCCACGCGGCTTGTGCGGGTCTTCGCTGATGCGCACCCAGTCGGGAAATATCGACTCGCCCAGGGCATCGAGCAGGAAGCTGGCCTTGCGGTACAGGGACGGGCCGCGGATGGCGTTGAACAGGGCGTAGAGCAGGCTGGGTGCCAGCTCGGCATGGAAGATCACCGGGCATTCGGTGGTGTCGATCTTGCGGGCCCCCAGACGGGCCACCGCGCGGCGTGCCGCGATCTCCCCGATCGTCTCGGGTGCCTGCAGGTCCTCGGCGGCGCGCGCGCTGCTGAACCAGTAGTCGCGTTGCATCTCGCCGTCCTGCTCGGCAAGGATGGCGCAGCTCAGGCTGTGCCGGGTGGTGGGGTAGCCGCCGAGAAAGCCGTGGCTGTTGCCATAGACGAACAGGCCGCGTCCGGTGTGCAGGGTAGCGCCCTCGGAGTTGCGGATGCGCGGGTCGTGACCGCGTGCCGCGTCTTCGCAGCGGCGGGCGATGGCCGCCGCCTCGGCGGGGTCGATCTCCCAGGGGTGGTCGAGATCCAGGTCCGGGATCTCGCGCGCCATCAGCGCCGCGTCGGCCAGGCCGGCTGCCGGGTCCTCTGCGGTATGCCGGGCAATACGGCAGGCCGCGGCGACCGTCTCGCGGATTGCCTCGGGGCGCAGGTCGGTGGTGTTGGCCGAGCCCTTGCGCTGTCCGAAATAGACAGTCACGCCCAGGCCCTGGTCACGGGTGTGCTCGATGGTCTCGGTTTCGCCCAGGCGCACCGTGAGGTCCAGCCCCTGGCGTACGTGTACCCCGGCCTCGGCCTGGGTAGCGCCCTGTTGGCGTGCCTCCTCGAGCAGTTGCGCGACGATGTTCTCCAGCGTGGCGATGTCGTGGCTCATGCGGCAGTCCCCCCAACGGTCAGCTCGTCGATCTTGAGCGTCGGCTGGCCCACGCCCACCGGCACGCTCTGGCCGTCCTTGCCGCAGGTGCCCACGCCGCTGTCGAGTTGCAGGTCGTTGCCGACGAGGCTGATGCGGGTCATCACCTCGGGGCCACTTCCGATCAGGGTGGCACCCTTCATCGGGCGGGTCACCTTGCCGTTTTCAATCAGGTAGGCCTCGCTGGCCGAGAACACGAACTTGCCGGAGGTGATGTCCACCTGGCCGCCGCCGAAGTTGACCGCGTACAGGCCGTGTTCGACCGAGGCGATGATCTCCTGCGGATCGTGTTCGCCGGGCAGCATGTAGGTGTTGGTCATGCGCGGCATGGGCAGGTGGGCATAGGACTCGCGCCGCCCGTTGCCGGTGGGGGCCACGCCCATCAGGCGCGCGTTCATGCGGTCCTGCATGTAGCCCTTGAGGATGCCGTTCTCGATCAGCACCGTCTGCTGGGTAGGGGTGCCTTCGTCGTCGATGCTGAGCGAGCCGCGCCGCTCGGGCAGGGTGCCGTCGTCCACCACGGTGCAGGCCGGCGAGGCCACCTGCTCGCCGATACGCCCGGAGAAGGCCGAGGTGCCCTTGCGGTTGAAGTCGCCTTCCAGGCCGTGGCCCACCGCCTCGTGCAGCAGCACCCCGGGCCAGCCGGGGCCGAGCACCACCGGCAGCAGGCCGGCCGGGGCATCGGTCGCCTCCAGGTTGACCAGCGCCTGGCGCACCGCCTCGCGGGCATAGCCCAGGGCGCGCTCGTCCTCGAGAAAATAGTCCAGTCCGCGCCGTGCGCCGCCGCCGGCGCTGCCCTGTTCGCGCCGCCCGTCCTGCTCGACGATGATGCTGACGTTGATGCGTACCAGCGGCCGCACATCGCCCGCCAGCCGCCCCTGGTCGTCGATCACCAGCACCGTGTCCTGGGCCGCGACCAGGCTCACGATCACCTGCTGCACGCGCGGATCGGCGGCGCGTGCCGCCTCGTCGAGTTCGCGCATCAGCGCCAGCTTGGCGGCCTCGTCCAGCGAGTCGATGGGGTTGAGCGGGGCGTAGAGTTGCGGCAGGTCGCGCCGCGAGGCGATGGCCTGCCGGCCGCTCTGTCCGGCGCGGGCGATGGCGCGCGCCGTCCCGGCCGCCTCCAGCAATTGCGGCAGGTCGATGTCCTCGGTGTAGGCGAAGCCGGTCTTGTCCCCGGCCACCGCGCGCAGGCCCGCGCCCTGCTCGATGCTGTGGCTGCCCTCGCGCACGATGCCGTCTTCGAGCACCCAGGATTCCAGCCGCGAGTACTGCAGATAGATATCGGCGGTGTCGATCTGCCGGCTGAGCAGCCGGTCCATGACCTGTGTCAGGGCCTGCTCGCCCAGCCCGGAGGCGTCGAGCAGAGTGGCACGGGCGATATCGAGGGAGTCGGTCATGCGTGCGTACTTCCTTTGGGAGTGTTGAGCGAAGATAGGGGGCGTGGGGACGCAATGCAACACTGCGACGAAGGGGGATTCGGCCCCTGTCAGATGGAATGGTACGCCACCTGCAGGAGGCCCGACCCGGGCCGAAGGTTCGCGACGAGGACGTCGCTCCTACCGCAGGAGGCCCGTCTTCGGGCCGCATGTTCGCGACGGGATGTCGCTCCTGCCTGTAGGAGGCCCGTCCTCGGGCCGAAGGTTCGCGACGGGAACGCCGCCCCCACGGGTGGGTCCGTCTTCAGGGCCGAAGATGTCGCGACAGGTGAAGGGACGATGGGGCTGTGGCGTTTCGACCGGGCGTGTTGCCTGCGCTCACTCGGTCTCGTCGGCAGCGCATTGCAGGCGCCGGTGGTCCAGGCAGGGGAAGCTGCGCCGGGTGGCGCGCTGGAACGCGGGATCGATGGTGGCAATGGCGATGCCGTTGCCGCGCTCCTGGCACGCGAGCACGCTGCCCCAGGGGTCGACCACCATGCTGTGGCCCCAGGTCTCGCGTCCACCGACGTGGAAGCCGCCCTGGGCGCCGGCGATCACCCAGGCGAGGTTTTCGATGGCGCGGGCGCGTACCAGCACTTCCCAGTGCGCGCGGCCGGTTACCGCGGTGAAGGCCGCCGGCAGGGCAAAGACTTCTGCGCCACGATCGACCATGGCGCGAAACAGCTCGGGGAAGCGCAGGTCGTAGCACACCGCGAGGCCGAGTCGGCCGATGGGGCTGTCGACGACCACCACCTCGTTGCCCGGCTCGATAGCGTCCGACTCACTGTAGTGCTCGTCGGAATCGGGCAGGGTGACGTCGAACAGGTGCTGCTTGTCGTAACGGGCCACCTCGCGGCCCTCGGCATCGAATACCAGGGAGGCGGCGCGCCAGCGACCGGCGTCCTCGCCTTCCAGCGGGATGGTGCCGCCGACGATCCAGATCCCCAGCCGGGCCGCGATCTGCGACAGGAAGTGTTGCAAGGGGCCATCACCCTGCACCTCGCGGTAGGGCAGCACGTCGCGCCCCGAGGCGCCCAGATAGGCGAAGTTCTCGGGCAATACGGCCAGTGTCGCACCCTGGCGAGCGGCCTCCTCGAGCAGTTTCTCGATGGTGAGCAGGTTGGCGTTGACATTGGTACCGGAGGCCATCTGGATGGCGGCGGCCTTGAGGGGAGAGGAGGTTACGCTCATGTCAGGGGATGTTGCTTCGTTCTGTCCAGTGTGTGTGCCGGCAGCGAGCTGCCGGAGGGACGCCCAGTTTATCAGGCCAGGCGATGGGCATGGCTTGTGAAGGTTCGGCCCGGGGACGGTAGGAGTGGCGTCCCCGCCGCGAACATTGCTTTATTGGGGAAAGGCGCCTTCGTCCGCAGGTGGGGTCTCCGCGGGGGAGGGCTGTTTCGAGGGTGGGGTCTTCCCGGTGCCCAGCAGCTTTTGCAGGACATTGCGCCTGGGACGGGTCTTGTTCTCGTCGATGGCCTTCTCCTGGGCCTCGGTCTTGCGCTGGGTGTCCTTGCCGCCCAGGGTGTTGAAGAGGCGGGAGATGGGACCGCCGGACTCCAGCGGGGTGAGCTTGGGGTCGTCCCAGCTGCCGGTGACGCTGTACTCGAAGCGGTTGATCTGATCGATTTCGTCGGACAGCAGGCGTTGGGCGATCAGGGTGGCCAGCCCGGCCACTGGCCCGCCGGCGATGGTCCCGGCGATGGCCAGAGTGGTATCCAGTTTGGGAGTGACCTGCACCACCTGGTCGAAGTCGCGCGCCACCAGTCCGATGCGTCCGCCGATCTCGATACGGCCGGAGGGGCCGTCTACCACCAGGTCGCGGGTGATCGCCTGACCGTCGCCGAGCTGGAAACTGCCGACGATGCTGTCGAAGGTGTATCCCTTCTTGAGCACGTCGCCGAAGTCGAGGCGGAGGCGCCGGCTCAGGGCGTCGAGACTGAGCAGGCCGAGCACGCGCGCGATACCGGGATCCACGTCCGCCAGGCGGCCGTCGCGGATGTCGATCTTGCCCTGGCCGTGCAGGGCGGCGCGGTGGATCTGTGCCGGGTGACCCGGCCAGTCGAGATCGAAGCGGATGTCGGCACGGGCATCGATCATCTGTCGGGGATAGCCCAGCCCGGCGAGAAAGGCCCCCAGATCCTTGCTCTGGAAACGCCCGCCCAGATAGGTGTGAGCACGGCCCTTCCGCCAGGCCCAGCGGCCCCGCGCCTCGAGGGTGCCTGCCGGGCCCTTGAAGTCGAGTTCGGTGATGTCGGCGCCGTCGGTTGCCGGTTGCAGTGCCAGATGGGCGACGCCGAGGTCGGCCTGGTTGATGCGCAGGTCGGCACAGTTGAAGACGAGCCGGGGCAGGGTCCGCGGATCGGGGCCGCTGGCCGGGTCGGGCGGCGGCGCTGAGGCGGTTTCCGGATCGAAACGGATGTGCAGCTGTTCGAGGTTGAGGTGCAGCTGCCCGCGCTCGCCTGGTTCGTAGTGCAGGTCGCCCGTGACCAGCGGCGCCTCCAGCCGACCGTCGATGATGCCGCCGCTCTCGTGCTGGGCCTGTAGCCGGGCCTTGTCGATAGCCAGTTCGCCGACGCGCAGGCGTTTGGCCTCGAGTTCGACCGACCAGGGAGGAGGCTGCCGACCGTCCCGGGCGAGGCTGGCGAACAGCTCCCGCCAGGCGCCGATATCCAGCGTCTTCACCCGGGCCAGCACGCGGAAACCGTTCTTGCGAGGCAGTTGCGCCTGACCACGGGCATAGCGGAGCTCGCCACGGTGGCCGTCCAGGCTGAAGCGGGCGTCGAGGGCCTTGTCGTAGCGCAGGTGCAGCGGACCGGGGGGCTGGCCCAGCGGCAGGGTGATGGCCAGTGGCCGCGCCTGCGCCGCCTGCTTGCCCAGCGGAGCGGGCAAGTCCAGCCGCATGCCCTTGAGGTCGCTGCGCAGGCTGAGCAGCACCGGGCGTTTGCCCTGCCGCTGCGCGGGGAAGTCGAGTTCGAGGGTGAAGTCGCTGGCGCCCGACGCCAGGTGCAGGGGCAACGCGGGGAAGCGTTGCTGCAACAGGGTGCTGCCCCAGCGGGCGCGGGCGCGGATGCGGGTGCCCTCGGCCACCGGCTCGATGTCCAGGCGCAATGGCGCGCCGAAGGCCTGACCCCGCAGGTTCCGTGCGCGCAGGCTGTGAAGGTCGAAAGCAATCTCGCCCTTGAGCTGTTCGAGGGCGACCTGCCATTTGGGCAGGTGCAGCCGGTTCCCGCGCAGGTACAGCCGGCCATCCAGCGCCAGTCGAGCCCCGTGGGCGCCCAGCGGGAGCTGGAAGTCCAGGTCGAGGCGAGTCGGTCCCTCGGCCTGCATCTGTTTCGCGATGTCTCCGAAACGCCCGCGCAGGGCGGGTTCGCGCAACAGGCGCAGTTCATCGGCCAGTGGTCCCTCGATGCGCGCTGTTACCTGGAGGGGGCTGGCCGGGTTCAGGGTGGCCAGGCGGACGTGGGTGTCGAGCAGGCGGCTGTCGTAGACCCGGCCTTCCGGCAGGTCGATGTCCAGGCTGTTCTGGTGAAAGAACAGCCGCGCGGCGACCTGGTGCAGCGCCGGCCAGCCGCTGCGATAGTCCAGGTCCACGTCGGCGAGCCGGGCATCGACCTCGAACACCCCGTTGGCGTGCTCGTTGAACGGGAAGTCGGCCAGGGGGCCGACCAGCAGCAGGTCGGCGCGCTCCATTCGGCCGCCCTGCAGGGCGTGGTCCAGCCAGTCCACCAGCTCGTCGCTCATGATGGCCGTGGGGAGGTAGCGGCCGGTGGCCTCCACCGCGCCGTCTTCGATCCGCGCGCGCAGCGCCAGCCGAGGTGTCTGTCCCTGGTGTTGTTGCAGATCGAGCCAGAGGGCGCCACGCAGGTCGGGCGTGGCCAGGCGCAGGTCGTCGGTGAACAGGCGCCAGCCGTCGGTCTCGCGTTGCCAGTGCAGCACGCCGCTCAGTTGCTCCAGCCGGTGCGGGGCGCGGAACAGTTCCCGGTAGTCCAGTGGCAGGGCCTTCGAGTCCAGCGCCAGCCGCGCCCGTTCGGCGGTGGCAGTGAGGCGGCCGTCGAGTCCCTGGAAGCCGGGGAAGCCCTGCCAGGGCTTGGCAGCGATGTTGCGCAGGCGGGTGTCCAGCGCCCAGCTGTCGGCCTGGCCGGGGGCGATGTGCAGCCGAAGTGCCTGCAGTTCGCCGCGCGGGGCCAGCGCTGCCAGGGCCTCGTCCAGCGCCGGGTCGGTCGGGCGCAGATGCAGTGCCTGGACGAGCAGGGCGACCGGCAGGCGGGTGGCGGCGATGTCGAGGGTGCCCCGTGGGTCGGGGCGATGACGAATGGCCAGTGCGGTGGTCAGCGGCGGATCGTCGGGTCCGGTCTGTAGCGTGAGGGCGTCGGAGAGGATGCGCCATTCGCCGTCGGTGGCCTCGGCGAAGTCGAGATCTGCGCTCGCCCGGTGCAGGCTGAACTCCCGGCCCGGTTGTTCGCGGTTGCCGAAACGCAGGCGGTGCGCTTCCACGTGTCCACGGGCGGCGATTTCGCGGGCATTCTCCCAGACCTGCCAGAGCTCGAGATCGAGCCTGCCGCCCAGCAAGTGGTAGGGGGCGGGCAGGTAACGGCCGAGCAGGGGCGGCAGCGCCAGTGCCTCGCCTTTCAGGTAGCTGGTGCCGCGCCAGTGCCGCCCGGCCGGGTAGCCGTGGATGTCGGCGGCGAAGTGCAGCTTGCCGAAGGAACTGTCCAATCCACCGTTGAGATGCAGGTGCTGGCCGTCCCTCGCCACGTCCAGGTACAGGGGGTCGATGGTGATCGGCGGCGCGCCGTACCGGCGGTCTTCCCAGGTCAGCCGGGTGTTGCGCAGACGCAGATAGCGCGGCAGGGCGATGGCCGGCTGGCCGCCATCGCGTACCGGGAAGCCCTCGACGTGCAACTGGCCGTCGGCTTCGAGGACCAGGTTGAGTTGCAATCCTTCGATGGTCAGCCGCAGGGCGTCGAAGAGGTTGCCGCGCAGCAGGTTGGTGTGGTTGAGGTCGAGTTCGACCTCGCGCAGGTGGATGCCGGCCGCGCCCTCGCCAAGGCGCACATCGTAGAGATCGAGCCGGGGCCCGAGTCCCCACCAGCTCGCCTCCAGGCGCGTGATCTGCACTGGCATGCCGGCTTGTTCGCTCAGCCAGCGGGCCAGGGGTTCGCGCGCGTGTTCCAGCAGGGGGGTGGACAGGCGCACCAGCAGGGCCAGCAGGCCCCAGCCCAGGATCAGGACGATGAGGAAGCGGCGGGTCAGTCGAAGGAGCCCTTTCATTGCCGGTTCCGTGTGTCAGACCAGCACGACGTCGTACTGCTCCTGGGTGTAGAGCGCCTCGGCCTGCAACTTGATGGGCTTGCCGATGAACTGCTCCAGCTCGGCGAGGTTCTGCGATTCCTCGTCGAGCAGGCGGTCGATCACGTCGGGCGCGGCGAGCACCAGCAGCTGTTCGACGTCGAACTGGCGCGCCTCGCGCAGGATCTCGCGGAAGATCTCGTAGCAGGTGGTCTCGGCGGTCTTGATCGACCCCCGGCCGCGGCAGGTGGGGCAGGTCTCGCACAGCACATGCTCGAGCGATTCGCGGGTGCGCTTGCGGGTCATCTCCACCAGGCCCAGCGAGGAGACCTCGGAGATGTGGGTCTTGGCGTGATCACGTGCCAGGCAGCGTTCGAGCGCACGGATCACCTGGCGCTTGTGATCGAGATCGGTCATGTCGATGAAGTCGATGATGATGATCCCCCCCAGGTTGCGCAGCCGCAGCTGGCGGCAGATGGCCTGTGCGGCTTCGAGGTTGGTCTTGAAGATGGTCTCCTCGAGGGTCCGATGGCCGACGAAGGCCCCGGTGTTGACATCGATGGTGGTCATTGCCTCGGTCTGATCGATCACCAGGTGACCGCCGGACTTGAGCTCGACAGTGCGGCGCAGGGCCTTCTGGATCTCGTCCTCCACGCCGTAGAGATCGAAGATGGGACGCTCGCCGGGGTAGTACTCGATCTGGGTGTCGGCGTCGGGCAGGAACTTGTGGGCGAACTGGCGCGCCTTCTCGAAGGTGGAACGCGAGTCGATGCGCACCCGTTCGACTTCGGGGCCGACCAGGTCGCGCAGCGCACGCAGGCCCAGTGGCAGGTCTTCGTGCAGTACTTCGACCGCCTTGACGTTACGCGCCTTCTCCTTGATGGATTGCCACAGGCGCTGCAGGTAGAGCATGTCCTGGCGCAGGGCCTCCTCGCCGATGCCCTCGGCGGCGGTGCGCGCGATGAAGCCGGCAGGCAGTTCCGACTCGGCGGCGAAGCGGGCCAGGATTTCGCGCAGGCGCACGCGTTCGTCCTCGTCCTCGATCTTCTGCGAGACCCCCACGCTGCGCATGTTGGGCATGAACACCATGTAACGCGAAGGGATGGAGACGTTGGTGGTCAGGCGCGCGCCCTTGCTGCCCAGCGGGTCCTTGACCACCTGCACCACGATCTCGCCGCCCTCGCGCACCAGTTCGGTGATCGGCTGCTCGCGTCCCGAGGTGCAATAGATGTCGGAGGCGTGCAGAAAGGCCGCGCGCTCCAGGCCGACATCGACGAAGGCCGCCTGCATGCCCGGAAGTACCCGGCACACCTTGCCCTTGTAGATGTTGCCCACCAGGCCACGGCGCGCGGTGCGCTCGATTATGATCTCCTGTACCACGCCGTTTTCGATCACGGCGACACGGGTCTCGGGTGGGGTGACGTTGATCAGGATTTCTTCGTTCATGAGTTCAGTTTAACCCGAATATTTCACCGGCCGACCAACGCTCTCTTCCTAAGAAGCTGAATAACGAGCAAAAATGGAAACCAAAGGGAGGCCAGTCGCCGGTTACCGTTTGTGTCCCGCGTTGTTCTATCCCGATTCCGGCGGTTTCTCGCTCGCTGTGGCTTGGTTTTCACTCAAGCGATAGCGACAGCTATCGCTTTCGCTCCAAACCGGCGTCACAGCGGCTGCGAACTCCGCCGGCTCTCGGGATGCCGGTGAAACATCCGGGTTAACGCCAAGCAGGTACGTGGCGCCGGGAATCACACCCCGTCTCGGGAAATCGCCGATGCTCCCGTTCCCTCGCCCGGGGCGGTGTGTCCTCGCCACCACCCCGACAGGGTCTTCAGGGGGCTGTCAGGGTGTCAGGTGAAACCGGGGTTTACCTCCCTGTGACCGTCGGGCAGGCCGGGAGTGCCCGCGATTCAGGGGCGGGGCAGGCCGGCGTCGGCCAGCAGCTGAGCGGTCTCGAACAGGGGCAGCCCCATGATGCCCGAGTAGCTGCCCTCGATGTGTTCGACGAACACCGCGCCCAGCCCCTGGATGGCGTAGCCGCCGGCCTTGTCCGCCGGCTCGCCCGTGGCCCAGTAGCGCGCGGCCTCCTCGCGCCCGACGGGGCGGAAGCGCACCCGGCTTGCCGAGAGGGCCTGATCCTCGTGGGGGCCGGCCAGGGCCACGGCGGTCAGCACCTGGTGTTCCCGTCCGCCCAGCGCCAGCAGCATGGCGATGCCTTCTTCGCGGTCGGCGGGCTTGCCGAGGATGTGCCCGTCGAGGATCACCGAGGTATCCGCGCCCAGTACCAGGGCTCCCGGGTGCTGGACCGCCGTTGCGCGGGCCTTCTCCCGCGCCATGCGGGCCACGTAGTCGGCGGGGGGCTCGCCCGGTTGCGGGGTCTCGTCGATGTGCGCGGGCGCGACACGGAAATCGACGCCGATCTGGCGCAGCAGCTCGGCGCGGCGGGGTGATTGCGAGGCAAGGATCAACATCAGGCGCGATGATAGGGATGGTTGGCGAGAATGCTCCAGGCGCGGTAGAGCTGCTCGGCGACGATCACCCGCACCAGGGGGTGCGGCAGGGTCAGCGGCGAGAGCGACCACTGCTGTGCAGCCGCCTTGCGGGCGGCCTCCGACAGCCCCTCGGGGCCACCGACCAGCAGGGCCACGTCACTGCCCCCGGCCAGCCATTTCTCGAGCTGGCCGGCCAGTTGCTCGGTGGACCAGGGCCGGCCGTTCACCTCCAGGGCGATCACTCGCGCGCCCCTGGGGATGGCCGCCAGCAGGCGCTCGCCCTCCTCGCGCACCGCGCGCGCGGTATCGGCGCCCTTGCCGCGCCGGCCCGGGGCGATCTCGACCAGCTGCAGGGTGCATTCGCGTGGCAGGCGACGGGCGTACTCGGCATAGCCCTCCTGCACCCAGCGGGGCATGCGCTCGCCGACCGCGATCAGGTGGATCTTCATGCGGGGGCGGGGTGCTCGACGCGCGGGACAAGGGACTCGGCCTCGATGAACACCTTCTTCACCTCGGGCCAGCGTGCCTTGATGGCGCGGTCGAGGCGCGCGATGGTGTGCTCGATGGTGCCGGCATCCAGATCGTCGCGGAAGTCGGCCGCCATGGTCACCAGCACGAAATCCGGTCCCATGTGCATGGTCAGCAGTTCCTTGATGGCTTCGATCGCCGGCTCGGCCGAGACCAGCTCGCGGATACCGGCGACCACCTCGCGGTTGGCGCTCTCGCCGATCAGCAGGCCCTTGGTCTCGATCGCCAGCCAGATGGCGGTGGCGCCCAGGATCAGGCCGATGACCACTGAGGCCAGGCCGTCGAACCAGAGGATGCCAGTGAACTGTGCGGTGGCGATGCCGGCCATTGCCACCAGCAGCCCCAACAGGGCGGCCGAGTCTTCGAACAGCACCACGAACATCGACGGGTCCTTGCCGCGTTGCACGGCTTCGATATAGCCCATCTTTCCCTTGGTCTTGCCGAACTCGCGCAGCGCGAACCACCAGGCCCCGCCCTCGAAGACGAGGGACAGCCCGAGCACGATGTAGTTGACCAGCGGATTGGTGATCGGCCGGGGGTCGAGCATGTTGTGGATGCCTTCGTAGATGGATACTCCGGCGCCGACCGCGAAGATGAGGATGGCCACCACGAAGCTCCAGAAGTAGATCTCCTTGCCGTGTCCGAAGGGAAAGCGGGCGTCTGGCGGACGCTTGGCGCGGCGCATGCCGTAGAGCAGCAGTCCCTGGTTGCCGGTATCCACCAGCGAGTGGATGCCCTCGGAGAGCATGGCCGAACTGCCGGTAAAGACCGCGGCGGCGAACTTGGTGATGGCGATGGCGGTGTTGCCCGCCAGCGCGGCGAGGATAACCTTGGTGCTGGAGCCTGCCATGAATTCTGTCCCTGATAGCCGGCCGGGGATTCTATCAGCTGGGTGGTGTGGCCTCCCAGTCAAGCGTGGCGATGACCTGCTCGATGAGCCAGGACTGCAACAGCTGGACCGCCTCCCGGGGAACCGCCTCGGGAGCAAAGTGTTGGAGCAGGTGCTCGCACACGGCGCCGAAGGGCTCGCCGTTGCGGATGGCGTTCAGCGCCTCGGCCTCGTGTGCCGGCAGGGCCCGGTAACGGCTGACCAGGTCGCGGCGCCATATCAGCCAGATGGCGGGAGCCTCGGTCGGCTCGGGGGGCTGGGTCTCGTCCGCCAGCGCCCGCCAGATGGCAAAGCTGTTGTAGCGCAGCGGCAGCAGGGTGACCGAGGGGTGCAGGACCGGACGCATGTCGGGCCAGGCTGCGGGAGGAATCCGTTCAAGCAGAGCGGGGCCGGGCAGCGGGCGGTCGGCGGCGTCGAAGCTGTGGTTGAAGGCGCGCTCGATGCGCTCGATCTCGCCAAGCACCGGCAGGCCGCTGAACGGCGGCAGTTCGTCCAGCAGCTCTCCCATGTGGCGGCTGTAGCCACGCAGACTGGTGCCGTGCGAACGATAGCGGTGGATGTAGGTGTCGGCGAGGCGATCGAAGAGGGTGTCACCGAGGTAGGCATGCAGGCGGGGATAGTCCGTCTCCATAGCCTCTTTCAGGCGCAGGCGATAGCCGGTGGCATAGATGCCGAGCCGTTCGGCGGCCGAGGCGCCGGCAGTGGATTCGATGGCCCCGGCGATGGGGCTGCCTTCGCCCAGCAGGTGCCCCAGAAAGGCCTGTTGCAGGTCGCGCAGGCCGTCCATCAGGCGAGGCCTCGCAGCGCCGTTTGCGATGTCTGCAACGCAGGCACAGGCAGGGTCTCGCCGGCAATGCGTTCGGCGATCGCCAGTTCGGCGCGCAGTTCGGGAAAGGCGGGGATGTCGTCGTCGCGCTCGATCATGGTGCTGACTGCGCCGAAGCGTCGCAGGGCGTCTGCATACAGGGTCCACACCGGGTCGCAGACCGGGTGGTCGTGAGTGTCGATGATCATGAGGCCATCATGGCAGTGACCGGCCAGGTGAAACTGCATCACCCGTTCAGGGCTCATGCCGTCGAGATAGTCCACCGGGTCGAAATGGTGGTTGTGCGCGCTGACGTAGATGTTGTTGATGTCGAGCAGGACAAGGCAGTCGGCACGGCGTGCGATCTCGTCGAGGAATTCCCACTCGGGCATTTCCGAAGCGTGATAGGTGACATAGCTCGACAGGTTCTCGATGAGGATCTGCCGGCCCAGGTAGTCCTGCACCTGTCGGATGCGCTCGGCGATGTGCGCAATGGCCGTCTCGTTGTAGGGCAGCGGCAACAGGTCGTGACTGTTGGTGTGATCGACACGGGTCCAGCACAGGTGGTCGGAGATCCAGTGCGGTTCCACGCGTTTGGCCAGCGTCTTCAGCTGGGCGAGGTAGTCGAGATCGAGTGGGTCGGTGCTGCCGATCGACAGCGAGACACCGTGCATGACCATCGGGTAGTCGGCACGAATCCGGTCGAGGTGGGCCAGTGGCTTGCCGCCAGGCACCATGTAGTTCTCGGACAGGATCTCGAACCAGTCGACATCTGGCCGGTGTTCTTCAATATAGGCGTAATGGTCAGTGCGCAGGCCCAGGCCGAAGCCGAGAAAGGGGCGGGACATGGCGTGTTCTCCCGAAAGGCCACCATCCCGCAGGAACGGTGGCCGGGTGGATTACTCCTTCTTGGCCTTGCCCCCGATGGCATCGCAGGCATGTTTCGACATGAGCACGAAACCCTGGCCCTGGCAGGAGACCTTGCCCTTGCAGGCATTGCTGGCACTCTTGCAGTCGTTGTATCCCTTGCACTTGTTGACGCCATAGCAGTGCACCTTGCCGCTGCTCGAGGCCATTGCCGTGCTGGCAACGCCTGTCATTCCGGCGGCCGCCATCGCCAGCGCGGCGCCGAGCCCGATACCGGCCGTCCTCTTCGATATCTTCATTGCGTATCCTCCTTTGTATGGAATCGGGCTCAGGAACCGACGGTTCCGCCCACCTCGGTGCAGGCCTTCTCCGACATGTTCACGAAGCCCTGCCCCTTGCATGAGGCCTTGCCCTTGCAGGCATTGCTGGCCGTCTTGCAATCGTTGTAGCCCTTGCACTTGTTCACCCCGTAACAGTGAACCGTTTGCTCGGTGGCGGCCATGCTGCTGTAGCGGGTGCCGTATTCCGAGCACCCGCCGAGCATGCCGGCTGCCGCCACGGCCAGGACCATGCCGGCCGAAGTTGTGGATAGCTTCATGAAACCTCTCCTCTGTGTGTGGCCTTCCTTGTTGCTGGTCAAAATATGACCGGCCGAGGGAGGGAATGATTGCAGCTGGATCTGTCGGGGATGAGGTGCGATCTGGCAGTGCCATATCAGAAAGTGTTTGGCTGGGCCTGACATTGGCAGGTTGGCGCTGCCGTCGTCGATTGGCGGGTTTCAATCCACGCCCCCGTGATGGGGGCGACCGCCGACCTCGGCATCGACTTGGAGCAAACCTGAAGTTTCAATCCACGCCCCCGTGATGGGGGCGACCGCGTTATTGTAAGTGCAGACATGCGCTGCCGGAACGGGACAAGATGCGCGAACCTGTTCTGGTCACGGCCATTTTCTCGTTACAGATTGAAAGCGTCTCTTGCAAGTGATTGATTTGAATTGTGAAAGAGCATCGCGAACCTGCCGCATAATGGGTGTGGGCTGGTGGTTCGCGATATTCTGATCAAAGGATGAGCGTGCCTTCAGGATCGTAGGCCGGTTTTGCTCCGACATGTTCCACGCGTCGGCGCCAGTTGGTGCCCAGGTAATAGAAACGCAGGCTGTCACGCTCGGGGTCCATTTCCTCGATCAGGGTCTGCTTGAGCTGGGTCCACTGGGCCGGTTCGACGAGGCATTCGAACACGGAAAATTGCACGCGCTGCCCGTAGTCCTGACAGGCCTTGGCGATGCGTCTCAACCGGCGGGCTCCTCCGGGGCTTTCTGTATTCACATCATAGGTGATCAGTACCATCATGATGTCTTTCCTCAGCACCAGACGAAGGCGGGGTAGGCATTCAGGTCGTTTCTCAGATAGCTTGCCAGCAAACGGGCTTGCAAGTACGGAATCAGGCCGATTTCCACGGTCTCTTCCAGATAGGGATGTTTGAGTGTTTCTCGTTTGCGTTCCTGCCAGGCGGTAAGCACCTGCCTGCGAGTGGCCTCGGTCATGCGGACTTCACCGGTTTCGGTGGTGTTGAATCCAGACGCACGTAACTGCCTGCGGTTGATGAGCGAAAGCACCAGGCGATCGGCCAGTTGGGGGCGCAGTTCTTCCATGAGATCCAGCGCGAGTGCCGGCCTGCCTGGACGGGCGCGATGCAGAAAACCGATGGCCGGGTCCAGGCCCACACCTTCCAGTGCCGAGGCCACGTCATGGCGCAACAGGGTATAGACGAAAGAGAGAAGGGCGTTGACGGGATCGGTGGGGGGCCTGCGATTGCGGCCTGCAAAACGAAACCCCGGATCGTCATGCAGAATGAGGTGGTCGAAACAGTCGAAATAGGCACGTGCCGCAGCCCCTTCGTAACCGCGAAGGGTGTCCAGATCGGTTTCGGTGCGCACACGGCGCAGCAGGGTAACCAGGTGTTGGATCGCCTGTTCGATGTCGGCGCGGTAGGGGCAGTCGGGGCGGTCGCGTAGATGCCGCTGCAATACGGTGCGGCTGTTGACGATCTTGGCGGCGATCAGGGTGCCTGCGATTCGCGCGCTCTGTTCCGTGGACTCATGCCATTGGTACTGGGCCTTGCGCAACAGCACGTTGCCCGATACAGGACCTTCCACGCGGGCCAGAAAGCGACCCTGTTCCGTGAAGAAGGCCATGCGCACACCCCGCGCTGCGCAGAATCCCAGCAGGGGCGCCGTGGCATTGACCTGGCCTAAGGCCACGATGCTGTCGATGTGGTGAATGGGCAGCCGCAGCCGGATTTCATGGTCGACCTTGACGACCAGAGTCTCCCGCTCCCGGCTCAGCCAGGCTCCCTGGGTGGTGAGGTAGAGGGTGTTGAGCAGACGTTTCATGGTGTGAGTACCCGGTCGAGATAGGCCTGTGCGTCCTTGCGCTCGGGGAGACAGATCGCTTCCAGAGAGCAGTGCATGCATTTCGTGCCGGGTTCAGGCGGAGGTAATGTGGCCTCTTTCAGCAGGGCGTGAGCTTGGCGGGCGAGCTGGCAGGTCTGTTCCCGGAGCCTGTTATCGAATGTCACGCGCTCGTGTCGGCGCTGTTTGCCATAGAACAGAGCGCCTTCTTCAATGGCAAGGTCGAATTGCTCCTCCAACGCCAGCGCCTGGGCGCACAATTGGATTCGGTCCCAGTCGGCCTGTTTGGAGCGCCCCCTTTTGTATTCCACGGGGCAGGGTCGCCAAAATCCTTCCCGATCGGGCAGGGTGCAACCGGATTCCGCGCGGTGGAATTCCACCACATCGGCCTTGCCCACCAGCCCGAGGGCATGGCAGATGAGGTGCACACCACGGGCGATATGCAGGTCATGGCGGGTTTCGCTGGCGCCGGCGTCCACCACCCGATGCAACAGCCGTCCTTCCGCAGTGAAGCGGTTTTCTTCCCAGGCCTGCTCCAGGTGGATCAGGGCGAACTGTCTGGGGCAGTAGGCCAGGTGTTGCAGGGCAGAGATGGGGATCAGGCGTTCCTCTTCCATGTTGCTTGCGCCGGACATGGCGTTCCGCCATGTCCGGTCCGGCTCCTGGTCAAGACATTTGAATCAACTCCACGCCTTCGGGCAGGTTGCTGTCATCGATGGATACTACGTAGTCAGAGAACTGGTGTGGCACGGCCACGTCTTCCTTGCGCCCCACCTGTATCCGGTCGAACAGATCGTGGGCATGGGCGTTGCCCAGCTTGCTGTTGTGCTTGAACACATAGAGCCCGCGTGTGGCCATCTCGCCACGGGCGGCGGAGTGATCGTGTTCGAACATGTTGCACAGCGCTTCCCAGAGCAGCTTCAGGTCTTCTTCCGAGAAGCCGGTCTGGCAGGCCAGCGGTGCGGAGACGAAGCCGTGAGCGCGATAGAGGCCATAGGGGACGGTGTGCTTGCGGCCCATGGTGCGGTTGTCGCCATCCTGTTTTTCGGCTTCGGCTTCGGCTTCGGCTTCGGCTTCGGCTTCGGCTTCGGCTTCGGCTTCGGCTTCGGCTTCGGCTTCGGCTTCGGCTTCGGCTTCGGCTTCGGCTTCGGCTTCGGCTTCGGCTTCGGCTTCGGCTTCGGCTTCGGCTTCGGCTTCGGCTTCGGCTTCGGCTTCGGCTTCGGCTTCGGCTTCGGCTTCGGCTTCGGCCTCGGTCGCCACCGCCATGCGGGTGATGGAGTGCTCCTGACTGAAGATCGGATCGATGGAACGGGCAAAGGTGAGCTGCACTGGGCCCCGAACCTGGCCGCAGTTCACACCTAAAGACATCACAGCACCAAAGGTGCGAATGTCATAAAAGTTATTACAGAGCCATTTTTTTGCATCTTCATTGCTTCCTTTCCCCTTGGATTTCCAGTGCCCTTTCTTGTCTTGTTCCAGTTGATCTTCGGCCTCCACTCCTTTGTAGGCACGAACATGCGTCAAATTGAGGACAGCTTTCTCCTTCACGTAAATTTCATAAGGCGGCTGCTCCTCTTTCACGAGTCCGACATAATTGCGCACCTTGCGTTTCAGACTGACATCGGTCACCAGCCCCTGTCCGGTCTCGGCATCCACGCGCGGGAGGTTGCCGGCATCGGGGTCTCCGTTGGGATTGCCTTCCTTGACATCGAACAGCAGCACGAAGTCGTAACGGTTTTCCAGGCTCATTGGTCTTCTCCTTGATTTTCTGTTTGGGATTCAGCGTTGCGTTTCTTGAAAGAATCCTGCCGCTGGTGGTAGTAGCCAATGGCGAAGCGGCCCTGGTCTTCCAGTGAGAGATGGGCGGGAAAGTCGCCGATGCCGTCGATGATCTCGCCCAGCAGGCGCTCGAACTGCACCTCCCGCCCCTTGTGCTCCAGTTTCCCCAGGTGGTGCTTGGACAGCTTGATCAGCGTCGGGAAGACCGCCACCGGTGTGCTCGATGCCGAGCCATAGTAGCGGTCGCGAATGGTGGCATTGATGCCGGGGTTGGCTTCTTCCTGAATCTTCTCCAGCACGGCGAAAAGCCGGCCCAGCCGGTAGCCGGGGTTCGTGTTGTCAGGGTCCAGTGACACGGTCAGTTCCTCCTTTCTGTCCGGGTTCGAATAACGGGTGGCGCGGTTGATGCAGCCCTTGATGAGTGCGGCGCGGGGATAGGTGACCTCTCGTTCGGCGCGGATGCGTTGCACGGCTGCCGCCAGCAAGGTTCGGGGGTAGGGTTGGCCCGCGAGTGAACCGCCCCGGATATTCCGGAGACTCCATTTCTTGAGAGGATAGAGTCTATGGATACGAGCAAGAGATATTCCCCTGAGGTCCGGGAACGGGCGGTTCGCATGGTGTTTGATCATCAGGGCGAGCATGATTCCCAATGGGCGGCGATGACCTCCATCGCGGCCAAGATCGGCTGTACGCCGGAGACGCTGCGCAAATGGGTGAGACAGGCCGAGCGTGATCAAGGACTGCGTGAGGGTCTGACGACGTCGGAGCGCGAGCGGCTCAAGGCCTTGGAACGGGAGAACCGGGAGCTGAGGCGGGCCAACGAGATTCTGAAGACGGCGTCGGCTTTTTTTGCCCAGGCGGAGCTCGACCGCAAACTGAAGAGATGATCGCGTACATCGACGATCACAGGGATCGTTACGGGGTCGAGCCGATCTGCAGCGGTGCTGCCGATCGCCCCGTCCACCTACTATGAGCACAAGGCCCGTGAGGCCGATCCACAGCGACTGCCGCGGCGATTGCAGCGGGATCGCGCCCTGTCAGACGAGATTCGACGGATCTGGGAAGAGAACTTCCAGGTGTACGGTGCCAGGAAGGTATGGCGGCAGCTCAACCGGGAAGGCATCGAGGTAGCCCGCTGCACGGTGGAACGCCTGATGCGTGTCATGGGGTTGCGGGGTGTGGTGCGAGGCCGCCGTTGCCGGACAACGATCGGCGACACGACGGCGGAACGACCACTGGACCGGGTGAAGCGGCAGTTTACTGCCACCCGCCCGAATCAGTTGTGGGTGGCGGACATTACCTACGTGGCGACTTGGACAGGGTTTGTCTATGTGGCGTTTGTCGTGGACGTCTATGCCCGACGGATCGTGGGCTGGCGTGTCTCCCGGTCGCTGAAGACCGACCTGGTGCTGGATGCGCTGGAGCAGGCGCTATGGTCGCGCCAGGACACAGAGGGCCTGGTGCACCACAGTGACCGAGGCTGTCAGTACCTGTCGGTGCGCTACACGGAGCGCCTGGCCGGGGCCGGCATTGATGCCTCGGTCGGTAGCCGAGGGGACTCCTATGACAACGCTCTGGCAGAGACGATCAACGGTCTGTACAAGGCCGAGGTTATCTACCGGCGAGGCCCCTGGAAGCATAGGGAGGCGGTCGAATATGCCACTTTGGAGTGGGTGGACTGGTTCAACCACCGGCGGCTGCTGGAGCCTATTGGCAACGTGCCACCGGCGGAGTTGGAAGCGGCGTATTATCGCCAACAGAAAGAGTCTGCCAAGGCGGCCTGACTCAAACAAAACAGTCTCCGGAATATCCGGGGCGGTTCAGATGGCGCGCAGAAAATCGCCGGCGAGTTGGGTGGGATGTTGTCGGCCTTGCCTTGGGTGGCCGTGGTCACCAGCAGGCGAAACAGCGGCAGATACTCTGGCTGCTCGGGGTGGTGAACGATGCGGATATCGGCAAAGTACCGGACGATCCGCTCGGCGAGTTCGCCCACGGTGGTGACCTGCCAGAAGCGCACGGCAATGCGAGCGGCATTGGGGGCCAGGCCCAGCACGTAGAAACGGGTCTTGTCCTCGTCGTCGGTCCAGCGGCCGGCATGCACCGAGTGGAACAATTCGCGGATTTTTTCGGTGTTTCGATCAGGGTCGTCCCTGGTCGGCTCACCGAAGATATCCACCACGTCGGTTTCCATCGAGGTGGGTTCTTCCGCCCAGAACACGGTGGAGCTGTCGCCCACCTGCAGGCGCTGGGGCGAATCTTTGCGCAGCAGGTGGTTGAGGGCGGTGGTGTAGGCGAAAGCCGGGCGTTCCCCAACAGGAGAGTTATATCCTTGCTGTTTTCGGAATGAAGCAAAGGCAGGTGTCGGGCCAGCGTTATTTGTTCCGGAAACTTTGTTATTGACCGAGACGATGTTTGACCCAGTACTTTGGGCACCCCAAACACCCTTGATAGCCGGATGCAGGCGGGCGATTCCGCGCCGGTCTCCGGTAATGAGGCAGATGCCCGAGTCGCTGTTGTCGGCGGTCGATTCTGCCAGTCGTTCTATGGCTGCCTGCACGGCCGGGCGCTGGCAGATGAGCACACTGTCACCGGCCAGGCGAAAGCTGACGTTCGGATTGGTTCGCAATGCTGTCCATGCGGGCTGTCGAATCAATGCGCGGCATTCCAGTTGGTCGAAAAAGGCAAGGATGGCCTGGATGCCGGGGTCGGATTGTGCTTCCTCGGGCAGCGCTCGTATCCGCCGGCAAAATGTCGCTTGTTGTTCCGCCACGCGTTGTGGGTCCGGTTTTTTCTGACCCGGCTTGACCTTGCGGGGAATGCCCAGAGCGTATTCGGTGTTGTCCCACAGCAGGTTGGCCGCAATGCCCGAGGCTCTTTTGACCGCCCGTGGGAGTAGATAGGCCCGCGCCTTTTTTTTTTCTGCCGCTTCCCTCGCGGGTGTCCTCGATCTGAATCAGCTTGCCCCGCATGTCGATTTCGACGATGAAGGGGATCTCCTTCCACTCGAAACCGAAAGGCGGCAGGCCGGACTGGGGATCAGCGGTTTTGCGTTGGTAGCGGCTGGGTCCTTTCTTGCGCAAGGTGCCGAGCAATCGGTCGATGGCTTCGTCCTCTTCATGCGCGTGGTAGCGCACCAGGATTTGTTCTCCGGTCTCTTCGATCAACCGAAAGCGCCGGGCCGCGGTGCGGAACTGTACCTGGAGGGTATCGCTTCTCTCTCCCTTGGGGGTGAGGCAGTCAGTGATGGCTTTTTCGTCCAGATCGCTGTCGTCATAGAACAACTGGAAAAATCGGGTGAAATTGGCGCGATCCAGCGGGCGTTCACCATGGGCGCTCAAGACAGAGATCGTTTTGGCGGCGGCACGTTGCATCACACCCGGAGGGGGCGGCTCCGGCGGCACGAAGACCACCACCTTGCCCTTTTCGAGCCGTCCTTCCCGATTGCAGCGACCGGCGGCCTGGGCAATGGAGTCCAGCCCGGCCAGGGCGCGATAGACCACGGGAAAGTCCAGATCGACACCGGCCTCCACCAGTTGGGTGCTCACTACCCGCACCGGCAACCCTTGTTGCAACTGCTGCTTGATGCTGGCGATCAGGTCGGCGCGGTGCTGGCCGCACATCAGGGCCGAGAGGTGGAGGGTGCCTCTGGGTAGCAAGGCATGCAGTTCCCGGGCATGACGCCGGGTGTTGACGACGGCCAGCACCGATTCGTGCCGGCGGATCTCATGGGCAATCGCTTCCCAGCCACGACCGGCATTCAGATCGTCGGGCAGGATGACTTGCACCCGGTCCAGTTGTTGATAGAGCGCATCGGGGTTGGGGATGATCTCACGCAAGTTGTCGATACCCCGCAAGGGGGGCTCGCCGGGCAGGCGGTTCCGGCTGTGCAGTGCCGGTTGGGTGGCGGTGGAGAGCACCACCGTTACTTTGTAGTGGTCCACCAGCAGGTTCAGCACGTCGAGAATAGGTTGCAGGAACTTCGGTGGCAGCAGCTGAGCCTCGTCCAGCACGATGACGCTGTCGATGAGGTTGTGCAGTTTGCGGCAGCGGCCGGGACGGGCGGCGAACAGGGATTCGAAGAACTGGACCGTGGTAGTGGCGATCACCGGCGCATCCCAGTTCTCGGCGGCCAGGCGGGAGCGCGCCGTTTCCCTTTCCGGGTCGAGGCTGCTGTGATGCTCGATCACCGCCTCGCCGAAGATGTTGCGGAAGATGTCGGCGGTCTGCTCGATGATGCTGGTATAGGGAATCACATGGATCACGCGTCGCTTGCCGTGCGCGATGGCATGATCCAGAGCGAAGGCCATGCCCGAGAGTGTCTTTCCGCCACCAGTGGGCACGGTGAGCGAAAAGAAACCGGGGGTCTGCCTGGCCGCATTCCGGCAGTCTTCCAGAATCTGCCGGCGCAGACGGTTGACCGGGGTGTCCGGCGCCATGCGCATCAGCGCCTCCATGTGGTCATCGAAGGCACTGCGCAGTTTGGCCAGCGCAGGGTAACCACCGCGCAGGGCCGCCTTTCCACCATCCATGAAGGCCTCGGTGTCGAGAAAGTCGGCATCCACCAGGCAGGAGAACAGCATGCGTACCCAGAACGCGAAACCCGCCCGCCCGCCGGGCACCTGGAAATCCGGCCGGCCGGTGTCGAGCAGTTGATGAGGGGCCTGGGCCAGTGCTTCATCCAGGAGTTGTTCGCGGGCCAAGCGTTCCTTCAGACTGCCGCCGGCCTCCAGCTTCGACCAGTCAGGCAGTCCCGCATGATGGCCGGCGATCAGGTAGGCCAGCACCCTTCCATGGACGCCCCATTGACGTACCGCATGGATGGCGCCCGCGGTGGAGTGATCGACCCGGCCACTGCCTTCTGCTTCCACATGGGCCTGCTCCGCATCGAACCCCGAAACATCCCGGATGTAACGCTGGAAGGCCGGGCGGTACTTGCCGAGGTCGTGCCACAGGCCTGCAGTGCCAGCCCAGTCGCCCGCGCCGAAAGCCCCGGCCAGCCGGCCAGCGATTTGCGCAACAGCCGTCAAGTGATCTTTGAGAGGGTGTACCTCCCAGGCACCATTGGCTTTTTGTTGGACATGTGCGATTGCGCCGGTGTCCTGGAGAAGCGATGCGGTTGTCCGTGTCATTCAGATCTCCAGACAGTCCGGCTTGGAATGTTGAAGCAGGCATTGCTCAGGCGGCTCACCACCCACCAACACAGGGCGAACAGAGCAATGATCAGCAACAGCATGAATCCGGGGTGTTCCATTTGGCGTCCTCCTTGATGACCTGGTTATTCTGCATCCCCTACCGGGTCATTCCGTGTCCCTGTCGTAGAGGGACAATGCCTCGCTCAGTTGTTGGTGCACGGCCTGTCGAAGGCTGTCGGGGGCCAGTACCTCGACATGCGGACCGTGGCGCAGGATGTCCATGATCAGCTCGGTGGGGTTGCTGTAGGGAAGGCGCAGTTCGAAGCGGCCGTCTTCGCGCCAGCGGGTCTGTTGTTCGGGGTGCCAGCGTTCCTGTTCCACCCAGCGGGCGCGTTGCGGGCTGAAGGCGAGCACGGCGGTGTGGCGGGCGGGGCCGGCGAAGATGCCGTAGCCGGCGTCGAAGGTGGCGTCGAGGCGTTCGGGTGAGATCTCGTTGGCGGGGCTGTCGACGGGTTCCAGTTGTTCGATGCGCTCGATGGCGAACAGACGTAGAGCCTTGCGCAGGTGGCACCAGGCTTCGAGGTACCAGTTGTCGCGGTAGCGGGTGAGCCGTTGCGGGCTGATTTCGCGCTCGGTGCTGTGGTCGCGGGAGCGATCGTGGTAGCGGATGCGCAGGCGCTGGCGGGCGAGCAGGGCCTCGGCGATGTGGGTAAGGCGGTGGCCGGGGTCGCGGGTGGCGGTGGCGATCAGGCGGATGCGCCGGTTCAGTTCATTTCCGGCGAGGTGCTGACGGGCGAGCAGCTCGTCGATGCGACTTCGCAGCGGGGCGAGCTGGGGCTCGAGCAGGCCGGGCTCGACCTGTTCCAGCTGTTGCTGCATCAGCAACAGGGCTTGCAGTTCGCTGGCGTTGAACCAGAGGCCAGGTAGTTCGAACTCGCCGCTGCGTGTGTCGTAGTAGTAGCCGTTGTGCGCGCGGTCATATTCGATGGGCGCGTGCAGGTAGAGCCGCAGGTAGCTGATGGTGCGCTTGACGGTGCGTTCCGAGCACTCCATGTCCTCGGCCAGGCGACGCAGCGGGCGCGGTCGGCGCGCGGCATCGAGCAGGTGGTGGAGCTGGTAGATGCGGTCGAAGCGGTCCATCGCTGCGCGGGGGGTTCCTCTATTCGTGTTCGCGCATCAGTTTTTCTGCTGCGCCGGGGTCGAGCTCCCAGAGCTTTTCGAGCTGGTAGTAATCCCTCACCCGTGGCTGCATCACGTGCACGATGACGCCGTTGAGGTCGATCAGCGCCCATTCGCCTTCCTGCACGCCCTCTTCACCCAGCGGTGGCTCGCCGGCCTGCTTGGCACGGAAGGCGACGGCTTCGGCGGCGGACTTGACGTGGCGGTCGGAGTTGCCCGAGGCGATCACCAGGTAATCGGCGATCACGGTGCGTCCGCGCACGTCGATGACCACGATGTCGTGGGCCTTCATGTCTTCGAGGGTGGCGACCACCAGGTCGCGCAGTGCTTCTACCTGCATTTCGTACTCGATGGAGTTGTGTCTGCACACATTCTAAACCACTCGGTAGAGGCCCTGTTCGCGTATGTAGCCCAGCACCGGGTCGGGCAGCAGGAAGGAGGGGTCGCGACCGGTGGCAATGCGCGCGCGGATGTCACTGGAGGCAATGGCGAGCTGGGTGGCCTCGATGCGTGTCAGCCCGCCATGCGGGTATGCCGCCAGCGCCTCCGGGGGGCGCAGGCGATCGGCGGTCAGGGCGGCCAGTACGGGGTCGTCGCTCAACGGCTCGCCCGGGCGGGTGAGGACTGCCAGGTGGGCCAGTTGCAGGATGCGCTCCGGGTCGCGCCAGCGCGCGAAACCCGCAAAGGCATCGCCGCCCAGCAGCAGGCACAGGGGAGTGTCGGGGTGTTCTGCGCGCAGCGAGGCGAGGGTGTCCACCATGTAGGAAGGGCCGCCCCGTGCGATTTCGCGGTCATCGACGATGAACTGCGGGTGCCCTTCGACGGCGAGGCGCAGCATGGCCAGCCGTTGCTGTGCCGTGGCCCGGGGTTGTTCGCGGTGAACTGCCTGGCCCAGCGGCAGCAGGCGCACCTCGCGCAGCCCCAGCACCTCGGCTGCGTCCAGCGCGATGCGCAGATGTCCGTGGTGAACTGGGTCGAAGGTCCCGCCGAGGATGCCGATCACGGCGCGATGCTCAGGTACGAATGTGGCCGTCGCCCACCACTACCCATTTCACCGAGGTGAGCCCTTCCAGCCCGACCGGGCCGCGGGCGTGGAACTTGTCGGTGGAGATGCCGATTTCGGCGCCCAGGCCGTATTCGAAGCCGTCGGCGAAGCGGGTCGAGGCGTTGATCATGACCGAGCTGGAGTCCACCTCGCGCAGGAAACGCCGCGCCTTGGTGATGTTCTCGGTGATGATGCTGTCGGTGTGCTGCGAGCCGTGGGTGTTGATGTGCGCGATGGCGGCATCCAGGTCTTCGACCACGCGGATTGACAGGATGGGGGCGAGGTACTCGGTGTCCCAGTCGGCATCGGTGGCCGGCACGCAGGCCTCGCCGAGAATGGCGCAGGTGGCCGGGCAGCCGCGCAGTTCCACGCCCTTCTCGCGGTAGGCCTCGGCCAGCGAGGGCAGGATGTCGTCTGCCACGGTGGCATTCACCAGCAGCGTTTCCATGGTGTTGCAGGTGCCGTAGCGCTGGGTCTTGGCGTTGAGCGCCACGTCGAAGGCCTTCTGCGGGTCGGCCTCGTCGTCGATGTAGACGTGGCAGATGCCGTCGAGGTGCTTGATCACCGGCACCCGGGCCTCGCGCGAGATGCGCTCGATCAGGCCCTTGCCGCCGCGCGGGATGATGACGTCGATGTACTCGGGCAGGGTGATCATGGCACCGACCGCGGCACGATCGGTGGTGGCGATGACCTGCACGGCATCTTCCGGCAGGCCGGCCGCGCCCAGGCCGCGGGCGATACTCGCGGCGATCGCCTGGTTGGAATGAAAGGCCTCGGAGCCGCCGCGCAGCACCGTGGCATTGCCGGCCTTGAGGCACAGGGCGGCGGCATCGGCGGTGACGTTGGGGCGCGACTCGTAGATGATGCCGACCACGCCCAGCGGTACGCGCATGCGTCCGACCTGGATGCCGGAGGGCCGGTAGTTCATGTCGAAGATCTCGCCGACCGGGTCGGGCAGGGCGGCGATCTGGCGCAGGCCCTCGATCATGGCGTCGATACGGGCTTCTGTCAGTTCCAGGCGATCGAGCAGGGCGGCGTCCAGTCCCTTGGCGCGACCGGCCTCGAGGTCTTTCCGGTTGGCCTCGGCGAGCGCGTCGCGGTGGGCGTCCAGGTCGCCGGCGATGGCCTCGAGCGCGCGGTTCTTGGCCCCGGTGTCGGCCGCGGCGAGCACGCGCGAGGCGGCGCGGGCACGCTCGCCCAGATCGCGCAGGTAGGCGTCGATGTCGTCGATGGGCTGGGTCTGTGGCATCTGCGGCTCCCGTGAGACGGCACGAAAGCACGCATTATAGCGCTCAATGCAGTTTCAGGCTGGCGCGCACCGCCTCGAAGTCGTCCAGGTTGCGCGCGAAGTAGTAGATGGCCGGCGCCACGTAGACCAGCTCGACATAGCCCTTGTCGGTGACCGTGCCATAGGCCAGCAGGCGGAAGCGGATGCCGTCGGCATTGCGGTAGTTGGCCCGCAGGCGGAAGGCCTCGTGGCCGTCCAGGCTGGCCGGGCCTTCTTCTTCGATCTCCAGGCTGGGCAGGCCATCGCTGTCGCCGGCACGCAGCTCGGCGATGAACCGGGCGCCCAGGTCCGAAGGCAGCATGTCGGGGCGCGATGTCTGTTCGATGGTGGGGAAGGCCTTGTCGTGGGGTACCGCGCGCAGCAGGATCTTCTGCAGGTCGGGGCCGTCACGCGAGACGATCAGGCCATCGGGGGTCTCGCGCCTGACCCAGTCGAGCGGCAGGGCCACGTCGTAGCGGCTGCTGCTGATCTGCCGTTGCCCGTTGTCACGGATGTGGACCCATTGACCGGCACAGCCGGCGAGCAGCAGGAAAAGGGTGATGAGGCCGAGTCGTTTCATGGCTTCTTGCCTTCGAGTCGTTCGAGATAGGACCGGATGTAGGCGCGATCACGGGCCTGCGGGGCCAGCGCCAGGTAGCGGCGCAGGTGGATGATCGCCTCGGCGGGCTGTTGGTTGCGCATGGCATGCAGGCCCAGCGCACGATGCACGGGGGCGAAGTCGGGGGCTTTCTCCAGGCAGCGCTGCCAGGCGGCGAGCGCCTTTTTCTCGTCGCCGTCTTCTCCGCGCAGGCGGTAGGCCTCGCCGAGGTGGAAATCGGCCTCGGGTGGATAGTCGCTGCGGCGTTGCGGGTCTTCCAGTATCAGGATCAGGCGCTTGTAATCGGCTTCGTCGAGGTATTGCGCCAGCAGGAGCCCGCGCAGGCGCGCGATGTGCCGGGCGAACGCAGACTCGCCGATCTCGCCGCCGTCGGTGACCGGTTCGGCCAGTCGGTTCAGGGTCTCGATGCGCTCGCTCAGGCGCGGGTGGCTGGAATACAGGAAGGGTTGGTCGATATCCAGGGCATCGACCTCCTCGCGCATCAGGCGAAAGACCTCGGGCGCCTGGTGCGGGTCGTAACCGGCCTCGGTCAGACGCCGGAAGCCGCCCTGATCGGCGGCGCGTTCCAGGTCCTGCGAATAGCCCGACATGGCGCCGAGCATCAGCAGTTGCCCTGAAAAGGGGATGCCGGTGAGTACCGTGGTGGCAATGCCGGCCACGGCCAGGGTGTCGATGTTCTCGCGCTGGCGCAGGCTGTGCTGCTCGATGAAGTGGGTGGCCTCGTGGCCGAGCACCATGGCCAGCTGTGCCTCGTTGCGCATGCGTGCCAGCAGGCCCAGATTGATGTAGATGCTGCCGTTGGGCAGGGCGAAGGCGTTGAGTGCCGAGGAGCGCGCGATGTGTACGTGCAGGGTGCCGCGAAACTCGGGGAACAGGCGGTCCATGATCGATTGCACATAGGCCTGGGTCTCGGCATCCTCGAGCAGCAGCCCCTTGTTGCGCAGCGAGCGGTCGATCTGTGCGGCCTCGTGCCAGCGTCGTTGCTGGGCGTCGCTGAGCTGGCGGGTGTCGGCCGCGCCCCGCAGGTCGCGTACCGGCCCGCTGTTGCAGGCGGCGAGCAGGGCGATCAACGGCAACAGGCTAGCCCGAATGTTGCACCGGGATCCCGAGAGCCGGCGGAATTCGCAGCCGCTGTGGCTTGGTTTTCACTCAAGCGATAGCCTGCGCTATCGCTTGAGTGAAAACCAAGCCACAGCGAGCGAGAAACCGCCGGAATCGGGATAGAACAACGCGGGGGACAAACTGTAACCGGCGGCTGGCCTCCCTTTTTGCCATTTTTGCTTGATCATTCAGCCTCTTAGGGCTAGAGCGTTGTTCGACCGGTGAAATATTCGGGCTAGGCGCGCGAGGCATCATTCGCTCCGCGCGAACTGGCGGTAGGCCTCGATGCCGGGATAGCCGGCGAACAGGGTGTCGAGCACCTTGCGAACGTCTTCTGCCTCGAGCAACGAGGTGTCGTCACCGCGCAGGTAGGTGTTCATCCACAGCAGATCGCCGCTGTGCAGGTCGACCAGCGCCACCGAGACGAAGGTATGCCCCAGCGGCACGGCCACGCCGAGCGCGGCCAGGCCGATCATCAGTGCCTTGCGCCCGGCAGTGGTGTGCACGTCCTCGCCGAGGACCAGCAGGGCGCGGTCGGCACCGGTGTGCTCGGCCAGGGGCGCCAGCCCGGGCCCCAGGCTGTAGTCGAAGTGCCGGGCCTTGTGTGCCCAGGCCGGGCCGCCGAGCCGGTTCATCAGGAAGGCGTCGGCCCAGACCAGCTTGGCGAGCTTGTTGTGTTCTTCGACCTGCTGCGCCAGCTCCGGGTCGAGATCAGTGGGCAGGGGCTGGAGTTCGCGTGCCCTCAACAGTGTGGCGCCGCGCGCCAGCAGTTGCTGCCGCAACAGGCCGCGCGCGGTATCAGTCCATGCCGGGACCACTTCGCTGAGTCCGGAGGCACTCATCTCCTTGATCTCGACATCGATTGGCAGCAACAGGACCCGGCCGCCGCCAGTGACCAGCTCGGGGTGATCGAGCACGCGTTCGTTGACGCGCTGTTCGGGCAGGGTCTGGCAACCGCCGAGCAGGGCGGCGACCAGCAGGAAAGGGAGCAGGAAACGGATCATGATCAGGCCTTCCGGCATCGGCATGAGATGGATTCTGCCAAAGGCCTCGGCGTGGTGTCAGCCGGTCGCCTGTCGCTCCCTTGCGTCACCAGCGGCCAGGGCCGGGTGCCCTATGAAACGGTGTTTTCCTCGCTTCCCTGGTCATGGGGAGGTGCTTGATCAGAGGTCCCCGGGCGACGCTGGTGCCGGTGACGCCGCCAGGCGTGCCAGCCGAACAGGCGCATCACCGGGCCGGCGAGCAGGGTGAACAGGTTGTGCCCGGCCTCGATGCGTGCCAGCTCGTGGAACAGCCAGTCCCAGTGCCTGCGCGGCGCGCCTTCGTGCAGACGGCGCAGGCCGCCGTTGCCGTCCGGGCTGGGCAGGTAGCCGTGGCGGTAGGCGAAGTCGTGGACCAGGCTGGGCACCAGCAGGGGGCCGGAGGGCGGGATCAGTGGCCAGAGCAGGCGCGGTGCCGAGGCGCCGTCGGTGACGAAGCCGGCCGGCAGTACGATGGACGTGCCGTCGGGCAGGGTATAGGTCCAGTCCTGTTCGAGACGCCAGCGGCGGCGTGTGCTGAGCCAGGCGAAGGTGCAGCGCCAGAAGCCGGGTTGGCGGACCACCGGCAGGCTGACCGGAACCAGTGGCGGCATGGCCTCAGGCATGGGCGATGCGTGCGGTGATGCGTTCCAGTTGCAGCCAGGGGTCGAGCGGATCGGCGCCCTTGACCGCGCAATCGGCCTGCTGGCAGTCGCTGAGCAGGGCCAGCCATTGTGCGGGCCGCAGGCGGGATACCGCGCGGCGCAGCAGTGGCTTGCGCTTGTCCCAGACCTTGGCGCGGGTCAGGGCATGGTCGATGCTCACGCCCCGGGCAGCGGCGATGGCGATCCCGGCGAGCTGGGCGATCTCGCGATGCAGGGCCCACAGCACCACGGCAGCGGCAGTGCCTTCGCCGCGCAGCCCTTCGAGGATACGCAGGGCACGCCCGGTTTCGCCGCGCAGCGCGGTATCGACCAGTTCGAATACGTCGTAGCGGGCGCTGTCGGCGACCGCGCCGAGCAGGGCCTCGGCATCGAGCGGTCCCGGGCCGTGCAACAGCAGCAGCTTGTCGATCTCCTGGCGGGCGGCGAGCAGGTTGCCCTCGACGCGGTCGGCCAGCAGCTGCACCGCTTCGCGGGTCGGCTGCAGGCCGGCAGTGCGCAGGCGTTGTTCGATCCAGCGCGGCAGCTCGCGTGGACCGATCGGCCAGATCTGCACCACCGCGCCGAGTTTTTCGATCGCCTTGAACCACTTGGCGGATTGCTGCTGGCGATCGAGCCTGGGCAGGGTGAGCAGCAACAGGGTGTCGGGCGGCGGATCGGCGCAGTAGTCGGCGAGCGCCTTGCCGCCCTCGCGCCCCGGCTTGCCCGAGGGCAGGCGCAGGTCGATGAGCTTTTTCTCGGCGAACAGCGAGAAGCTGGCCGCTTCGGCAGTGAGCCCGTTCCAGTCGAAGCCGGGGCCGGCCTCGATCACCTCGCGCTGGGCGAAGCCGGCGGCGCGTGCGGCGGCGCGGATGGCATCGGCTGCCTCGCCGCTCTGCAGCGGTTCGTCGCCGGTGACCAGGTAGACCGGCAGCAGGGGCTTGCGCAGGTGGCTCTCGAGCTGTTCGAGCCGCAGGCGCATGGCGTCTCAACGGGCGGCAAGCTGCCGGATCAGTTGCCGTAACAGCTCGCGGCGCATCGCTTCGCGCAGGCGGCGTTCCTCACGCTGGCGCGCCAGCAGCTCGTTGCCCGGTTGCAGCAGGATGCGGGTGACCCGCAGGGTCTGTTGGGGTGTGGTCTGGCCGCCACTGCGCAGTGAATAGCGCAGCATCTCGCTCAGTTCGTACTCGGCGGCGCGGTTGCGTGCGTCCAGGCTGAGCAGACGGCGCTCGCTGCGCGCATCGGCGATGCGCAACACGCTGCCCGCGCCGTCCGCGCGCTCATCCAGGCGCACGCCGGCCTCGCGCAGTTGGCGGCGCAGTTTGCGTCCCAGATCCGAGTAGGGGTCCACCCCGACGAGCTGCAACGGTTGGGGCAGGTGGCCCAGGTCGGTGCGAGCGCCGCGCGGCTGGAAGCCGCAGGCGGTCAACAGCAGGGCCAGCACCAGCAGCAGCGACAGGCGAGAGGCGGGAAGGATCATGGCGGGCCCCTAGTTGGCGACGATGTTGACCAGCTTGCCGGGCACCACGATGACCTTGCGCACCGTCTTGCCTTCGATGAAGCGGGCGACGTTCTCGTTGGCCTGCGCCGCTGCCTCGATGCGCTCGCGGTCGGCCTCGGCCGGTACCTGCACGCGGCCGCGCACCTTGCCGTTGACCTGCACCACCAGCTCGATGGTGTCACAGGCCAGCGCCTCCTCGTCCACCTGCGGCCAGCCGGCGCCGAGGATGTCCTCGCCATAACCCAGTTCGCGCCACAGGTGGTGGGTGATGTGCGGTGCGATCGGTGCGAGCAGGCGCAGCACGATGCCGATACCCTCGCGCAGCACGGCGTTGCCGGCCGGGGTGTCGTCCAGCTTGTTGAGCACGTTGACCATGCTCATGCAGGCCGAGACCACGGTGTTGAACTGGTGACGCTCGTAGTCGAACAGGGCCTTCTGCAGTTGCCGGTGCAGCTCCAGGCGTGCTTCGCGCACCGTGTCATCGGGCGTGCCGGGCTCGCCAGCGCCGGCCAGGCGTGAGGCCAGGTTCCACAGTCGCTTGAGGAAGCGGTGTGCGCCCTCCACGCCGGCGTCGGACCATTCCAGCGACTGTTCCGGCGGGGCGGTGAACATGGTGTAGAGACGTACCGTGTCGGCGCCGTAGCGGTCGATCAGTGCCTGCGGGTCCACGCCATTGTTCTTGGACTTGGACATCTTCTCGACCCCGCCGGGGGTGACCGGCTGGCCGTCGGCCTTGAGCACCGCGCGCACCACCCGGCCCCGTTCGTCGCGCTCGACCTCGACGTCGGCCGGGTTGAACCATTCCTTTGAGCCGTCGGGGTTCTCGCGGTACCAGGTCTCTGCCACCACCATGCCCTGGGTGAGCAGACGGGTGAAGGGCTCGTCGTTGTCGACCAGTCCCTCGTCGCGCATCAGCTTGTTGAAGAAGCGGGCATAGAGCAGGTGCAGGATGGCGTGCTCGATGCCGCCAATGTACTGGTCCACCGGCAGCCAGTACTTCGCGCGCTCGTCGAGCATGGCCTGGTCGTTGTCGGCGCAGCAGTAGCGGGCGTAGTACCAGCTCGATTCGACGAAGGTGTCGAAGGTGTCGGTTTCGCGCCGGTCGCCGCCCGGCAGTTCGTAGAACTCGGGCATCTTCTTCAGCGGCGAGCCCGAGCCGTCCACGATCACGTCTTCGGGCAGGCGTACCGGCAGCTCGGTGGCCGGTGCCACCGAGCCGTCGGCCTTGCGGATCACCGGGATGGGGCAGCCCCAGTAGCGCTGGCGCGACACGCCCCAGTCGCGCAGCCGGTAGTTGATCTGCCGGCCGCCCTTGCCGTGCTGTTCCAGCCAGGCGGCGACCGCGTCGAAGGCCGCTTCGGAGGTCAGTCCGTCGAAGGGCGACGAGTCGGCGAGCACGCCCTTCTCGACATAGGCGGCCTCCTCGATGCCGCAGTCCTGTCCGTTGGGGCAGAAGATCACCTGTTTCTTGGGGATGCCGTATTTCTCCGCGAACTCCCAGTCGCGCTGGTCGTGCGCGGGCACGGCCATCACCGCGCCGGTGCCATAGCTCATGAGCACGAAGTTGGCGGCATACACCGGAACGCGCTCACCGCTGATCGGGTGCACCGCGTCGATGCCCAGCGGGTGGCCCTTCTTCTCCATGGTCTCCAGCTCGGCCTCGGAGACTCCGCCGCGGCGGCATTCCTCGATGAAGGCGGCCAGTTGCGGGTCGTTCTCGGCCGCCCGCTTCGCCAGCGGGTGCTCGGCGGCCACCGCCATGTAGGTCACACCCATGATGGTGTCGGGGCGGGTAGTGAAGATCTCCAGGGTCTCGTCGGAGTCGGCAATGCCGAACACCGCGCGCACGCCCTCGGAACGGCCGATCCAGTTGCGTTGCTGGGTGATCACTGCCTCGGGCCAACCGCCCTTCAGGCCGTCCAGCCCGTCGAGCAGTTCCTGGGCATAGTCGGTGATGCGCAGGAACCATTGCTCGATGTCGCGTTTCTCCACCAGGGCGCCCGAGCGCCAGCCGCGGCCGTCGATCACCTGCTCGTTGGCCAGCACCGTCTGGTCCACCGGGTCCCAGTTGACCGTGGCGGTCTTGCGGTAGACCAGGCCCTTCTCCATCAGGCGGGTGAACAGCCATTGTTCCCACCGGTAATAGTCGGGGTCGCAGGTGGCCAGCTCGCGGTCCCAGTCGTAGCCGAAGCCCAGGCGCTGCAGCTGGCCCTTCATGTAGGCGATGTTCTCGCGGGTCCACTTTGCCGGCGGTACACCATTTTTTATGGCGGCGTTCTCGGCCGGCAGGCCGAAGGCGTCCCAGCCCATGGGCTGGAGCACGTTCTTGCCGAGCATGCGCTGATAGCGGGCGATCACATCGCCGATGGTGTAGTTGCGCACATGCCCCATGTGCAGCCGTCCCGAGGGGTAGGGGAACATCGAGAGGCAGTAGAACTTCTCGCGGTTCGGGTCCTCGACGGCCTTGAAGGTCTGGTGGCGTGCCCAGTATTCCTGGGCGTCGCGTTCGATTTCCTGCGGTTGATACGAGGCTTGCATGGGTCGGAGTTCGGGATGACGAAATTGGCCGTAAGGATACCGCAAAACGGCATTTCGCATGGCAGGTGCCGGCTTGTTTATTTGGATCAATGTTCCGCTCGGCTTTGTTGCGTCCACTTGACAGATGTCAAGTGCGGCCAGGCGCTTTTGCACTAGTTTCAGTATTCAACGATACGTTGATAGAGGTGGCGCCATGAGCGGGGCCGATCCTGAACGAAGAGGGCTGTTGCGTGGAAGGGAAGCCGCGCTGCCCTTCCCTCCCTGGTCGGCGGTCGATTTCACCGAGCGTTGTGATCGTTGCGATGCCTGCTCCATGCCTGCGAGACCGGGGTGCTGGTGCGTGGTGACGGCGGTTTCCCCCGCATCGACTTCACGCGCGCGGGTTGCCACTTCTGCACAGCCTGCGTGGAGGTCTGCGAGCGCGAGGCCTTCGATGTTCCCTTTGCGACTGCTCCCTCTGGACACTGCGGCCGCGGCTGGCCGATGGCTGTCTGGCGGCGCGTGGAGTGGTCTGTCGTGCCTGCGAGGATGTCTGCGAGGCCGCGGCAATCCGCTTCCAGCCTCAGCTCGGCGGTCGCGCCATTCTGCGAATCGACATCGATGCCTGTACGGGCTGCGGCGCCTGCGTCGCGGCCTGTCCTGTGGATGTGCTGATGATGGAGGAGGCGGCATGAGTGAATACAACGTCTGCGGTGTGCTGGTGATGGCGCGTCCCGAGTGTCTGCCCCGGGTGGAGCAGGACCTGGAGGCGCTTCCCGGCGTGGAGGTGCACGCCCGTGGCGAGGGCGGCAAGCTGGTGGTGACTGTCGAGGGGCCGTTCGGACGCGAGTGCGCCGACACCATCACGCAGCTGGCGCTGGTCGATGGGGTCGTCTCCACCTCGCTGGTCTACCACGAGATCGACACCGAATCCGAAGCCTATGAACCCCAACAGGAGTTGGCCCAATGAAACAGACTCGTCGTGAATTCATCAAGAACAACGCCATCGCCGCCGCGGCCGGGGTCGCCGTTCCCGGGGCCCGCCAGGCGCTCGCTGCCCATGGCGGCTACGACAAGGCAACCATCCGCTGGGACAAGGCGGCCTGCCGCTTCTGCGGCACCGGCTGCTCGGTGCTGGTGGGCACCCGCAACGGCCGGGTGGTGGCCACCCAGGGCGACCCCGATGCCCCGGTGAACAAGGGGCTCAACTGCATCAAGGGCTATTTCCTGTCCAAGATCATGTACGGCAAGGACCGCCTGACCACGCCGTTGCTGCGCAAGAAGAACGGGGAGTACGACAAGGATGGCGAGTTCGAGCCGATCTCCTGGGACGAGGCCTTCTCCATCATGGCCGAAAAATGGAAGGCCGCGATCAAGCGCGACATGGAGCGCAACAAGGGCCTGCCGCCGGAGAAGATTACCTCCAGCGTGGGCATGTTCGGCTCCGGCCAGTGGACCGTCTGGGAGGGCTATGCCGCCTCCAAGCTGTACAAGGCAGGCTTCCGTTCCAACAACATCGCCCCAACGCCCGGCATTGCATGGCCTCGGCGGTGGGGGCCTTCATCCGCGCCTTTGGTGCCGACGAGCCCATGGGCTGCTACGACGACCTGGAGCATGCCGACGCCTTCGTGCTCTGGGGCTCGAACATGGCCGAGATGCACCCCATCCTCTGGTCGCGCCTGACCGACACCCGGCTCACCAAGCCCGGTTGCGAGGTGCACGTGCTCTCCACCTACACCCACCGCAGCTTCGAGCTGGCCGACAACGGCATGGTCTTCAAGCCGCAGACCGATCTGGCGATCCTCAACTACATCGCCAATTACATCGTGCAGAACGACGCGGTGAACTGGGACTTCGTCAACAAGCACGTCAACTTCACCAAGACCCCGACCGACATCGGCTATGGCCTGCGTCCCGACGATCCGCGCGAGAAGAAGGCGAAGAACCGCGCCAAGGGCAAGCTGAGCAAGATCAGCTTCGAGGAATACAAGAAGCTGCTCGAGCCCTACACCCTGGAGTACGTCTCCGAACTCTCCGGCGTGCCCGCCGAGAAACTGGAGCGACTGGCGAAGTTGTATGCCGACCCGGACAAGAAGGTCGTGTCCTTCTGGACCATGGGCTTCAACCAGCACACCCGGGGCGTGTGGGTGAACGGCCTGTGCTACAACGTGCACCTGCTAAGCGGCAAGATCTCCAAGCCGGGTTGCGGTCCCTTCTCGCTCACCGGCCAGCCCTCGGCCTGTGGCACCGCGCGTGAGGTGGGCACCTTCGCCCATCGCCTGCCGGCCGACCTGGTGGTCAAGAAGAAGGCGCACCGCGATTTCGCCGAGAAGGTCTGGAAACTGCCCGAGGGCACCATCCCCGGCAAGCCCGGATATCACGCGGTACTGTAGAGCCGCATGCTCAAGGACGGGAAGCTCAACTGCTACTGGGTGATGTGCAACAACAACATGCAGGCCGGGCCGAACATCAACAACGAGGTCTATCCCGGCTGGCGCAATCCCGAGAACTTCGTGGTGGTCTCCGATCCCTATCCCACGGTCTCGGCGATGGCCGCCGACCTGATCCTGCCGACGGCCATGTGGACCGAGAAGGAGGGCGCCTACGGCAACGCCGAGCGGCGTACCCAGTTCTGGCGCCAGCAGGTCAAGGCGCCGGGCGAAGCGCGTTCCGACCTCTGGCAGCTGGTGGAGTTCTCCAAGTACTTCAAGGTCGAGGACGTCTGGCCCGAGGAACTGCTTGCCAGGAAACCGGAATATCGCGGCAGGACCCTCTACGAGGTGCTCTATCGCAACGGCTTCGTGGACCAGTTCCCCTATACGCCGGGCACCGTGAAGGACGACCGTGGCAACGTCTACGACAACGACGAGTCCGAGCACTTCGGCTTCTACCTGCAGAAGGGGCTGTTCGAAGAGTACCGTCGCTTCGGGGTCGAGGGGCCGAAGAAGGGCCACAACCTGGCCGAGTTCGATGCCTATCACAAGGCGCGTGGCCTGCGCTGGCCGGTGGTGAACGGCAAGGAGACCCTGTGGCGCTACCGCGAGGGCTACGATCCCTTCGTCAAGGAAGGACAGGAGATCTACTTCTACGGCAAGCCCGATGGCCGGGCGAACATCATCGCCGCGCCCTACGAGCCGCCGCACGAGTCGCCGGACGACGAGTACGACCTGTGGCTGGCCACCGGGCGGGTGCTGGAGCACTGGCACTCGGGTTCCATGACCCGGCGGGTGCCCGAGCTGTACCGCGCCATGCCCGACGCGCTGGTGTTCATGAACCCGGATGATGCCAAGGCGCGTGGCCTGCGCCGTGGCATGCCGGTGCGGGTGATCAGCCGCACCGGCGAGATCACCCTGCGGGTGGAGACCCGGGGGCGCAACCGGCCGCCGCGCGGGCTGGTATTCATCCCCTGGTTCGATGCCAGCCGCCTGGTCAACAAGCTCACCCTGGACGCCACCGACCCGCTGTCGAAGGAGACCGACTTCAAGAAGAACGCGGTCAAGGTGGTCAAGGCCTGAGCGGCCGCCGAGCGCACGAGGGCATGATGAGCGGCAGGCGTGACAAGGGGTTCGATCCGGTGCGGCGGCGCCTCCTGACCGAGGGGCTGCGCAGCGCCGCCGGCGTGGCTCTGGGCACGCCCTGGTTCGAGGCGCGCAAGGTGCCCTGCGAGATGTGCGAGGACATCCCCTGCGTCGCGGCCTGTCCCACGGGCGCCCTGGACCATTCGCTCGCCGACATCACCCAGGCGCGCATGGGGGTGGCCCTGATCACCGACCAGGAGGACTGCATCGCCTTTCAGGGTCTCCGCTGCGAGGTGTGTTTCAACGTCTGCCCGGTGCGTGGCAAGGCCATCACCCTGGAGCTGCAGCACAACCGGCGCAGCGGCAAGCACGCCCGCTTCATCCCGGTGGTGCACTCCTCGGACTGCACCGGCTGTGGCAAGTGCGAGGAGGTCTGCATCCTCGAGGAGGCGGCGATCAAGGTGCTGCCCATCCGCCTGGTCAAGGGCAGGCTGGGGCGCCACTACCGCCTCGGCTGGAAGGAGAAGGAAAAGGCCGGCGGCGCCCTGGTGACCCCCGACGCGCCGCACCAGTACAACCTGCCCGAGGGCATGCGCTACGACTACGAGGGCGAGGGCCTGATCCGTGAACAGCCGGCCGACTCGCCCTTTTCGGACAATCCCCTCGACACCCTCAACCGCAAGGGAGGCCTGTGATGAAAGCGGGCGAGATGCCGGGTCTGGCGGTGCGGCGCGAAAAGGGCTGGCTGGCGGCCAACCGTTGGCTGCTGGCGCGCCGTCTCACCCAGTTGGCCATCCTCCTGCTGTTCCTGGTCGGTCCCTGGTTCGGGGGGTGGATCGTCAAGGGCAACCTCTCTTCCAGCCTGACTCTGGACGTGCTGCCGCTGACCGATCCGCTGCTGCTGCTGCAGGTGCTGATGTCGGGTCACCTGCCCGAGACCATCGCCGCCGTCGGTGCGCTCATCGTGCTCGCTTTCTACCTGCTGGTCGGGGGGCGGGTGTACTGCAGTTGGGTGTGCCCGGTGAACATGGTCACCGATGCCGCCGAATGGCTGCGCATGCGCCTCAACCTCAAGGGCGGGGCCAGCCTGTCGCGGCGCCTGCGCTGGTGGATGCTGGGACTGGTGCTGCTGATGCCCGCGGTCACCGGCGCCCTGACCTGGGAACTGATCAACCCTGTGTCGATGATGCACCGGGGGCTGATCTTCGGCATGGGCCTGGCCTGGGCCGTGGTGCTGGGGATCTTCCTGCTCGACCTGCTGATCGCGCGGCGTGCCTGGTGCGGGCACCTTTGCCCCGTAGGCGCCTTCTACGGACTGCTCGGGCGCTGGTCTCTGCTGCGGGTCTCGGCGGTCAATCGCGCCGCCTGCGACGACTGCATGGACTGCTTCGCCGTCTGCCCCGAGAAGCAGGTCATAGCCCCCGCCCTCAAGGGCGAGGCGAAGGGGCACGGTCCGGTGATCGACTCCGGCCTGTGCACCAACTGCGGGCGCTGCATCGATGTCTGCGCCAGGGACGTGTTCCGATTCACCCAACGTTTCGACAATCACGTTCGACCGGCGACCGCCGGATCGACCCATCAGAGTGAGGTTTCGCCATGAAGAACCAAACTGCGAAGAAGCCCCTTCTCGCCGCCTTCGGCCTGTGCGCCCTGCTGCTGGGGCAGTCCGTGCTGGCGGTCGAGATCCAGTCCCTGCGCGGCGAAAACGCCATCGACGAGACCACCGAGGTACCGGAGGTCAAGCGCTACAACAAGGACGGCCAGCCGCTGCCGCGCAACTACGTGCTGCAGCCGCCGCTGATCCCCCACAAGATCGACGGCTACGAGGTGACGATCAAGCACAACAAGTGCCTGAGTTGCCACAGCTGGAAGAACTACCGCCGGCACCATGCGACCAAGATCAGCCAGACGCACTTCCAGAGCCGTGATGGCGTGGTGCTGGCCAATGTCTCGGCGCGCCGCTACTTCTGCCTGCAGTGCCACGTGCCGCAGACCAACGCCCTGCCGCTGGTGGACAACACATTCAAGCCGGTCGAGAGCGTGAGCAGCTGGTAAACACGAGACACGAAGGAGCCTGAACATGGCCAAACGCAACATAGCCATCGGCACCCTGCTGGTCGGAATGGTCCTGGGGGTGATCTTCTGGGGGGGATTCAACTGGGCCATGGAGCTGACCAACAACGAGCAGTTCTGCATCTCCTGCCACGAGATGCGTGACAACGTGTATGCCGAGTACAAGGGGCGCATCCATGACCTCAACCGCACCGGCGTGCGTGCCACCTGTCCCGACTGCCATGTGCCCAAGGAATGGATCTACAAGATCAAGCGCAAGATCCAGGCCTCCAACGAGCTGTATCACAAGGTGATGGGCTCGATCGACACGCGCGAGAAGTTCGAGGCCAAGCGCCTGGAACTGGCCCGCCATGTCTGGAAGACCATGAAGGAGACCGACTCGCGCGAGTGCCGCAATTGCCACGAGTACGGTTCGATGGACTACATGGCCCAGGGACGGCGTGCGCGGCGCGAGCACCAGGAAGGTCTGGACGCGGGCAAGACCTGCATCGATTGCCACAAGGGCATCGCCCACCAGTTGCCCGACATGTCCGAGGACGACCCCAGCGCGGTGCTGGCGGTGCATCCCGAGGACAAGACAGAGGAATGATGTCGCTGTCGCCCGCGGCACCCTGACAGGGTCTCCCGGCCCTGTCAGGGTGTTTCTCCCTTGGGTTTACACCAGGAACAGGCTGGCGAGGCCCAGGAAGGCAAAGAAGCCCACCACGTCGGTGACGGTGGTCAGCAGGACCGAGCCGGCGAGCGCCGGGTCGATGCCGAAGCGCTTGAGCGCGAGCGGCAGCACCGCGCCGGAGAAGGCGGCGAACAGCAGGTTGATGACGATGGCCATGGCGATGAGCACCGCCAGGCGGGGGTTGTCGAACCAGACGCCGGCGATGATACCGACCACTATCGCCCAGATGATGCCGTTGAGGATGCCCACGGCCAGCTCCTTGAGCAGCAGATGACGGGCGTTCTTGCCCGTGAGCTGGCCGAGTGCGATACCGCGGATGGCCAGTGTGAGGGTCTGGCTGCCGGCGATGCCTCCCATGCTGGCGACGATCGGCATCAGCACGGCCAGCGCGACGTATTTCGACAGGGTCTCCTCGAACAGGCCGATCACCCAGGACGCGAGGAAGGCAGTGAGCAGGTTGACCCCCAGCCAGACCGCGCGGCGCCGGGTGCTGGCCAGCACCGGGGCGAACATGTCTTCTTCCTCGGACAGGCCGGCCTGGCCCATGAACTGGTGCTCGCCCTCTTCGCGGATCACGTCCACCACGTCGTCGACCGTGATCCGGCCGAGCAGGCGCCCGCGGTCGTCCACCACCGGTGCCGAGGAGATGTCGTGGGTCTCGAAGTAGCGCGCCACCTCGGAGGCAGGCATGTCCACCGGCAGGGGGCTGAGTGCCAGGGTCATGACCTCGGCCACGGTGTCCTCGGGGTTGCCTGAGACCAGCTTCCACAGCGGCAGCACGCCCAGGTACTCGTCGTCGCGGTTGACCACGAACAGGGCATCGGTGTCCGATGGCATGTCCTCGCCCAGGCGGCGCAGGTAACGCAGCACCACGTCCAGGGTGACCTCCGGACGGACGGTCACCGTGTCGGTGTTCATCAGGCCGCCAGCGGTGTCCTCCGGGTAGGAGAGCATGGCTTCCAGGCGGTGGCGGTGCTGATCGTCGAGTGCGCTCATCACCTCGTCCACCACCGTTTCCGGCATGTCCTGGACCAGGTCGGTGAGGTCGTCGAGGTCGAGGTTCTCGGTCGCCGCCAGCCAACTCGCGGCGTCCATGTCCTTGACCAGCTCGGCCTTCACCTCGTCGCTGAGGCTGACCAGCACCTCGCCCTCGATGGTCGGGTCGATCAAGCTCCAGAGGATGTCGCGCTTGGCCTGCGGCAGGGATTCGAGCAGATGCGCGATCTCGGCAGGGGTGAGCGTCTTGAGCAGGCGCTGTGCCGAGCGCATGGCCCCGGACTCGAGGATCTCCTGCAGGCGCGCCATGCGCAGATCTTCCGAATTGTCGATGGCGGCGCTCATGGTGTGCAGACTCCGGGGAAACACATCATTCTAGCAGGGAAGCCAGACGACCGCCCAGCCGCGACGGCTCGGCCCGAGGACATGTGGGAGCGGCGTCCCCGCCGCGAACGTTTGGCCTCATTGCCAGTGACTGAGCAGGCTGAGGGGGTCGGCGGTGTCGATGTGTTCGAAGAAGTCGCGGGTGCGTTCGACCAGTTCCCCGGCATCGAGTTCGCGGATCAGTTGCCGGGCATCGAGCAGGGCGGCCGGCTGCATGCTCAGTTCGTGCAGGCCCATGCCGATGAGCAGGGGGATGAAGCGTGGGTCACCCGCCATCTCGCCGCACATGCTCACCGGGATACCGGCCTGCCTGCCGGCCTCGATGACGCGCGCGATCAGTTGCAGTATGGCCGGGTGCAGGGGGTCGTAGAGGTAGTTGACCTCGTTGTCCACGCGGTCGATGGCCAGGGTGTACTGGATCAGGTCGTTGGTGCCGATGGAAAGGAAGTCGAGCGCGCGGGCGAACAGCGGGGTGGCCAGTGCGGCGGCGGGGACCTCGATCATGCCGCCGACGGGGATGTTTCGGTTGTAGGGTGTGCCCTCGATATCGAGCTCGTGCATGCAGTGGCGGATCAGTTTGTGGGTCTGCTCCACTTCCCACAGGTTGGTGAGCATGGGCAGCATGATGCTCACATCGCCGAGCGCCGAGGCACGCAGGATGGCGCGCAGCTGGGGCTTGAACAGTTCCGGTTCCTTGAGGCACAGGCGGATGGCGCGCAGGCCCAGCGCGGGGTTGCTGCCGCTTTCGCCGTCGCGGGTGCCGGCGAGCGGCTTGTCGGCGCCAAGGTCCAGGGTGCGGATCACGATCGCGCGTTCGGGCATGCCCTCGATCACCTCGCGGTAGGCAGCGAAGTGTTCTTCCTCGTCGGGCAGGTCGTTGCGGTTCATGAACAGGAATTCGGTGCGGTACAGGCCGATGCCGTCGGCGCCGTTGCGCACCGCTTCGGCAACGTCGCCGGCCAGTTCGATGTTGGCCAGCAAGCGCACGTGCAGGCCGTCGCGGGTCGTGGCGGGGCGGTGGCTCTCCTGGCGCAGCAGGGCGGTGCGCTGGAAATCGTATTCGCGCCGGTCCTGGAAATGGCTGATCAGGGCCGGGTCGCAGTTGGGCAGCACGCAGCCGTTGTCGGTGTCCAGTACCAGCAGTTCGCCATGTTTCAGGCAGGCGCCGGCGCCGTGCGCGCCGATCACTGCGGGGATGCCCAGACTGCGCGCGAGGATGGCGGTATGTGACATGGGGCCGCCGTGCTCGGTGACGAAGCCCGCCACCTGCCGGTTGTGCAGCAGGATGACGTCGGCCGGCGACAGGTCCTCGGCGAGCACGATCTGTCCCTGCAGGTCGTCGGGCTCGCTGTCGTGGCGCGCCGTCAACACCTTCAGGATGCGTTGCACCACGTGGATCAGGTCGTCGCGCCGGGTGCGCAGATAGGCGTCCTGCATCTGCTCGAACACCTCGACCAGGGCGTCACAGTGTTGTTGCAGGGCCCATTCGGCGCTGGCCAGGCGCTGGCGGATCAGGCTGGCCACGCCGGAGCTCAGGGCACGGTCCTCGATCATCAGCAGGTGGCTGTCGATGAATTCGCTGATCTCACCCGGGGTATCCGGGGGGATCTCGTCGCGGATCGCCTGGAGCTGCTGCGAGGCAATCCCGACAGCTGCCTCGAAGCGCCGGACCTCGTCTTCGACCTGGTGCGGGCGGACCCAGGCCGGGGAGACGCAGATCGGTCCGCGACACAGGACGAAGGCCTCGCCGATGGCGATGCGTGCGCCGGCGCCGACGCCGATGCCGACGCAGCCGACGATCACTCGGCCTCCCCGAAGCGATCGGCGATCAGGGCCAGCAGGGCGTCCATGGCCGCCTGCTCGTCCGGGCCGCTGGTACGCAGGTGGATGGTGGTACCCTGGCTGGCGGCCAGCATCATCACGCCCATGATGCTCTTGCCGTTGACCTCCTGTCCGTCCTTGAGCAGCGTCACTTCGGCGGCGTGCGCACTGGCCACGTTGACCAGCTTGGCCGCGGCACGCGCGTGCAGGCCAAGCTTGTTGGGGATGGTCACTTCCTTCTCCAGCATGTCAGGCTCCATTGTATTGGCCGATACCGCGCATCGCGCCCTGGATGGCGGCTTCGCACAGGCCGTTGAGGTCTTCGTTGGGGTAGTTGAACAGGCGTACCAGCATGGGCAGGCTGAGGCCGGCGAGCACGCTCACCCGACCGGGCTCGGCCAGGCGGCGCGCGATATTGTTGGGAGTGGCGCCGAAGATGTCGGTGAGGATCAGCACGCCCTCGCCCTGGTCGAGGCGGGCGAGCAGATCGGCGGCCTCGCGTTGCAGGCGTTCGGGGGCCGCATCGTTGGGCACCTCGAGACAGCGGATGCGCAATGGGCAGTCGGGCAGGATGCGGCGTGCGCTGGAAAGCATGGCGTTGCCGATCCCGGGGTGGGTGATGAGGAGGATGCCGGTGCTCATGCCAGTTCCCGATGCCGGCACTGTACGTGGCGGCCCAGCTTTTCCAGGCTGCGACAGAGCCGTTCGACCAAGTACACCGAACGGTGCTGGCCGCCGGTGCAGCCGATGGCGATGGTCAGGTAGGCACGGCCTTCGGCCTCGAAGCTGGGGATCCAGCGCTGGATGAAGTCGTTGATGTCGTAGAACATGCGATCGACCTCGGGGCTCTCCTCGAGAAAGGTGGCTACCGCCGGATCACGACCGGTGAGCGGACGCAGCTCCGGATGCCAGTGGGGATTGGGCAGGCAGCGTACGTCGAACACGAAATTGGCATTGCGTGGCAGACCGTGTTTGAAGCCGAAGGACTTGAGCAGGATCGACAGTGCGCCGGCCGGGCGTTTGGCGACCCGCGCACGGATGATGTCGCGCAGCTGGTGCAGGGTGGTGCGGCTGGTGTCGACCCTCAGATCGGCGGCCTCGCGCAATGGAGCGAGCAGTTGCCGCTCCTTTTCGATGGCGCCTTCCAGGTCGTCGTATTCGTTGCTCAGTGGGTGGCGGCGACGGGTCTCGCTGAAGCGTTGGATGAGGATCTCGTTGTCGGCCTCGAGAAACACGAGCTCGCAGACGATGCCGTTCTCGCGCAGGTCGGCGAGCAGCCGCGGCAGGGCCATCAGTTGCCGGCACGGGCTGCGTGCGTCGATCCCCACCGCGGTGAGCGGCGGAAGCCGGCCTTCCTGGCGCACCATGTCGTGCGCCAGGGTCTCGAACAGGTGCAGCGGCAGGTTGTCGATGCAGTTGTAGCCGGCATCTTCCAGTACGTTGAGCGCGATGTTCTTGCCCGAGCCCGACAGGCCCGAGACAACGATCAGCTTGGGGGTGCTGGCGCTCATGGTGGAGATTATAGGGGTTCGGTGCCGGTGAAACATCCGGCAGGCGCGATCAGTCGGCGTTGGTCAGGGCCTGCTGCTGGCGCTCGATGAATTCCTCGGTGGCATCGTAGCCTTGCAGGGCCAGCAGGTGAGCGCGCACCGCAGCCTCCACCAGGATGGCCAGGTTGCGTCCGGGATGGTGACCTGCGGGATGGGTACGCCGAGCACCTCGCGGATCTCCTGGCGGGCAGCCAGCCGCTCCATGGTGGCCAGTTCCTGATCGGTCATGGGTTGCAGGTGCACGATCAGGCGCAGGTACTTGTCGTGCTTGATGGCGTTGTCGCCGAACATGGCGCGGATGTTGAGCACGCCCAGGCCGCGAACTTCGAGGAAATCGCGCAGCAGGGGGGGCAGCTGCCACTGATGATGTCTGGCGCGATGCGGGTGAACTCCGGGGCGTCATCGGCGACCAGGCGGTTGCCGCGGCTGACCAGTTCCAGTGCCAGTTCGCTCTTGCCCACCGCCGGGTCGCCGGTGATCAGCACGCCCATGCCCAGTACTTCCATGAACACGCCGTGCAGGGTGGTCTTGTCCGACAGGCGCAGGGTGGCGAAATACTGGAGATGGTCGAGCACGGTGCGTATCGACAGCGGGCTGGCCAGCACCACCACCCCGGCCTGTTCGGCATGTGCGAGCAGGATTGGGTCCGCCGATAGCCCGTCGACCAGCACCACCACCCGGGTGGGACTGTGGAACAGGCGCTCGAGCATCGGCTCGCGGTCGTCTCCCAGGGCTTCGAGATATCGTTGCTCGGCGTGACCGATGACCTGTATACGGTTGGGGTGGATGTCGCTCAGCGGCCCGGCCACCAGGTAGCTGGCGGGGTCCAGGGTATCGTCCAGCAGGGCGCGGTCGAGTCCGGGTTCTCCTGCGATCAGTTGCAGCCGCAGCTTGTCGCGCAGCGCCTCGTAGAGATCGCGGACGCGGACCTTATGCGGCCTCGTGGGCGAGGCGGCGGGTCAGCAGGTCGAGCGCCTGCGCGGGGGTGGCGCGCCGCAACTGGGCGCGCAAGGTCGGGTCGTTGAAGGTGCGGGCCAGTTCGGCCAGCAGTTGCAGGTGGGCCTCGGTGGCCTCCTCGGGGACCAGCAGTGCGAACACCAGGTCTACCGGGCGGCCGTCGAAGCTGTCGAAGTCCACCGGGGAGGCCAGCCGCAGGAATGCGCCGCGGGTCTGGGTGATGTCGGGCATGCGTGCGTGCGGCAGGGCCACGCCGCCGGCCAGCCCGGTACTGCCCAGGCGTTCGCGTTCGAGCAGGCGCCCGAAGATGCGTTCGCTCAGTTCCGCGTCGTGGGGTGCGAGCAGGTGCGCCGCCTGCTCGAGCACCCGTTTCTTGCTCGGCGAGGTGTCGTCCAGGCGTATGGACTCGATGCCGAGGATGTCCGTGGTGGGCATGGGCTGACCGTCCGCGTGGTGTCTCGTCGTCAGTTCGGAATCTCGGTGGCCTCCAGGGGCGGCTGCTGGCCGTTGCTGCGGTGGCTCTTGAGCTTTTCCTTGTGCTTGATCACCTGTCGGTCGAGCTTGTCCACCAGGGCGTCGATGGCGGCGTACATGTCTTCGTTGACGGCCTCGGCAAAGATGTCGTTGCCCGACACGTGCAGGGTGGCCTCGGCCTTCTGTTCCAGCTTTTCCACACTGAGGATCACGTGCACATTGGTCACATGGTCGAAGTGGCGGGTGAGTCTCGCCAGTTTTTCGTTGACATAGTTGCGCATGGAGTCGGTGATATCGACATGGTGACCGGTCAGGTTCAGTTGCATGTTCCTCTCCTTTGTTGAGGCGCCTAGGCCAGGCGCTTGCGTTCGTTCGACGGGGGAATGCCCATCGACTCCCGATACTTGGCGACGGTGCGCCGTGCCACCTTGATGTCCTGTTCGGCCAGCAGGTTGGCGATCTTGTTGTCCGACAACGGCTTGCCCGGTGGCTCGGCGGCGATCAGCTTCTTGATGACCGCGCGAATGGCAGTGGCCGAGGCCTCGCCGCCGCTGTCGGTACTCACGTGGCTGGAGAAGAAGTACTTGAACTCCAGGGTGCCGCGCGGGGTGTACATGTATTTCTGGGTGGTGACCCGCGAGATGGTCGATTCGTGCATCTCGACCTTTTCGGCGATGTCGCGCAACACCAGCGGCTTCATGGCTTCTTCGCCGTACTCGAAGAACGCCTGCTGGTGCTCGACGATGGCGCGCGCCACCTTGAGCAGGGTCTCGTTGCGGCTCTGCAGGCTCTTGATGAACCAGCGCGCCTCCTGCAGGTGGTTCTTGAGCACGATATTGTCGTCGCTGTTGTCGGCGCGACGGATCATCGCGGCATAGGTGGGGTTGACGCGCAGGCGCGGCGAAGCGTCGGGGTTGAGTTCCTCCATCCAGCGTCCCTCGCGCTTGAACACGAACACGTCCGGTTCCACGTAGGTGGGGGGCGGACCGGGAATGGCGCTGCCCGGGTGCGGGTTGAGCGAGCGGATGAGGGCTACCGCCTCGGCCAGCTCCTCGGGCGAGACCTTGAGCTTGCGCAGCAGGACTTCCTGGCGACCCTCGGTGAGCAGCTTGAAGTGGTGTTCGAGGATTTCGAGCGCCAGTTCGCGCGAATCGTATTCGTCACTGAGCTGGCGCGCCTGGATGAGCAGGGCCTCGCGCGGGTCGCGCGCGCCCACGCCTGGCGGGTCGAAGGCCTGGATGCGGTGCAGCACGGCCTCCACCTCGTCCAGCCCGGGACTGGCGTCGGGGACGCTGGCGGCGATGTCTTCCAGGCTGGCGTGCAGGTAGCCGTCGTCACCGATGCTGTCGATGATGGGCTCGGCGATACGCAGATCCAGCGGGCTGAAGTGGGTCAACTCCATCTGCCAGGTGAGGTGATCGTGCAGCGACTCGTCGGCGCTGCGCTGGGCTAGCATGTCGTTGACGTTACTCGTGGTCGGCAGGGTGATGTTGTCGTAAAGGTCGTCCCAGCTGGTATCGGCCGGCAGTTCCTCGGGGATGGTGGCGGTCTCGATCTGGATCTCCCGCTCGTTGTTGATGTCGTTGGCCGGACTGTCGCCCGCCGCGGATTCGAGAGCCTCGGGCATGGAATCGGCGGATTCCTTCTGTGCGCCTTCCTCCTCGGTCTCGAGCATCAGGTTGGACTCGAGCGCCTCCTGGATCTCCTGCTTCAGGTCCAGTGTAGACAACTGCAGCAGCTTTATCGCCTGCTGCAGTTGCGGGGTCATGGTCAGGTGCTGACCAATGCGGAGTTGAAGCGTGGGTTTCATTCAGCTGAAACTGCCAATGGATACTGCGCCTGTGGCTTTTATGTTCATTCTAGCTCCAATATTGCGCCCGGGTGCAATATTGACGCTGAGTCCAATTGTACCGCCGCGAGCCCGGGGTGGGCTGATCTGGTGCAAAACATTCCCGCACGGTGAATCCGGTCTCAACCGATGGCCTTCAGACGCCAGATCTCGGCATTGTACTCGGCGATGGTGCGGTCGGTGGAGAACATGCCGCTGGCCGCGGTATTGAGGATGCTCATGCGACTCCAGCGCTCGGTGTCGTGCCAGGCCTGCTCCACCCGCTGCTGGGTATCGATGTAGCTGCGGAAGTCGGCCAGTGTCATCCAGGGGTCGTGCGGGCTCTTCAGCGAACCGATCAGGCCGTCGAAGATGCCGGGTTCCACGGCATTGAAATGGCCGCTCTCGAGCAGTTGCAGCACCGCGGCCAGGTCGGGGTCGGCATCGATGTACTGCTGGGGCTCGTACTGGGGGCGCAACGCGGCCACTTCGTCGGCGTGCAGGCCGAACAGGAAGAAGTTGTCCTCGCCCACCGCCTGCAGGATCTCGATGTTGGCTCCATCGTAGGTGCCGATGGTCACCGCGCCGTTCATCATGAATTTCATGTTGCCGGTGCCCGATGCCTCCTTGCTTGCGGTGGAGATCTGCTCTGACAGGTCGGTGCCGGTGCAGATCACCTCCATCTTGGAGACGTTGTAGTTGGGGATGAAGGCCACCTTCAGGCGCTCGCCCACCAGCGGGTCGCTGTTGACCACCGCGGCCACGTTGTTGGCCAGCTTGACGATCTCCTTGGCGCGCACGTAACCGGGTGCGGCCTTGCCGCCGATCAGCACGCAACGCGGCACCCGCTCCTCGTCACCGGAATGGATACAGTTGTACAGGTGGATGATGTGCAGGATGTTGAGCAGTTGCCGCTTGTACTCGTGGATGCGCTTGACCTGCACGTCGAACAGCGCCGAGGGGTCGAAGCGCACGCCCGCGTAGTGTGCGACCAGGTCGGCCAGGCGCTGCTTGTTGTAGTGACGGATCTCGCACCAGCGTTCGCGGAAGCCGGCGTCGTCAGCCAGGGGGCGCAGGCCTTCCAGGCGTGCGAGATCGGCCTGCCAGCCGTCGCCCAGGGTGTCGGTGAGCAGGCCGGCCAGGTGGGGGTTGGCATGCGCCAGCCAGCGCCGCGGGGTGACACCGTTGGTCTTGTTGTTGAAGCGCTCGGGCCACATCTCGTAGAAGTCGCGGAACAGGCCCTGGCGCAGCAGCGAGGAGTGCAGTTCGGCCACGCCGTTGATCGAGAAGCTGCCGACGATGGCCAGCCAGGCCATGCGCACCTGGCGCACCGGACCTTCTTCGATCAGGGACATCCGGCGGACCCGCTCCATGTCGCCTGGCCAGCGCGCGCGCACCTCGGCCAGGAACTCGGCATTGATGCGGTAGATGATCTCCAGCAGGCGTGGCAGCAGCGACTCGAACAGGTTCACCGGCCAGCGCTCCAGCGCCTCGGGCAGCAGGGTGTGGTTGGTATAGGCCATGCACGAGCGGCTGATCTCCCAGGCCTGCTCCCAGGGCAGGCGCTTCTCGTCCACCAGCAGGCGCATCAGCTCGGCCACCGCGATGCTGGGATGGGTGTCGTTGAGCTGGAAGACGTTGAACTTCGCGAAATCCTCGATCGGCCGCCCGTCCCACTGGCGCAGCACATCCTGCAGGCTGGCCGAGGTGAGGAAGTACTGCTGGCGCAGGCGCAGCTCCTTCCCGTTCTCGGTGGCGTCGTTGGGGTAGAGCACCATGGTGATGTTTTCGGCCTGGTTCTTCAGCGCCACCGCCTCGGCATAGTCGCCGGCATTGAATTCCATCAGGTTGAATTCGCTGGTGGCCGAGGCGTTCCACAGGCGCAGGGTGTTGACCACCTTGTTGCGATAGCCGGCGATGGGGATGTCGTAGGGCACGGCCACCACGTCCTCGGTGTCCGTCCAGCGCGCGCCCTCGTGGCCCTGCGCGTCGGTGAAGTGTTCCACCCGTCCGCCGAAGTGCACCGTTTGCGCGAACTCGGGACGCTCGATTTCCCAGGGATGGCCGTCGCGCAGCCAGTGGTCGGGGTCCTCGACCTGGTGCCCGTTCTCGATGTGCTGGTGGAACATGCCGTATTCGTAGCGCAGGCCGTAGCCGATCACCGGCAGGCCGAGGGTGGCGCAACTGTCGAGGAAGCAGGCGGCCAGTCGGCCCAGGCCGCCGTTTCCCAGGCCGGCGTCGGGCTCCTTGGCCTCCACGTCCTCGAGACGGATGGAGAAGCGTTCCATGGCCTCGCGCATCGGTTCGGCCAGTTCGCAATTGAGCAGGTTGTTGCCCAGCGAGCGGCCGATGAGATATTCCATCGACAGGTAGTGGGCGCGCCGCAGTTGGGGGTCCTGGTAGTGTAACCAGGTATTGCGCCAGTCGGCCATCAGGTGATCGCGCGTGACATAGGCCAGGGCGTGGTACAGGTATACCGTGTCGCAGCCGAGAAAGCGGCCCAGGTGATAGTCGAGATAGCGCCGGAAATCCTGCGCAATGGTGTCGGCGTCGGCTGGCAGCGGGTCGATCGGTTGCAGCAGGCAGAGTTCTTCACCCAGTTCGTTGTTCATGGTCGTTTGTCCTGCAGGATGGTTCGGTACAGTTCGAGATAGCGTCGCGCACTCTGTTCCCAGCCCAGCGGGCGCTGCATGCCAGCGCATTGCAGCTGACGCCAGAGGACCGGATCCTGGCGTGTGCGCAAGGCCTGGCGCAGGGCCTGTGCCAGGGCCGGGGCGGTGGGGGCATCGAACACGAAGCCGGTAGCGCTGCCGTCAGCCAGGGCGCGGGGGCTGGCATGTTCCACGGTGTCGGCCAGGCCGCCGGTGCGGCGCACCACCGGCGGGGTGCCGTAGCGCAGGCTGTAGAGCTGGTTCAGCCCGCAGGGTTCGTAGCGCGAGGGCATGGCAAAGATGTCCGCGCCGGCCTCGAGCTGGTGGGCCAGGGGCTCGGAATAGCCGATGTAGCAGAACACCCGAGCCGGGAGGCGCTGGCGGAGCTGTTCCAGGCGAGCCTGGTAGCGCCGTTCGCCGCTGCCCACGATGGCGAAGCGCACAGTGGTCTGGCGCACCAGTTTGGGGATTGCCTCGATCAGCAGGTCGATGCCCTTCTGGTGGACCAGGCGGCCGACGAAACCGATCACCGGTGCGCGGGCGGCCGCGGCCTGGGGTTCTGCGCCCAGGGCTTCGAGCAGTGCCTTGCGGTTGAGGTGGCGGACCTCCTCCAGGTCGCTGTCGCAATCGTAGTTGGCGGCGATGTGCGGGTCGTTCGCCGGGTCCCATACCCGGGTGTCGATGCCGTTGAGGATGCCGCTGAGCTTGTGCCGCAGATGCTGCAGTATGCCAGCATAACCGTAGCCATGTTCAGGTGTCTGGATTTCGCGCGCATAGGTGGGGCTGACCGTGTTGATGCGGTCGGAGAACATCAGCCCGGCCTTCATGGGCGAGAAGCGGCCATGGAACTCGGCGCCGTCGATGGACCACCACCTGGCAGGCAGATGCAAGGCCTCGAAGGTGGCATGGTCGAACTGGCCATCGTAGGCAATGTTGTGGATGGTATAGAGGCTGCGCGGCGCCTGCGGCATCTCGTGCAGGAAGGCGGCCACGGGACCGGTCTGCCAGTCGTTGGCATGCACGATGTCGGGTCGCCAGCCGGTTTCCAGGGTATCCACGCCGAGCAGCGCCACGGCGCGTGAGAAGCGGGTGAAGCGTTGCGGGTTGTCGGGCCAGTCGTGGCCGTCGGGGTCGACATAGGGGTTGCCTTCGCGGTCGAACAACTCGCCGATGTCCACCAGCCAAAGGGGCATCTCGAAGGCCGGGTGCCAGGCCTGCACGATGCGTGCTTCGCTGCCGTCACCCAGGTCCAGCCAGCCGAGGATCTGCAGGTCCTCGACCTGGCGCAGCACCTCGCGGTAGGCGGGCAGTACCAGGCGCAGGTCCGCCCCCAGGGTGTGCAGGGCGTTGGGCAAGGCGTGCGCCACGTCGCCCAGGCCGCCGGTCTTGATCAACGGCCAGGCCTCGCTGGCGGCATACAGTACCCGGAGGGGGCGGGCGGAGCGGGTCATGGTGGCTGGCATGGTGCGTCTCCCTCAGGGTTCGGGTTCGGGTTCGAGGATCAGCATGCCCAGCGGCGGCAGGGTCAATGCCGCGGACCAGTCCTGCCCGCGCCAGGGCAGGGGTTCCGCCGCCACCGGCTCGTTGCCGCAGTTGGTGCCACCGTAGTGGGCCGAGTCGGAATTGAAGATCTCATGATACTGCCCGGGGCCGGGCAGGGGCACCCGGTAACCCTCGCGCAGAACCGGGGTGAAGTTGAGCACGCACACCAGTACCTGGCCGTCGCCCTCTCGGGTGAAGGCCAGCACGGAATGGTTGGCGTCCTCGCAGTCCAGCCAGGTGAAGCCCTCGGACTCGAAGTCATGGCGGTGCAGGGCGGGATACTGGGCGTGCAGCCGGTTGAGGTCGCGCACCAGGGCCTGGGTGCCGCGGTGTGCGTCGTGTTCCAGCAGGTGCCAGTCCAGTTCGCGCGCCTCGCTCCATTCGACGCGCTGGGCGAATTCGCCGCCCATGAACAGGAGCTGCTTGCCGGGGTGGGCGAACTGCCAGCACAGCAGCAGGCGCAGGTTGGCGAACTGTTGCCAGTCGTCTCCCGGCATCTTGCCGAGCAGACTGCCCTTCATGTGCACTACCTCGTCGTGCGACAGCGGCAGCACGAAATTCTCGTGGTAGGCGTAGAGCTGCCCGAAGGTCAGCCGGCCGTGGTGATGCTTGCGGTGCAGCGGGTCTTCGCGGAAATAGCTCAGGGTGTCGTTCATCCAGCCCATGTTCCATTTCATGCTGAAACCGAGGCCGCCCATCCAGGTGGGGCGTGAGACCATGGGCCAGGCGGTGGATTCCTCGGCGATGCTCAGTGCCCCCGGAAAACGCCCGTGCAGCACCTCGTTGGTCTCGCGCAGGAAGGCGATGGCATCCAGGTTCTCGCGCCCGCCGTGGATGTTGGGCAGCCAGTCGCCGGGTTCGCGCGAATAGTCGAGATAGAGCATGGAGGCGACCGCGTCCACGCGCAGGCCGTCGGCGTGGAACTCCTCCAGCCAGTACACCGCGTTGGCAAGCAGGAAATTGCGCACCTCGTTGCGCCCGTAGTCGAAGATCAGGGTGCCCCAGTCGCGGTGTTCGCCGCGGCGCGGGTCGGGGTGTTCGTACAACGGTTCGCCGAGGAAGCGCGCCAGGGCAAACTCGTCGCGCGGGAAGTGGCCCGGCACCCAGTCGAGGATGACGCCGATGCCGTGGCGATGGCAGTGGTCGATCAGCCAGCGCAGGTCGTCCGGCTCGCCATAGCGGGCGGTGGGCGCGTAGAAGCCGGTGACCTGGTAGCCCCAGGACTCGTCCAGCGGGTGCTCCATGACCGGCAGCAGTTCGACGTGGGTGAAGCCCAGGTCGCGTACATAGGGCACCAGGCGCTTGGCAATCTCGCGGTAGTTCAGGAAGCCGCCGTCGGCACGCCGCTGCCAGGAGCCCAGGTGCAGCTCGTAGATGGACATTGGCTGGTGTTGCCAGTCCCAGCGTTCGCGCGCGAGCAACCAGTCGTGGTCGGACCAGGCGAAGGGCGTGTCGTCGGGCACCCGGCTGACGGTCTCGGGGCGCAGACCGGTGCGGCGCGCATAGGGATCGGCCTTGAGCACCAGCTGGCCGGCCGGCCCCAGGATCTCGTACTTGTAGGGATCGCCGGGGTGCAGGCCGGGCACGAACAACTCCCACACACCGCCGTCGCCGCGCAGGCGCATGGGGTGACGCAGGCCGTGCCAGCCGTTGAAGTCGCCGACCACGCTGACCCGTCGTGCCCCCGGCGCCCAGACCGCGAACAGCACGCCGTCGATGTCGTCGATGCGCCAGGGGCGCGCGCCGAGGAAGCGATAGGCATGGTGGTGGCGCCCTTCGCCGAACAGGTGCAGGTCGCCGTCGCCGAGCTGCGGACCGAAGCTCCAGGGGCTGACGACCCGGTGCCGGCGATCGTCGCCCGGTTCGCTCCAGGCGATGTGGTAATGGGGCGGCAACTGTGTGGCCTGTGCCGGGCTCAGGCGGTATTCGAACAGGCCGTCCGCGCTGACACGTTCCATTTGCCCCAGTTCGTCCAGCCAGGCCTGGCGGGCCTGCGGGAGGAAGGCGCGGACTACCTCGCCCTTGGCGTCCCGGTGCCGGCCCAGCACCAGGAAGGGGTCGTGCAGGTGGCCCTGGTGCAGGCGTTCGAGCAGGGTTTCAACACTCATGGTCGCGTCCCGTCTCGCGCAGGCGCCCGCGCAGCCAGTCCAGACGTGCCGGATCGATTTGTTCCCAGGTGACGCGCCAGCGCCAGTTGCCCTCGGTGGTGCCGGGGGTGTTCATGCGTGCCTCGCTGCCCATGCGCAGCAGGTCTTGCAGTGGCAGCACCGCCAGCCAGGCGCGGCTCGCCAGCGCGGCCTGGATCAGCAGGTCTGCCACGTCATCCTCGGCCTGCCCGCCGAGCAGGTGATAGACGAACTCCCGAGTAGCCGGGTCCTGTGCCGCGAACCAGCCGTGAACCGTGTCGTTGTCGTGGGTACCGGTATAGACCACGGTATCCGGCCCGATATTGGCGGGTTTGTGCGGATTGTCCTCGTGGCCGTCGAAGGCGAACTGCAGCACCGCCATGCCGGGCAGCTCGAAGCGCTGGCGCAAGGTGAGTACCTCGGGGGTGATGATGCCCAGGTCCTCGGCGACCAGCGGCAGCTCGGGGAACTCGCCGTGCAGGGCCTCGAGCAGGGCGGCGCCGGGTACCGGTTGCCAGAAACCCTCGGCGGCGGTGGCGCTGTCGGCCGGGATCATCCAGCTCGCCACCAGGCCGCGAAAATGATCCAGGCGTACCAGGTCGAACCAGTCCAGGGTGCGGCGCAGGCGTCGCCGCCACCAGCGGAAGCCGTCGGCCTGCATGGCCTGCCAGTCGTAGTGCGGGTTGCCCCAGCGTTGCCCGATCTCGGAAAAATAGTCCGGCGGGACGCCGGCCACATAGATCGGCTGGCCGTGCTCGTCGAGCAGGAACAGTTCGCGTGCCGCCCAGACTTCGGCGCTGTCCAGAGCCACGAACAGTGGCAGGTCGCCGAACAGGTGCAGGCCACGGCGTGCGCATTCGGCACGGATCGCCAGCCAGCGCCGTTGCGGCAGGTGTTGGCAGTCGATCTCGCGGTCGATCTCGGCCTGTGCCTCCTGGTCGAGGCGAGCCAGCGCTGCCGGTTCTCGGTCGCGCAGCGGGGCCGCCCAGTCCTGCCAGGGGCGCTGGTCGTGACGTTGCTTGAGCACGCGAAAGCGCGCAAAGTCGATCAGCCAGTCGCGTTCGCGCGCCACAAAGTCTTCGCGGGTCAACTCGGCCAGCGGCAGGGTGGGATCGGGTGCGAGCAGTGCCGGGTTTGCGGCGAATGCCGAACAGCTCTGGTAGGGCGAGCCGGTGGTATCGGGGATGCCCGGCGGGAGCATCTGCCAGACCCGGGCGCCAGCGCGGCACAGGCAGTCCAGCCAGCGCTCCACGTCACCGTCCAGCCGCCCGGAAGGTAGCGAGGTGGGGTGCAGCAGGATCCCGGCCTGGTGTTCGCCTGTGCGCTCATTCATGGCGCGCGGCGCATGGTGCCGGCGTTGGCCGCGTGACCGCCACCATGGGCGAGCGGGCGGGCCAGCGCATCGGGGGGCGGCTTGCCGAGCAGTTCGTAGAGGTGTGCCAGTTGCTGTCGATAGAGGCGGTCGAAGGACTGCACGCTGTCGGCCGGGTTGTCGTCGCTGAACCACCAGAACCAGTCCGAGCCCTCGCACACGGCCAGTTGCAGGCCGGCCTCGAGCCGGCGGTGGGTATCGAGCCGGCGGTGGGTATCGAGCCGGCGGTGGGTATCGAGCCGGCCGCTGGCGAGCACTTCGTCGTAGGCACGCTTGGCCTCCACCAGCAGGTCCCAGGCACGGTTCTTGGCGGGCTCGCCGATCCAGGTGGAGAAGGAGCCGTGCACCCAGCTGCCGGCGCACAGCCGCGGCAGCTCCAGCTCCGGCACCTGGCTTTGTGCTTCGCCGAAGGTGGTGACCTCGATCAGCGGGTCGGTGGCCAGGCGCTGGTACAGCTCGCCGAGGAAGTGCCAGGCGTTGTCGGGGTAGTATTCCCAGGCGTTCTCGCCGTCGAGGATCACGCTCACCACCCGTTCGCCCGCGTGCTTTCCCAGGTAGTTGCGGATGTTGTGCAGGTGATGGAGAAAATCGGTCACCGCATCTTCGTTGTTCCAGTGCTGGTACTCGAAGCCGATGCGGTCGGACAGGCCGTCGTCGCGGAAGAACAGGCGGGTGGTCTCCTGGGGCATGCGGTGCGGCACGAACAGGGCGTGGCGCGCCTCGGGAGTGTCATGGGGCAGTCCCGAGAGGCGCCGGCTGTTGTGCCATACCCCCTCGCCCGAAGCAGTCCAGGTGATACCGAAGCGGGCGAGCAGTGCCACTGCCTGCTCGCTGACGCTGCCCTCGGAGAGCCAGACCCCCTGCGGGCGGCGGCCGAAGAAGCGTTCGAACACCGCCAGGCCGTGCGCGAGTTGCCATTCCGCGCGCGCCTCGCCGCCGGGGTAGCCGGGGTGTACGGGCAGTGAGCAGCCAGGCAGGGCACAGTGCGCACTCTCGAAGTCGAGCAGCAACGGCACGATGGGGTGGCTCCAGGGGGTGGCCGACAGTTCGATCTGCCCGCTCTCGGCCAGCGTACGGTAGCGGCCGGGCAGGCCCTCGATGATCTCGGCGAACAGGGACAGCAGGGCACGCCGGTCGGCGAGATCGAAAAGGCGGGCCTTGTGCATCAGACCTTGTACGGTGGGATGTGCGCGCAGGGAATGGCCCAGCCAGGCCAGGTGATACCACACCAGCAGATCGATGAAATACTGGTCGTCGAGGTAGTCCAGGAGGGGGAGGTCGTCCTCGGGGATCTCGGGATAGCCCAGGGGGACAAGCAGCTCACGGAATCCCGGGTGGGGGTCGATCATGCGCGGGGCGTGGGCGCGCAGGCAACAGCGCAGCAACTCCCGGCGCTGGTCCGGGTCTTCGGGCACGGGGCGCAGCCCGGCGAGCAGTTCGAGCAGCGGGTCGGGGATGCTGCTGCCGTGGTTCAGCCAGGCCCGCAGCCGCTCGGCATAGTGTGCGAGCTGTTCGAGCAGTACCGGGGTAAAGTTGACCACCACACGCATTGCCGGGTGCGCCTCGAGATGTGCCGCCATGTCGCTGTAGTCCTTGAGCGCATGCAGGTAGACCCAGGGCAGGGCGTGGTCGCCGTCAAGGGTCTCGCGGTACCAGGGCTGGTGCATGTGCCAGCAGAGTACGAAGCGCAGGCGTGGTGTGCTCATCTCACTCGCGCTCGAAGTGCAGACGCTGGCCCATCTGTCCGGGAGTGACCAGCACGATGCCCTCTTCGGTGACCAGGAAGCGCTGGCGGTCCTTCTCGAGGTCCACGCCGATCTGCATGCCGTCGGGGATCAGGGTGCCCTTGTCGATGATGGCTCGGCGGATGGTGCAGTTCCTGCCGATGCTCACCTTGGGCAGGATCACGCTGTCCTCGATCAGGCTGCCGGTCTCGATCGTGGTGTTGAAGGAGATCACCGAATGCCGCACCAGGGCGCCCGAGATGATGCAGCCGCCGGCCACCAGCGAGTCCACCGCCATGCCGCGCCGGTCCTCGTCGTCGAAGGCGAACTTGGCGGACGGACTCTGTGTCTGGTAGGTCCAGATAGGCCAGTCGCGCCGGTACAGGTTGAGTTCCGGTTCGATATCGCATAGCTCGATGTTGGCCTTCCAGTAGGAGTACAGGGAGCCCACGTCGCGCCAGTAGGCAGGGTGGCCACGCTCGTCCACGAAGGGGTAGGCCACCGCGCGTGCGTCGCGGATCGCCTTGGGAATGATGTCCTTGCTGAAGTCGTGTTCGGATGTCGGCTCCTCGGCGTCGCGGATCAGGATGTCGGCGAGGAACCCCATGGAAAAGATATAGATCCCCATCGAGGCCAGCGCCACGTCAGGGTGTTGCGGTATGGGTTCGGGGTGTGCCGGCTTTTCGGTGAAGCGGGTGATCTCGAGGTTCTCGTCCACCGACATCACGCCGAAGGCGCTGGCCTCGCTCAGCGGCACCTCGATGCAGCCCACGGTGAGGTCCGCGCGGTGTTTCACGTGATGCTGGAGCATGCGGCTGTAGTCCATGGTGTAGATGTGGTCGCCGCCGAGTACCAGCACGTATTTCGGGTTGTGCCGATAGATGATGTCCAGGTTCTGGTAGATGGCGTCGGCAGTGCCCTGGTACCACTCCTGGCGCAGGCGCTGCTGGGCGGGGATGATCTCCACGAACTCACCGATCTCCGGGCGCATGAAGCTCCAGGCGCGTTGCAGGTGGCGGATCAGCGAGTGCGACTTGTACTGGGTGAGCACGCCGATGCGCCGCAGGCCGGAGTTGACGCAGTTCGACAGCGGGAAGTCGATGATGCGGTATTTGGCGCCGAAGGGTACCGCCGGCTTGGCGCGCCACTTGGTGAGGTTCTTCAGGCGCGAGCCCACGCCACCGGCGAGCACCAGCACGAGGGTGTTGCGCGTGAGATCGCTGACCATGCGGGGTTCGACATAGTAGCGATAGAGTTTCTGTTGTTGGTTCTCATCCTTCATGGCGTCAGACCTCTTGCCAGATGAATGACCCCCGCGAGACCGACATCGGCCTGCTCGACCAGGCGTACCGGGGTCTCGCGTGCCACGGCCTGCATGCGCCCGCGGGCCAGGAAACCTTCGAGGAAGGCATCGCCCGCAAACCAGCGTGCCAGGTGCTGGACCACGCCGCCACACAGCCAGATCCCGGCCGCAGGACGGAACAGCAGGGCCAGGTTGCTGACCCAGTTGCCGAGGATGCGCAGGAACAGTGCAATCGCCTCGCGGCTTGTCGCATCGCCGGTCTCGGCGTGTTGCTGGACCTGCTCTGGGGGCAAAGGGTCTTCTGCCGCGGCGAGAAAGGCATGCAGTTCGCCCAGTCCCGGCCCGGACAGCACCCGCTCCCAGGAGACGTGACCATGGCGCTGTGCCAGCCAGGCGTGCAAGGCGCGCTGCCGTGCTTCGGCCGGCGCGAAATCGGCATGCCCGCCTTCGCTGGCCCGGGGCAGCGCGGCCTCGGTAATGTCCGCGTACCAGGCCAGGCCCAGGCCGGTCCCGGGGCCGGTGACCACCGCCGGGCCCCGGCTTGCCGGTGCCGCGGCATGTGGGTTGAGCCAGCGTCCCTCACTGGCGTGCAGTGCCCCCACCGCGGCGCCCTGGAAGTCGTTGAGCAGGCGGATGTGCGCCCGTGGGCAGCAGGCGTGCAGGCCCTCGTGCTTCACTACCCAGCCGAGGTTGGTGAGGTGCATCGGCGCCTCGCCCACCGGGCCCGGCAGGGCCAGTACCATGTACTTGATGGTGGTCGCTGCCACCTGTTCGTCGAGCAGGAAACGTTCGATGATCTGATAGAGGTCGGAAAAGCCGGCATTGCGATAGTGCCGGGTACGGGTCTCCCCGCCGTCGAGCAGCGCCAGACGGGTCCAGGTGCCTCCGACATCGGCGGCCAGTCGGCTCATGGCGCGGTCTCCAGCAGGTTGCGCTCGACCAGCACCCGCGCCTGCGGCAGGTCGGCGACGCGTGTCACCGGCAGGTCTTCACCGGCGCGCCAGGCGCGTAGCGCCTCTTCCTTGCCCTCGCCGCTGACCAGCACCAGCATCTGCCGGCAGGCGCGCAGGCTGGTGGGGCCCAGGCTGACCCGTCGTGACGGTGGCTTGGGGGCGTTCTCGACCGGGATCACCGGCTGGTCGGGCCAATGGTGACCGGGGAACAGGCTGGCAGTGTGGCCGTCCTCGCCCATGCCCAGCAACACCAGGTCGAAGGGCAGGGCAGGGGTGATGGTGGCGGTGTAACGCACAGCCGCGCCCTCGGGGCAGGCCTCGGCGGGAATGGGATGGTGGCGACTGGCGTGTGTCGGCAGGCCGGTCTCTGCGACCAGGCTGGCGTTGCGTTGTGGATCGTCCGCCGGCAGGCAGCGCTCGTCGCCGTAGTACAGGTGCCAGTCGGCCAGCCCCTCGGGTTGTTCGGTGAGCAGCCGATAGGTGGCCAGCGGGGTAGTGCCGCCTGCCAGTACCAGCCGGAAGTGCCCATGGCGGGCGATCGCTTCGGCCGCCGCGGCACGGATCAGGCGCGCTGCCTCGGTGGCCAGGGCGTCCGCGTCCTCGCAGCCGATCCAGGTGGTCATGACTCGGGATCCAGATGATTGCGCCAGTGGTGATGCGGTCGGTCGAAGATACGCCCCACCTCGGCCGGTTCCCAGTTGCCTGCGGGGTAGCTGGCGATGTAGTCGCGCTCGGTGGCCCAGGCATGCAGCACCGGATCGACCACCCGCCAGGCCCATTCCACCTCGTCGTAGCGCAGGAACAGCGAGTTGTCGCCCTCGAGCACGTCGAGCAGCAGGCCCTCGTAGGCGCCGGTCTGGGCATGGTATTCGCAGCGGAAGGGAGCATCCAGGCTGATTTGTCGGGTGGACATGGTCATGCCTGGCCGCTTGACCGTGATCTCGATGCGCAGTGACTCCTCGGGCGACATGCTCATGATCATCCAGTTGGGCGGCGGGCGCTCGATGTGCGCCCTGCGAAAGAAGTGCTTGGGTGGCTGGCGGAAGCTGATGGCGATGGTGGACAGCGCTTCGGCCATGCGCTTGCCGGTGCGCAGGTAGAAGGGCACGTCGCGCCAGCGCCAGTTGTCCACGTAGAGCTTGAGCGCGGCATAGGTCTCGGTGACGCTGTGGGGGTCGACGCCCGGCTCTTCCAGGTAGCCAGGCACGGTCTCGCCGCCGTTGCGGCCGGTGGTGTACTGGGCGCGGAAGGCGCACGCGTTGACCGCCGAGGGATGGATGGGGCGAATGGATTTCAGCACCTTCACTTTTTCGTCGCGCAGGTCGTCGCTGTGCATGGATACCGGCGGTTCCATGGCGATCAGCGACATCAGTTGCATCAGGTGGCTCTGCAGCATGTCGCGCAGCGCCCCGGTGTGCTCGTAGAAACTGGCGCGTGAGCCCACGCCCAGGGTCTCGGTACGGGTGATCTGCACCTGCTCGATGTGGGTGCGGTTCCACAGGGGCTCGAACAGCAGGTTGGCGAAACGGGAGACCAGGATGTTCTGCACCATCGCCTTGCCCATGTAGTGGTCGATGCGGTAGGTCTGGTGCTCGTTCAGGTAGCGCGAGAGCTTGCTTTGCAGGCTGCGCGCGCTCTCCAGGTCGGCCCCGAAGGGCTTTTCGATCACCACCCGGCGCCAGTGCCCGTCGTTCTCGTTCAGCAGCTCGGCCTCGCCCAGTGATTCGATGATGCTGCCATAGCGCGCCGGTGGCAGGGCCACGTAGAACACCCGGTTGTCCGGCCAGTCGCTGCCGTGCAGTGTCTGCCCCAGCTGGTGGTAGGTGTCGGGCGCGGAAAGGTCGCCGCGCAGGTAGTACAGCCGCGATGCAAAACGTTGCCAGGTCTCGGGGACCAGCGGGTCCCGTGCGTGCGCCTCGAGGGCGCCGCGCACATGTTGCTGCCAGCTCTCGCGGCTGTGTTCGCTGCGTCCGTTGCCCAGGATCTTCAGACCGGCCGGCAGCAGTCCCGAGGCGTCCAGGTGGTAGAGCGCCGGGAACAGCTTGCGCTGCGCCAGATTGCCGGTGGCGCCGAAGATGACCAGGCTGCAATCATCACTCATCGAGACATTCCTCGCGTGCATCCGTTGTCCAGTGCGTATGGAAGACGCCCTCGCGGTCGAGGCGCCGGTAGCTGTGCGCACCGAAGTAGTCGCGCTGGGCCTGCAACAGGTTGGCTGGCAGGTTCTCGCTGCGCCAGCCGTCGTAGAAGGCGAGCGCGGCGGACAGCGCGGGTAGCGGGATGCCGAGCTGCACGCCCAGGCGTACCGTTTCGCGCCAGCCCGGGACGGCCTCTTGCACTGCACGGCCGAAGAAGTCGTCGAACAGCAGGTTGGGCAGGTCGGGGGTGTGTGCGAAGGCAGCGGCGATATCGTTCAGGAAACGGCTGCGGATGATGCACCCGGCACGCCACAGCAGGGCGATGTCACCGAAGGCCAGGTTCCAGCTGTGGTTCTCGGAGGCGTCGCGCAGCTGCATGAAGCCCTGGGCGTAGGAGACGATCTTGGCAGCATACAGGGCATCACCGATGGCTGCGATAGCCGCCTCGATGTCGCCCTCGAAGCTCGCCGGGGCGGCCCCGTGCAGCGCGGCGGCGCGTTTGCGCTCGGCCTTGCGCGCAGAGAGTGCGCGCGCGAATACCGCCTCGGCGATCAGGGTGAGCGGCACGCCCAGTTCCAGGGCCTCGGTCACGGTCCAGCGCCCGGTGCCCTTCTGCCCGGCGTCGTCGAGGATGCGCAATACCCGCGGCGTGCCGTCGGGATCGCGCACGTGCAGGATCTCGGCGGTGATCTCGACCAGGTAGGAGGACAGCCGCCCCTGGTTCCACTCGGCGAACAGTGCGGCCAGACGTTCGGTGTCCAGCCCGAGCCCGCGGTACAGCAGGTCCCAGGCCTCGGCGATCAGCTGCATGTCGCCGTATTCGATGCCGTTGTGCACCATCTTCACGTAGTGCCCGGCGCCGCCGCTGCCGACCCAACGGCAGCAGGGTTCACCGTCCTCGGCGCGCGCGGCAATGGCGCGGAAGATGTCACGGATCAGCGGCCAGGCCTCGGCATCTCCGCCGGGCATGATGGATGGACCGTGACGCGCACCTTCCTCGCCGCCGGAGATGCCCATGCCAACGTAACGGATGTCGTGTGCGGCCAGTTCGGCCAGGCGTCGCTCGGTGTCGCGGTAGAAGGAATTGCCGCCGTCGATGAGCACGTCGCCGGGTTGCAGGTGCGGCAGCAGCTGTTCGATTACCTGGTCTACCACCGGGCCGGCGGTAGACCATCATCAGGATCAGGCGCGGTGTGTGCAGGGTGGCGCACAGCCCGGCGTAGTCTTCGCAGCCGATGAACTGTTCGCCGGGGCTGGCCTGCTCGACGAAGTGGTGTACCCGTTCCACGTGGTGGTTGTACACCGCGACCCGGTAGCCATGATCGGCGATGTTCAGTGCGATGTTGCTGCCCATCACGCCGAGCCCGATGACACCGATATTCGCGACCATGGCCCTGTCTCCACCGTTCCTGGACTCCCAAGCGTAGCAGGCGCCGGCGGTTTGGGAGGATTCTCAGAGGCGGAAGTGTTCGCCCAGGTACACCGAGCGCACCTCGGGGTCGGCGAGGATCTCGTCGGGGGCGCCCTGGGCGAGGATGGCGCCGCGGTTCATGATGTAGGCACGCTGACAGATACCCAGGGTTTCGCGCACGTTGTGGTCGGTGATGAGGATGCCGATGCCGGCCTCGCTGAGTTGGCCGATGATGCGCTGGATATCCACCACCGAGATAGGGTCCACGCCAGCGAAGGGTTCGTCGAGCAGCAGGAAACGGGGCTCGGCGGCCAGCGCGCGGGCGATCTCCAGGCGCCGGCGCTCGCCTCCCGACAGGCCGGCGGCCGGATTGTCTGCAAGGTGGCGCAGCCCGAACTCGTGCAGCAGGCGGTCGCATTCCTCGCGCCGCTGCGCACGGCCCAGTTCGCGCCGCAACTCGAGGATGGCGAGCACGTTCTCGGCCACGCTCAGACCGCGGAACACCGAGGGCTCCTGTGCCAGGTAGCCCAGGCCCAGGCGCGCCCGCGCGTGCATGGGGGCATCGGTGACCTCCTGTTCGCCGAGCAGCACCTGGCCCGCGTCCGGCGGGATCAGCCCCACCAGCATGTAGAAGCAGGTGGTCTTGCCCGCGCCGTTGGGGCCGAGCAGGCCCACCACCTCGCCGGCATCGAGGTGCAGCGAGGCGCCGGCGACCACGTCGCGGCCGCGATAGCGCTTGATCAGGCCCTGGGCGGCGAGGCGGGACACGGGCTCACTGGCCGGGCTGGATGGTGATGCGCACCCGTTGCTTGCCCTTGGCGGCGGCGCCGGCCCGCACCTTGTGTTTCACCCGGTCGTAGACGATGCGGTCGCTCTTCATGGTGTTGCCGTTCTGTACCAGTACCGCGTCGCCGATGAGGTAGAGGATCTCGCTGTTCACCACGTATTCGGCCTTGCGCGCGCGCGCCTTGATGCGACCGCGACCAGTATCCTGTTCGAAGCGCACCGGCCGGCCCTCGGCGACGATGCGGTCGGGCTTGCGCTGGCGGTGGTGGATGGTGACGCGGTCGGCGCGCAGGTGCATGCTGCCCTGCCGCAGTTCGACGTTGCCCTTGTAGATGGCGACCTGGCGGCCCTCGTCGATGTCCACGCTGTCGGCGGCCAGGTCCACAGGCTGGCGGCGGTCGCTGTCCAGTGCCGTACTCAGGCTGCTCCAGGTCAGCAGCAGGGCGAGCAGGAAGTGTTCAAGGTGGCGCATAGTATCCCTTTACGTCGGCTAGAAACTTGATGCGTGCCGGATGGTGGAACCAGGCCTGCATGCCGCTGGCATCCAGTCGGTCCCGCCTCGAGCGTACCCTAACCCGTTCGTCGGTCTCCGCATAGCCCTGTTCCGGCTGGATGCGCAGGTTGCGGGTGTCGATGCGCATCGGGCGGACACCTTCCGCCCCTTCGCGGGTGATGTGCACCTCGCCGTCGAGCAGGACGAGGTCGCCTGACGCCGAGACCCAGCCGGTGTCCGCGCGGATCTCCCACGGTGGGGCATCGCGCGAGTGGAGGGTGAGGCGGAGGGTGCGCACCCCGGTGGTGTCGTCGTCACTGTAGTGGCGCAGCTCGGCGGCGCGCAGGGTGCGTGCCGGTCGGCCGTCCCTGCCCATGGTGGTGACGCCCAGTTCGCGCAGGTAATAGTCCACCCGGCGTACGTCGGCGTGCACGGTCGCCTGCTCGCGCGGGGGGGCGGGGCGTTCGGCCAGCCACCAGCTCAGGCCGGCGAGCAGCGCCACCAGGGTCCACACGAACAGGGGGTGGCGCATGGGCTCAGGCCAGGTAGGCGTCGAGGGCGGCGGCGAGCTTGCCCTGGGCGTCCATCAGCAGCTCGCAGACTTCGCGCGCGGCGCCGCGGCCACCGGCGTGGCTGGTGGTCCAGTGTGCATGCCGCCGCACCAGGGCGTGACCGTCGGCCACACAGATGGCCAGGCCGACCCGGGTCATCACCGGCAAGTCCACCACGTCGTCGCCGACGTAGGCGATCTGTGCGTCGTCCAGCCGCAGGCGCCGTTTCAGTTCCTCGTAGGCCTCGAGCTTGTTCTCGATGCCCTGGAAGACGTGCTCTATCCCCAGGCTCTGCATGCGGATGCGCACCACCTCGGAGGTGCGGCCGGTGATGATGGCGATCTTCACGCCGGCCTGTTGCAGCATCTTCATGCCGTGGCCGTCCTTGGAATTGAAGGCCTTGTATTCCTGGCCGTCGTCGCCCAGGAACAGGCTGCCGTCGGTGAGTACCCCGTCCACGTCGAAGATCACCAGTTCGATCTGGCGGGCTCGTGCCTGTAGGTCCTGCATCTCGCTTCCTCCCTCGTCTCAGACCACGCCCGCGCGCAGCAGATCGTGCATGTTGAGCGCGCCGACCAGGCGGTCTTCGCTGTCGACGACCAGCAGGGCATTGATCTGGCGGTCCTGCATGAGTTTCAATGCCTCGGCAGCCAGGCGGTCGGCCTGGATACGCACCCCGCCGCGGGTCATGACGTCACCCACTCGCGCGTCGTGCAGGTCGTGGCGGGCATCGAAACAGCGCCGCAGATCGCCGTCGGTGAAGACGCCGATCAAGGTGTCGCTGGCGTCGAGGATGGCGGTCATGCCCAGGCCCTTGGCGGTCATCTCCAGCAGGGCCTCGCGCAGCGGGTCGGACTCGCGCACCACCGGCAGGCGCTCGCCCTCGTGCATCAGGTCGGAGACCCGCAGCAGCAGGCGCTTGCCCAGGCTGCCACCGGGGTGTGACAGGGCGAAGTCCTCGTGGGTGAAGCCGCGCGCCTGCAACAGGGCGATGGCCAGGGCGTCGCCCATCACCAGCGCGGCGGTGGTGCTGGCGGTGGGTGCCAGGTCCAGCGGGCAGGCTTCCTTCTCGACGCCCACGTCCAGGTGTACCTCGGCTTCGCGTGCCAGGGTGGATCCGGCATTGCCGGTGAGTGCGATCAGCGGCACGCCCATGCGCTTGAGCAGGGGCAGGATGGTCAGCACCTCGCCGGTCTCGCCCGAATTGGACAGCGCCAGCACCACGTCGCCGGGGGTGATCATGCCCAGGTCGCCGTGGCTGGCCTCGCCGGGGTGCACGAAGAAAGCGGGGGTGCCGGTGCTGGCCAGGGTGGCCGCGATCTTGCTGCCGATGTGTCCGGATTTGCCCATGCCGGTCACCACCACCCGGCCCTCGCAGTTCATCATCAGTACGCAGGCGTGGGCGAAGGCCTCGCCGATGCGCTCGTGCAGGGCGGCGACCGCGTTACGCTCGATGTCCACCACCTCGCGGCCGAGTTCGATCATGCGTTCACTGTCGTTGACCATGGTTCAGGCTCCGGGAAGGGTCGGCTGGCTGGAGAGATACAGCCAGGTCTGGTAGGCGAGGAAAACCGCCAGCAGCAGGCCACCCTCCAGGCGGTTGATGGTGCCGTGGCCGTGCTCGCCCCGGCCCATGAAGAAGAGTGCCGCGGTCAGCGCCAGCATCAGTGGCATGTCGCGGCTGAGCACCGAGGCGCTCACCGCCGCCGGCGCGATCAGCCCGGGGACGCTGAGCACCGCGAGCATGTTGAACAGGTTGGAGCCGATCACGTTGCCCACCGCCAGGCCGTCCTCGCCCTTGAGGGTGGCGGCCACGCTGGCGGCCAGTTCCGGAAGGCTGGTGCCAATGGCGACGATGGTCAGGCCGATCACCAGGTCGCTCACCCCCAGTGCGGTGGCGACCTCGACCGCTCCCCACACCAGCAGGCGCGAGCTGGCGATCAGCAACAGCAGACCGAGGAAGGTCCAGACCAGAGCCGCGCCGGTGCCCATGTCGGTGGGGATCTCCTCGGCGAACTCGTCTTCCAGCGGCTCCACCGCGGCGCGTTGCCGGCCCAGGTGCACGATCCAGACCATGGCGCCGACCAGCCCGGTCAGCATCAGCAGGCCGTCGAGCTGTCCCAGATGCCCGTCCGCGAGCATCAGGTAGACCGCCAGCGAGACGCCGGCGAGCAGGGGGTACTCCCGCCACAGCACGTGCGACTTCACCGTGAGTGGCGCGACCAGGGCGCTCACTCCCAGGATCAGGCCGATGTTGGCGATGTTCGAACCGACCGCATTGCCCACTGCCAGCTCGGGGTTGCCCTGCATGGCGGCCATGATGGAGACCAGGATCTCCGGTGCCGAGGTGCCCAGGCCGACCACGGTCAGCCCGATCAGCAGTGGCGAGACGCCCAGGTTGCGTGCCAGCGCAGCCGCGCCGATAACGAAGCGGTCCGCGCCCCAGATGAGCACGACGAAGCCGACAAGGATGGCGCCGGAGGCTAGCAGCATGGGGTCTCTCTACGGATGATACGGGGGCGCATTTTGGCCGAAGCGCGGGGGCCTGTCCAAGACCGGCCATTCAAAGGGCCTTGATGCGGATCTTGCCGCAGCGCGCGCAGCGGTAGCGGGTCACCAGCCGTCCCTGCTTGCTGTCGAACACGCTCTCCTTGTCCACCACCCACTTGTGATGGCCGTGGCGGCACAGGCTCTTGCCCTTGTGGCGTTCGCTGGCCTTGGGGCGTTTGAAGGTTAGGATATCGGCCATCTCGAACTGCTGGTGTGCGATATGAATATGGAAACCGATGATACCGATGACGCCCGCCTGTTGCTGGGCATGGCGGGCTGGCCGCACCCGGAATGGGTGGATGCCTGGTTTCCCGAGGACCTGCCTGAAGACTGGCGCTTTGCGTATTATGCCAACGAGGCGGGTTGCCTGTTGCTGCCGGCGGCCGACTGGCTGGCGCTGGATGCCGAGACGATCGCCGACTGGTGCGAGGATGCCCCGGCCTTCTTCCGCTTCTGGCTGGAGTGGCCGGCCGGCGCCGATCCGGCCGACGCGCGGCTGGCCGCGTTTGGAGACCATCTCGGTGGGGTGCTGGCTGAGAGTGACAATGAGCCCCCGGCGGGCCTGCCGGTGTGGCGGCCGACCGGCGAGGACGCATGGCGAGGCCCGGGCGGGCGGCAGCTGGTGCGCTGGCGTATTGCCGGCGAGGACCTGCGCAGCCTGCGTCGGCGCCTGCAGGTGTTGCCGGCACAGGCCCGGGCACTGGTGCTCGAGGACGTGACGCCGGCCCGGCTTGGCGAGTTGCGTACCCTCGCGGAACTGCTCGGCATTGCTTGACCCGGCAGGGTGGGTTCAACAGAATGCGGGTTCAGCATTTGTTCAGGAACCTCTGATATAACGTCCAGCCATTGTGGCGGGTGCACCACAGGGGCCTATCGCAAACGGCAGAGGGAAAGTGTCCTTGGAACAGTCTCCGGCAGACAATCGGCAAGAACCACTGGTGCGCATCCGCGGGCTGCGCTTTCGCCGGGGCGAGCGCTGGATCTTCGATGGCCTGGACATCGACATCCCGCGCGGTGGCATCACCGCCATCATGGGGCCTTCCGGCACTGGCAAGACCACCCTGCTGAAGTTGATCGGCGGCCAGCTGGTGCCCGATGAGGGCAGCATCGAGGTGGATGGGCACAACGTCCATGCCCTGTCCACCGCCGAGCTCTATCGGCTGCGCATGCGCATGGGCATGCTGTTCCAGAGCGGGGCCTTGCTCACCGATCTGAGCGTGTTCGACAATGTCGCCTTTCCGCTGCGCGAACACACGCGCCTGACCGAGTCCATGATCCGCAAACTGGTGCTGCTCAAGCTCGAGGCGGTCGGCCTGCGCGGTGCGCGCGACCTGATGCCCGCCCAGCTCTCGGGCGGCATGGCACGCCGCGTGGCGCTGGCGCGTGCCATCGCGCTCGATCCCATGATGATCATGTACGACGAACCGTTTACCGGCCAGGATCCCATCTCCATGGGGGTCTTGGTGCAGTTGATCCGCCAGCTCAACGATGCCGCGCACCTGACCAGCATCCTGGTCTCGCACGACGTGGCCGAGACCCTGCAGATCGCGGACAGGGTGTACGTCATTTCCGGCGGACGGGTGGTCGAGTCGGGTTCCCCGGCCGAGCTGGCCGAGAGCGGTGGCGAATGGACCCGGCAGTTCATCCAGGGCCTGCCCGACGGGCCCGTGCCCTTTCACTACCCGGCGCTGCCACTGGCGGACGACCTGTTGCAGGGGGCGGCATGCTGAACCTGCTGGGGGATCTGGGGGCCTGGGGATTGCAGGCGCTGACCCGGCTGGGGCGCGCGCACCTGCTGCTGCTGTCGCTGTTTCGCGGGCTGATCGAGATTCTGCGTCGCCCGCGCCTGCTGGTGGACCAGTTGTTCTCGGTGGGGGTGCTGACGCTGCTCATCATCGGCGTGGCCGGGCTGTTCGTGGGCATGGTGCTGGCCCTGCAGGGATACAACGTGCTGTCGCGCTTCGGTGGCGAGACGGCGCTGGGCTTCATGGTCGCCGCCTCGCTGGTGCGCGAGCTGGGGCCGGTGCTCACCGCCCTGCTGTTCGCCGGGCGTGCGGGTTCTGCACTGACCGCCGAGATCGGCCTGATGAAGGCCACCGAGCAGCTCTCGGGGCTGGAGATGATGGCGGTCAATCCGGAACACCGGGTACTGGCGCCGCGCTTCTTCGCCGGCCTGATCGCGGTGCCGATGCTCGCGGCCCTGTTCAGCTGCCTGGGGGTGCTCGGTGGCTGGATGGTCGGTGGTGGCCTGCTGGGCGTGGATCAGGCGGCGTTCTGGAACGGCATGCAGGACGGTATCGATTTCAATGACGACATCATCAACGGCGTGATCAAGTCGCTGGTGTTCGGCTTCGTGTGCACCTGGATCGCCATTTTCCAGGGCTATGACTGCGTGCCCACCTCCGAGGGCGTGAGCCGTGCCACCACGCGCACCGTGGTGCACTCCTCGCTCGCTGTGCTGGGCCTGGATTTCGTGCTTACCGCCCTGATGTTCGGTTGACCTGAGAGGAACTGATGTGAACCGCAAGAGACAAATCGAAATATGGGTCGGGGTGTTCATGGCGATCGGCTTCGCGGCGCTGTTTCTGCTCGCCATGAAGATCAGCAACCTGGGTACGGCCTACTCGGGCGAACTGTTCCACGTGACGGCACGCTTCGACAATATCGGCGGTCTCAAGGTGAAGGCGCCGGTCACCATCGCGGGCGTCGAGGTCGGGCGGGTGCAGGAGATCCGCTACGATCCGGACGACTTCCGCGCGGTGGTGGTGCTGGGCATCCAGGGCCAGTATCTGGGCAAGATCCCGGACGACAGTTTTGCCAAGATCCTCACGGCGGGCCTGCTCGGTGAGCAGTACATTGGCATCGACCCCGGTGGCAGCGAGGACACGCTCAAGGAGGGCAGCGAGATCAGCATCACCCAGTCGGTGCTGGTACTCGAGGAGGTCATCGGCCAGTTCATCTTTGGCAAGAGCCAGGAAGGAGCGGGAACGGAATGATGAAGAAACGATTGCATGGCTTGCTGACAGGGATGTTGCTGGTGATGACCATGGCGGCGTCCGCGGCCGAGGCGCGGATCGATCCGCAACAGGTGGTGCGCGAGACTGCGGAAAAGGTGCTCGCCGAGGTGACCGCGCGCAAGACCGAGCTGGAGGCCGATCCCTCCCAGCTCTACAGTCTGGTCAAGGACACCGTGGTGCCGCATTTCGATTTCACCGCCATGACCCGCTCGGTCATGGGGCGCTTCTGGCGCCGTGCCACCGAACAGCAGAAACGGCGCCTGGTCGCGGAGTTTCAGGAGATGCTGGTGCGCACCTACGCGACGGCCCTGCTGGGCTATTCCGGGCAGACCATCGAGTACCCAACGGGGCGTTATCCCGAAGACGCCAGCAAGGTGGTGGTCTCCACCCGCATCCGCGCGGCCGGTGGCCCGCCCATTCCCATCGACTACCGCCTGAAGTGGGATGAGAAACGCGGCGAGTGGTTGGTCTATGATGTGGTCATCGACAGCGTCAGCCTGGTGACCAACTATCGCAGCAGCTTTGCGCGGCTGATCCGCGAGGGTGCGCGCAAGGCGAAGAATCCGGCGCAGCGCATGCAGGTGGGCATTGATCACCTGATCGCCACCCTCTCGGCGAAGAACGACGCCTCGGGCCAGAAGAAGGAGCAGAGCGCGGGATGAACGAGGCGGCGGTACGCCAGAACGGTGAAGGGCGCCTCGAACTGAGCGGGGAGCTGGACTTCGATTCCGTGCCGCGGCTGTGGCCGGCGTTGCGCGCCCACCTGGGGCCGGGCGATCCGCTGTCGCTGTCGCTCGCCGGGGTCGAGCAGGCCAACAGCGCGGCGCTGGCCCTGCTGCTGGAGGCGCGCGAGCGGGCGCAGTCCTGTGGCCGCGAACTGCGCTTCGAGGCGGTTCCCGACAACCTCCGCGAGTTGGCCGAGCTTTCGGGCGTGCGCGGTCTACTGGGCCTCGATTGAGGCGCGGACACGACTTTTCCGGCGATTTTTCATTATCATTGCCCCCTTTTCGCGGCCAGTGTGCCGTTTCGACCTGAACCTGGGGCCCGATGCGTGGATAAACTGATCATCAACGGCGGCAGTACCCTTTCCGGTGATGTGCGCATCTCCGGGGCCAAGAACGCCGCCCTGCCCATACTCGCCGCCACCCTGCTGGCCGAGACGCCCATTACCGTGGGCAACATTCCGCACCTGCACGACATCACCACCACCATGGAACTGCTCGGGCAGATGGGGGTGCGCCTGCTGGTGGACGAGAAGATGCGCATCGAGGCCGATGCCAGCGAGATCACCCACCCGGTGGCCCCCTACGAGCTGGTCAAGACCATGCGCGCCTCCATCCTGGTGCTCGGTCCCCTGCTGGCGCGCTGCGGACGCGCCGATGTCTCCCTTCCCGGCGGCTGTGCCATCGGCTCGCGCCCGGTTGACCTGCACATCCGCGGGCTCGAAGCCATGGGTGCCGAGATCCGTGTCGAGAACGGCTACATCCGTGCCCGCGCCGAGCGTCTGCGTGGTGCGCGCCTGGTGATGGACATCGTGACCGTTACCGCCACCGAGAACCTGATGATGGCCGCCACCCTGGCCGACGGGGTGACCGTTATCGAGAATGCCGCGCGCGAGCCCGAGGTGGTGGACCTGGCCAACTGCCTGAACGCCATGGGTGCGCGGATCCGCGGTGCCGGCAGTTCGACCATCGAGATCGAGGGCCTGGACCGCCTGCAGGGGGTGGAATACCAGGTGCTGCCCGACCGTATCGAGACCGGTACCTTCCTGGTCGCCGGCGCCATGAGCTGCGGCCGGGTGCGTACCCGCGATACCGACCCCGCACTGCTCGACGCGGTGCTCGCCAAGCTGCGCGAGGCCGGCGCCGAGATCACCACCGGCGAGGACTGGATCGAGCTGGATATGAAGGGCAAGCGGCCGCGCGCGGTGGACATTCACACCGCTCCCTACCCGGCCTTCCCCACCGACATGCAGGCCCAGTTCACTGCTCTCAATGCAGTGGCCGAAGGTGTGGGCACCATCACCGAGACGGTGTTCGAGAACCGCTTCATGCACGTGCTCGAGCTGCAACGCATGGGCGCCAACATCAAGCTCGAGGGCAACACCGCCATCTGCTCCGGGGTCGAGCGCCTGACCGGCGCGCCGGTGATGGCCACCGACCTGCGCGCCTCGGCCAGTCTGGTGCTCGCCGGGGTGGTGGCCGAGGGCGAGACCGTGGTCGATCGCATCTATCATGTCGATCGTGGCTATCAGAACATCGAAGAGAAGCTGCGCGGCCTGGGTGCCGACATCCGCCGCGTGCCGGGACGCTGACCATGAATTTCCAGGCCCCCATCACCATCGCCCTGTCCAAGGGCCGCATCTTCCGCGACACCCTGCCGCTGCTGGCGCGTGCCGGTATCGAGCCGGCCGAAGACGCGGACAAGACCCGCAAGCTGATCCTGGACACCAATCACCCGAACGTAAAGCTGGTATTGATCCGGGCGACCGACGTACCCACCTATGTGCAGTGGGGCGCGGCCGATTTCGGCGTGACCGGCAAGGACGTGCTCATGGAGCACGGCGGCGAAGGGTTGTACGAACCGCTGGATCTGGGCATCGCCCGCTGCCAGATGTGGGTGGCCGGTTTCCCCGGCGCCGACGTGCACGCGCGACGCCTGCGCGTGGCCACCAAGTATGTGCGCGCGGCGCGTGACTTTTTCGGCGCGCGCGGCCAGCAGGTCGAGACCATCAAGCTCTACGGCTCGATGGAGCTGGCGCCCATCGTCGGCCTCGCTGACCTGATCGTGGACCTGGTCGAGTCCGGCAATACCCTCAAGGCCAACGGCCTGGTGCCGCTCGAGTACATGCACGACATCAGCTCGCGGCTGGTGGTGAACAAGGCCTCGTGGAAGATGAAGCACGCCGACTGTCACGCCCTGGTCGAGCGCCTGCGCGAGGCGGTGGAAGCGGCGGACTGATTTTTTACCGACCACAAAGAGCACGAAGGACACGAAGGAAACGCCGGACAAGGCTCCTCCCCCGCAAGCGGGGGAGGTCGGGAGGGGGGCCTCCCAGCCTCCCCATCTCATGGGGGAGGAGAAGGTGCACTTGTTCAGTTTCCCGAGGGTGACCGGGATTGCAGCTGTCGAAGACCTTGTGTGCTTCGTGGTCTTGGTGGTGAAACCGAATTGAACTGAGGCAAGAGCCAATGGCCGAGATACACAAACTCGACTCCTCCGACGGGGACTTCATGCAGCGCCTCGATGCCCTGCTGGCCTGGGATTCGGTCTCGGATGCCGGGGTCAACCAGGTGGTGCAGGAGGTCATCGCCGAGATCCGCGCGCGCGGCGACGCGGCGCTGATCGACTACACCAACCGCTTCGATGGCTGGCAGGCTGGTGACGCGGCCGATCTCGAGGTGCCGCTGGCGCGCCTGGAGCAGGCGTGGCACGCCATCCCCGCCGAGCAGCAGCAGGCGCTCAAGCACGCCGCCGACCGGGTGCGCGCCTATGCCGAACACCAGAAGCTCGCCGGCTGGGAGTACACCGAGGCCGACGGCACCCTGCTCGGCCAGAAGGTCACCCCGCTCGACCGGGTCGGGCTGTACGTGCCCGGAGGCAAGGCGGCCTATCCCTCCTCGGTGCTGATGAACGCCCTGCCGGCCAAGGTTGCCGGCGTGGGTGAACTGATCATGGTGGTGCCCACTCCCGGCGGCGAGTTCAACGAGCTGGTGCTGGCCGCGGCCTTCGAGTGCGGCGTGGACCGGGTGTTCCGCGTCGGTGGCGCCCAGGCCGTGGCCGCGCTGGCCTATGGCACCGAGTCGGTGCCCGCGGTGGACAAGATCGTCGGCCCCGGCAACATCTATGTGGCCACCGCCAAGCGCACCGTGTTCGGCCAGGTCGGCATCGACATGGTCGCCGGCCCTTCCGAGATTCTGGTGATCTGCGACGGCAAGACCGATCCGGAGTGGATCGCCATGGACCTGTTCTCGCAGGCCGAGCACGACGAGGACGCCCAATCCATCCTGCTCTGTCCCGACGGCGAATTCCTGGACCAGGTCGAGGCCGCCATCGACCGCCTGCTGCCCGGCATGCAGCGGCGCGAGATCATCGAAACGGCGCTGCGCACCCGCGGTGCCCTGATCCGCGTGCGCGACCTCGACGAGGCCGCCGAGGTGGCCAACCACATCGCGCCCGAGCACCTGGAGCTGTCAGTGGAGAACCCGCGCGAATACGCGGAGAAGATTCGCCATGCCGGCGCCATCTTCATGGGCCGCCATACCTCCGAGCCGCTGGGCGACTACTGCGCCGGCCCCAACCACGTGCTGCCCACCTCGCGCACCGCGCGCTTCAGCTCGCCGCTGGGTGTCTATGACTTCCAGAAACGCTCCAGCCTGATCCTGGTCTCGCCCGAGGGTGCCGACACCTTGGGGCGCACCGCGTCCACCCTGGCGCGCGGCGAGGGCCTGGAGGCGCATGCGCGCTCGGCGGAGTATCGTCTGAAGGATCGTGGTCGGCCCTGATGGGCACGGGCTGCGGCCTTTGCCCATCCTACGTGCTCGGAATGGATATGAAATCCAGGAGGGTCTGTAGGATGGGCAAAGCGTAGCGTGCCCATCGAGGAGTTACACCGGCGCACTCTCCAACGCGATCCACAGCCCGCTGCCCAGGGTGAACAGGCCGATGGTGGCCTGCAGGCCGTTGTGGGCCCAGGTCAGGCGCCGGCCGGTGGCCTTCAGCGGCCAGGCGATGACCACCGAGACGGCGCCCATGCCGAGGATGGAGCCGATCCCGAACACCAGCATGTAGAGCATGCCCAGCCAGGGGTCGTGCAGGGTCTGCAGGGTGAGCAGGATCAGTGCGGCCGAGCCGGCCATGCCGTGCACCAGGCCGACCAGCAGGGCGCGCAGCGGGAAGCCCTGCGGGTGCTCGTGCCGGTGTGCGTCCGTGTCGTGGGCGCGTTGTCCCTGGTGGGAATGGGCATGGAAGTGCACGGTGCCGTCGTTGTGGCGATGCACGTGGAAGTGCACCCGCTCGCGCCACAGGCGGCGCAGCACGTCGATGCCGAGCCCCACCAGCATCAGGCCGACGGCGAACTCCAGCCAGTGCGCCAGCCGCTCCGGCATCACCGTATCCATCCACAGTACCACCGAGCCGAAGAGGAACAGGGTGAGGGTGTGGCCCAGGCCCCAGGTGGCGCCCAGGCGCACGGTCTGGCGCAGCGAAGGCGAACGGGTGGCCAGCGAGGCCACGGCGGCGAGGTGATCGCTCTCCAGGGCGTGGCGCATGCCGATCAGCAGGCTCATCAACAGGACGCTCAGGATGGTCATGGGGAGTCCTCAGCAGATTCTCGGGAGTTGTTCGCCAACCAGCAGATCGACGATGCGTTCGCCACCGAAGCCGGTGTGCAGGATCACGCTGCCGGCGGGCGACTCGGTCACCTCGCCGATGATGGCGGCGTCGCGCCCGGCCGGGTGGGCGCGCATGGCCTCGAGCACGGGCTCGGCGTCCTCGGGTGCGACGATGGCCACCAGCTTGCCCTCGTTGGCCAGGTACAGCGGGTCCAGGCCGAGGATCTCGCATACCCCGCGCACCGTATCGCGGATCGGCACGGCCGTCTCCTCGATGTGCAGCGCACAGCTGCTGGCGGTGGCGAACTCGTTGAGTACCCCGGCGAGTCCCCCGCGGGTGGCGTCGCGCAGGCAGTGGATGTCGGGGCAGGCGGCGAGCATGGCCTCCACCAGGCCACCGAGTGGCTGGCAGTCGGTCTCCACCGGGTTGTCCAGCGCCAGCTCGCCCCGGGCATCGACGATGGCCGCACCGTGATCGCCGATCCAGCCGTTGACCAGGATGCGGTCACCCGGTCGGGCACGTGCCGCGCGGATGTCCACCCCGGCAGGGATGACCCCGATGCCGGCGGTGTTGATGAACAGCTTGTCGGCCGCGCCCCGGTGCACGACCTTGGTGTCGCCGGTGACGATCTGCACCCCGGCCTCGTCGGCGGTGGCCTTCATGGAGGCGACCACCCGACGCAGGGTGTCCAGCGGCAGGCCCTCCTCGAGGATCATCCCGCAGGAGAGGTACAGTGGGCGGGCGCCGCCGACGGCCAGGTCGTTGACCGTGCCGGTGATCGCCAGCTTGCCGATGTCGCCGCCGGGAAAGAACAGCGGATCGACGACGTAGCTGTCGGTGGTGAAGGCCAGGCGGTCGCCGCGCGCGACCAGGGCATCGAGTTCCAGTCGTGCCTGGTCCTCGAGCGCGGCCAGCAGGTCGTTGCCATAGCCGCCGACGAACAGCGTGTCGATCAGCTCACGCATCGCCCGCCCGCCGGCGCCGTGCGCCAGGGTGATGGTTCCGTTCATCCTGCCTGCCCTCGCTGTGCCTCGACGGCCAGGCGGCCGTACTGGTAGTAGGCGGCGCAGGTTCCCTCGGAGGAGACCATGAGCGCGCCCATCGGTGTCTGCGGGGTGCACTGGCGCCCGTAGACCTTGCACTCCCAGGGGCGGATCACGCCCTTGAGCACCTCGCCGCACTGGCAGGAGCGCGGATCGGCGATCTTCAGGCTGGGCACCGGGAACTTGCGTTCGGCGTCGAAGTGCGCGTATTCCTCGCGCATGCGCACGCCCGAATGGTCGATCGAGCCCAGGCCGCGCCACTCGAAGAACTCGCGCAGCTCGAAGACCTTGGCCACCGCTTCCAGGCCGGCGCTGTTGCCCTCGGGCGGCACGATGCGCCGGTACTGGTTCTCGACCTCGCAGCGGCCCTCGGCGAGCTGGCGGATCACCATCCACAGCGATTGCAGGATGTCGAGTGGCTCGAAGCCGGTGATGACGATGGGCTTGCCGTAGTCTTCGGCGACGAAGCGGAAGGGCGCCTCACCGACCACCATGCTCACGTGTCCCGGTGCGAGGAAGGCGTCGATCTGCATGTCCGGCGAATCGAGGATGGCCTTGATGGTCGGCACCGTGGTGATGTGGTTGCAGAACAGTGAGAAGTTGTCGATGCCCTCGCGCTCGGCCGCCAGCACGGTGAGCGCGGTGCTGGGCATGGTGGTCTCGAAGCCGAGTGCGAAGAAGATCACCTCGGGACGCTCGGCCAGCGCCACGCAGTCGTCCACCCGCCCCATCGGCAGCACGCACACCGGGCAGCCGGGGCCGTGCACCAGCTCGATGGCCCCGGGCAGCATCTGCTCCAGGCCGTAGCGGAAGATGGTGTGGGTGTGTCCCCCGCAGAATTCCATGATTTGCAGCGGCCGCTCGTCTGCGCGCGGAATGTGCGGCAGCAGGGTCTCGATCTCGCGGATCAGGGCGCGTGCCTTGTCCGGGTCGCGGAACTCGTCGACGAATTTCATGATGTCTTCCCTCCCGCATGCCCGCGGCTGTCGGCGAGCAGTGTGTGTGTCAGATCCCAGAGGATGTGGTAACAGGCCACGTGCACTTCCTGCACACGGTGGATGGAGTCGGTCTCGACCACCAGGCAGTGGTCCAGCAGGCCCGAGGCGCGCATCTCGCCGCCGTCACCTCCGGCGAAGCCGATGGTCAACAGGCCCAGTTCGCGGGCACGGGCGAAGGCACGCATCAGGTTGGCGGAATTGCCGCTGGTGGAGAAGCCGGCCAGGGCGTCGCCGGCGCGGGCATGGGCCTCGAGTTGGCGCACGAAGACATGCTCCACGCCCACGTCATTGGCCACCGCCGAGCACATGGCGGCGTCCATGACCAGGTTCATCGCCGGCAGCGCGGGCCGCCCGGTGGTCACCGGGTGCTGGAACTCCACTGCCAGGTGGGCCGCATCGCAGCTCGAGCCGCCGTTGCCCATGGTGAACAGGCGCCCGCCTTCACGGTAGCGTGCGGCCAGGTCGCGGGCACAGGCGATCAGCGCCTCGGTGTTGCGCGCGAAGAAGTCCTGCTTGACCTCCACGCTGTGCGTGGCCTTGCGGCGCACCGACTCGCACAGCGCCTCCTGCTCGGCCTGCGGGTCCTTGGCGCCGCCGGCGAGAAAGGGGTAGAGGGCGTCGAGGGTATCGTTCATGCTGGCGCCTCGCTGGCGCGCATGGTCGCGAGTTCGGCCTCCACCTCGCCGAGCTGGTCGAGCAGCGCGAGTGTCTTGCGCGCCTCGGCCTCGTCGATGCGGCTCATGGCGAAGCCGACATGCACCAGCACCCAGTCGCCGACGCAGGCCTCGGGCGGGTGCGCGTCATCGACGATGCAGGCGATGTTGATCTCGCGGCGCACGCCGGAGACGTCCACCCGCGCCAGCAGGTTTTCGTGATCGACGATCTCCACGATCTGTCCCGGAATGCCCAGACACATGATTCCTACCTCCGTTGCTCGCGCAGGCGCGCCGCCGCAATGCAGGCCTGGCCGAGCGCCAGCCCCCCATCGTTGGCAGGTACCTGCCGGTGAATAAGTACTTGCAGATCTGCCGCACGCAGGCGCTCGCAGAGCTGCTCGGCCAGCAGCCGCGCGGCCAAGTTGCGCCAAGGTTCGCGCATGGCCTGCGCGCCGCCGGGCAGGGCCGCCGGACGCAGCCGCGCGATTCGGCGGAAGTCCCGGTAGTCGCCAACCAGCAGTTCACCGCCCCAGCCGCTGCCGTCCTCGCCGTGGCCGATGCCGTCGAGCACGATACCCAGCGAGGGACCGGCATCCGCCGGCACGCCGTGCTCGGCCAGGCAGGCGGCCAGGTGGGCGTGATGATGTTGCACGGTGATCAGCGGCAGGCCCTCGCGCGTGGCCCGGTCGCGGCCCCAGGCACTGCTGCGGTAGCCGGGATGGCCGTCGATGGCGATGGCCTGGGGGCGGTGTGCGAACAGCCTGGCAAAGCGTTCGAGCTGGTCCTGCCAGTCGCGCCAGGTGTCGGCCTGCTCCAGGTCTCCGATGTGCTGCGAGAGGGTGGCCTGCCCCTCGCGCAGCAGGCAGAAGGTGTTCTTCAGCTCGCCGCCGAGGGCGAGCAGCGGCGGGGCGTCCTCCAGCCCCGGCGGCAGGGGCAGGGGCGTGGGCGCGAAGCCGCGTGCACGGCGCAGGGGCGCGGGTGTGCCATCGATCAGGCGCAGCACCGAGTCGTCCACGCGGTTGACGATGGCGCGGTCGTGCAGCAGGAAGGCGTCGGCGATCGCGCCCAGTCTGGCGAGTGCTTCGTCGTTGTCGGTGCACTGGGGGCGGCCCGAGGCGTTACCCGAGGTGAAGACCAGCGGGGTGTCGAAATGCCGCGCCAGCAGGTGATGCAGTGGCGAATGGGGCAGCATGAAGCCCAGTGCGCCGCTACCGGGAGCGACGGCCTCGGGCAGTTGCTCGGGGCCGGGGTGCTCGAGCAGCACGATGGGGGCGGCGCGGTCCTCCAGCGCGCGCTGCTCGGTGGTGGAGAGGGTGCGGTAGCGTGCGATCACCTCGAGGTCGCGCGCCATCAGCGCCAGCGGCTTGCGCGGCCGCCGCTTGCGCTGGCGCAGTGTCTCGAGGGTGTCGATGCGTGCCAGCGGGGGCGGATCGCGGCGCAGCCGGGTCATGAAGTCGTCGATCTCGGCGGCCAGGCCGTGCAGGCGGATCGCCACGCCGTCACCATCGTTGAGGACCTCGCCGGACAGGCCCAGCGTGCGCGCCAGCCGCCACACCGCCGGGCGGAAGCCCACGCCCTGCACGATGCCACGCACACGGATGCGCCAGGTGGTCGGTTGGTCGGTGGCGAGGCGGCTCAGGGCGTTCATCTCAGTGCACCGTGCAGACCATGCAGGGGTCGAAGGAGCGCACCACGTGCTGGATGGCCACCGCGTCGCGCCCGTCTGGCCCGACGGCCAACCCGACGAGCGCCTGCTCCAGCGCGCCAGGGGTGCCTTCGGCGTCGCGCGGCGAGAAGTTCCAGGTGGTCGGGGCGATGATCTGGTAGTTGAGGATGCGCCCGTTGCGTATCCGCAGCCAGTGGCCCAGGCTGCCGCGCGCGGCCTCCACCAGCCCGGCACCCTCGGCCTCGTCGGGGACCGGGGCGTCGAGGCAGAAGGGCTCGCGCGGGCGCAGCTCCAACACCCAGTCTTCCATTACCGGCACCAGGCGCGCCAGCTCCAGCAGGCGCGCGATCACGCGGTTGCGCACATTGCCACCGCTCTGGGCGACCAGGGCGCGGATCAGCGGGTGGTCGTCGATCAGCTGGCGAGCCAGTGCGCCGGTCTCCATCACCTGGCCATCCAGGCGCGGCGCCTTGCACCAGCTGTAGGCCCCGGGCTTGTCGGCGGCTGGCAGGGTGGCGCCTTCGCGTGGATGGCGCGGGCCGTTCTGCGACCGCATCCAGCTGCAGCTCACGTCCTCGCGGATGGCCGAGGGATCGAGCGCACCGCGTTCGCCATCTGCCCAGGTGCCGCGCGCGAACAGGTGGCCATCGGCCTGTGCGTAGGCGCCGAAGCTCAGGAAGCGGTCGGGGCCGCGGCCGATGGTGGCGAGATCCAGCGCCCCGGCGACCTGCAGGAAACGCCCGAAGTCGCTGTCGGCGTGACGTTCGGCCCAGTCGTCCAGCGCGTCGGGGGAGTCCAGCGCAGCGACCGATTCGAGTGCGTCGCCGAACAGGGTGGTCTCGAGGAACTGTCGGAACTGGCCGACGATCTGGCGCAGGCGGATGCGCTCCTGGGGCTCGAGCGGGCGGGTCGAGCCGCCGGGCTGGATGCTCAGGCTGTGCGGCCACTTGCCGGCGAGGATGCCGGTCAGGTGCAGGAAGGCTGCACGCGCAGGCAGCACCTCGCGTGCGCAGCGTCCGGTCTGCGCGCGAAAGCGTTCCGTAATGGCCGCGTGCCAAGGGTGATCGGCGTAGGCCTCGCGCGCGAAATCGGGCATGAAGAACAGGTAGAAATGGGTCAGGTGATCGGCCAGGTTCTCGCAGGCGAGCACCAGGTTGGTCGCCAGGCGGCCGTTGTCGGGCATCTCGAGCCCCATGGCCTCGCGCAGCGCGGAGGCCGCGGCCACCGACTGCGAGACCGAGCAGATGCCGCAGATGCGAGGGGTGTGTAGACCAGGGCGTCGCGTGGGTCGCGGCCGTGCAGGATCTGTTCGAAGCCGCGGAACAGGGGCGAGTTGACCCAGGCGGCTTTGATACGGCCGTCTTCGATCTCGACCTGCACCTCGAGATCGCCCTCGACACGGTTGAAAGGACCGTATAGCCGCCGGCTCATGGTCGCCTCCGCCGGCCGCCGGTGGGCGGCACCTCGATGTGTTCGGCCACCGCGTTGCGGCGCAGACGTTCGGGGATGGCGGCCTTGGCCAGCGAGGCCAGGGCCACGAACCAGGCCTTGGGCATATCGCTGGGCAGGCCGATCGGAATACCCCCCAGCTTGGGCGTCTCCTGGAAGGGGTGATTGGGGGTTTCGAAGGCCGGTGCGGTGCAGTTGATGCAGGCATAGCCGCCCTTGAGGCAGGAGCCGCCGCCGTTCCAGGGGCGGATATTGCAATCGGCGCGCGCCTGGGTGCCCAGACAGCCCATGTGCTCCATCATGCAGCCCTGATCGCCGGGCTTCTCGGCGCTGGCCTTGAATTCGTAGTACTCGTTGCGCGGGCAGCCGTGGTGGACCAGATGATCGGTGTAGTTGCGCGGGCGGTGGTATTCGTCGAGTGCGTCTTCGTCCAGTTCATCCAGCGCCAACTGTGCCAGGCAGTCGAGTACCCAGCCGGGGTGGATGGGGCAGCCGGCAATGTTGATCACCGGCAGGCCGCCGGCAGCCTGCCAGTCCTCGCCAAGCAGGCCGCCGGGGTGTTCGCCCGTGTATTGCAGGCCACAGGCCTCGCCGGGGTTGTCGCCGGCAGCGGTGATGCCGCCGAAGGCCGCGCAACTGCCGATGGCGACCACGTGGCGCGCCAGCCCGGCCAGTTCACGAAGCCAGTCGCGCATGGGGCGGCCGCTGCCGGCGAGCAGGTGGAAGCGGCCGGTGCCGTCCGGGCCTTGCATCACCGAGCCCTCGAGGCAGAGGATGTCGAGGCGTTGTTCGCCGCGCGAGATGCGTCCGAGCAGGTCGAGAAACTCCTCGGCACTGGCCTCGCTCAAGGAAGGGTGCCAGAGCAGTTCGATGTCCGACAGTTCGAGTGCACCGTAGAGATCGGGGTGCTCGGCATCGAGCAGCGACATGCTGCAACCGCCGCAACCGCCGCAACCGCCGCAACCGCCGCAACCGCCGCAACCGCCGGATTGGAGCCAAAGCAGAGTGAGGCGCTCGCTCATGTGCTCGTGCCTCCGTGTTCCAGCGGCAGGGAGAGCACGAACTCGGCGCCGCCTTCGGGATGGTTGGTTGCGCTCAGGTCGCCGCCGCACTGCTCGGTGGCCAGGCCGTAGCTGATGTACAGCCCCAGCCCGGTGCCCTTGCCGATCTCCTTGGTGGTGAAGAAGGGATCGAAGATGTGCAGCAGGTGTTCTTCGGGGATGCCGGGACCGTGGTCGCGGATGTGGACCTCGACGCGGTTTGGCTGCCGGATCACGTGGATGTCGAGCCGCGGTTGCGGCAGGTCCTCCATGGCGTCGATGGCGTTCTGCACCAGGTTGATCAGGATCTGATGCACATGGCCCTCGCTGCCGTGCACCGGCAGTTCTTCGGGCATGTCGAAGTACAGTTCGGGTGTGGTGCGCGTGGTCTTGGCTACCCAGGTGACGGCGTTCTCGACCAGCCGGCTCAGGTCGAACCAGTTCTGCCCCTGGTGATTGGGCGTGGCGAAGCGGCGCAGGTTCTGCACGATGGTGCTGACCCGCTCGGCGCCCTCGAGCGAGCCGTCGATCAGGGGGCCGATGTCCTTGAGCAGGCGGCCTTCGTAGCGCTTGAGTGCGTGCATGTTGCCGAAGACGAAACTGATGGGGTTGTTCAGCTCGTGCGCGACCCCGGCCACCAGGCGGCCGAGCGAGGCCATCTTCTCGGATTGCACCAGTTGGCGCTGGGCATCCTTGAGGCGCTGGTGGGCGTCCTGCAACTCGCGGTAGGCGCGGCGCAGCTCGCCGAGCTGACGACCGGTGATGACCATGCCGGAGAGCACGCCGTTGCTGTCGTAGCGTGGGCTGCAGTTGATGGCGATGGGCACTGCCTCGCCATCGGCGCCGAGCATCTCGGCCTCGCAGTCGGTGATGGCATGGTCGCGCACCCTCTGCGGAAACTCGCGCACCATATTCACCGAGTCGCCGGTGAACAGGATGGTGATGTCCCGCTCGAGCAGTTCCTCTGCGCGCTTGCCGGTCATGTCCAGCATGGCCTGGTTGACGCGCTGGATGCGGCCGTTGATGTCGGCCACCACCAGCACGTCGGACATGGCCGAGAGTACCGAGTCGATGAAGTGCTGGGCCTCCTCGAGCTCCTCGTTCTTGTGCTCGAGTTCGACCTGGTAGTGCACCAGGTCGGCATAGATGGTGTCCATGCGGCGGATGACCTCGACCCAGGCCTCTTCGCCCAGGCCTCTTCGCCCAGGCCGCCCGAGGACAGGGCCTGGTCGGCCAGTTCGGTGAAGGTGGTGCTGTCATTGACTGGTTCGCTGCGGTGCATCAGGGTTCACCTGCTTCCTTGCGCGGGGTCTGTTCGGTAACGGCGTCGAGTTGTTCGACCTTCTGCAGGCCGTAGCGCTCGAGCTTGCTGCGCAGGCCTACCCGCGACAGTCCCAGTTCCTGGGCGGCACGGGTCTTGTTCCAGCGGTGACGGATCAGGGTTTCCTTGAGGATCATGGCTTCCAGGCACTCGATGCGTTCCTTGAGCGTGCCCTGCATGCTGGTAAGCAGTGCCATGTCGGAGGCGGCCTCCTCGGGGGTGGCGCGCAGCACGTGCGGCGAGATGAGTTCGGCGCCCAGCCAGTCGTCGCGTCCGAGCACCAGCATGCGCTTGATCTCGTTCTGCAGCTCGCGCACATTGCCCGGCCAGTGGTAGGCCTGGAGGCAGGACGGGGCCTCGTCGGTGAAGCCCTTGACCTGCTTGCCGAGTTGCTCCATGGCCTCGGCGAGGATGTGGTCGGCGAGCAGCGGGATGTCTTGCGGATGTTCGCGCAGCGGCGGCATCTCGATGGTGAAGGTGGCGATGCGGTAGTAGAGGTCCTGGCGGAAGCGGCCGGCGCGGACTTCTTCCTCGAGATTGCGGTTGGTCGCGGCGATCACGCGTACGTCGATCTTGCGCCGGGTGCTGCTGCCGACAGGACGGATTTCGCCTTCCTGCAACACGCGCAGCAGCTTGACCTGGAAGGCCGGGCTGATCTCGCCGATCTCGTCGAGGAAGATGGTGCCGCCGTTGGCGCGCTCGAGCAGGCCGACCCGGTCTTCCACCGCGCCGGTGAAGGCGCCGCGCTTGTGGCCGAACAACTCGGACTCGAGCAGGTCGTCCGGGATGGCGCCGCAGTTCTCCACCACGAAGGGGTGGTCGCGACGCAGGCTGTTGTAGTGCAGGGCCCGTGCGCACAATTCCTTGCCGGTGCCGGACTCGCCGGTGATCAGTACGTTGACGTCATAGGGGGCGACGGTGCGGATCTTCTCGCACACCGCGTTGAGGCAGCTGTCGGCGCTGCGCACGATGCCCTGCACATCGGCGAAGCGGGATTGCAGTACGCGTCGCTTGTCCTCGATGGCGCGCGCCAGCGTGCTGGGTTTGACCCGCAGCTCGATGGCCAGTTGCTCGTTCTGGCGTTGCAGGTTGAACATGTCCACCGCGTTGCGCAGCTTGAGCAGCAGATCCTCGGGGTGCCAGGGTTTGCTGATGTACTGGTAGATCCCGCTCTCGTTGATCGAGTCGATGATGTCGCCGCTGTCGGCGTAGCCGGAGATGATCATGCGGATCACCTCAGGCCATTCCTCGCGCACCTGGGCGAGGAATTCCACGCCGCTCATCTCCGGCATGCGCTGGTCGCACAGCACCACCTGCACCCATTCGCGCTCGAGGATCTGCCGTGCCTGGCTCACCGTGGTGGCGGTGAAGACGTCGAACTCCTCTTCGAGGATGCGCTCGAGCGCCTCGACCGAGCGCGGTTCGTCGTCGATCACCAGGATGGTGGGCAGGGTTTCCATCTCAGGCTGCGCTTCCCGTCGGCGCATGGCCGATCTGTCGCGCCTCGCGTTGCAGGCGCAGCCAGCGGTACCAGTCGTCCAGGCCTTCGCCGCTGCGCGCCGAGACCTGGAGGACCTGGATGCCGGGGTTGATGCGCCGTGCGTATTCGATGCAGCGCGCCACGTCGAAGTCGAGATGCGGGAGCAGGTCGATCTTGTTGAGCAGCAGCAGCCCGGCGGCGGCGAACATGTCGGGATACTTGATCGGTTTGTCCTCGCCCTCCGTGACCGAGAGGATGGCGACCTTGTGCGCCTCGCCCAGGTCGAAGGCGGCGGGACAGACCAGGTTGCCGACGTTCTCGATGAACAGCACCGAGCCGGCTTCGGGGTCGAGGTGCTCGAGTGCATGTCCCACCTGGTGGGCATCCAGGTGGCAACCCTTGCCGGTGTTGATCTGGATGGCGCGCGCGCCGGTGGCACGGATGCGCTCGGCGTCATTGGCGGTTTCCTGGTCGCCCTCGATCACGCTCATGGGGATCTCTTCGCGCAGATCCTCGAGGGTGCGGGTGAGCAGGCTGGTCTTGCCCGCGCCGGGACTGGAGACCAGGTTGAGCGCCAATACCCCGCGCGCGGCCAGCCAGCCGCGGTTGGCCGCGGCGTAGCGGTCGTTCTTGGACAGGATGTCCTGCTCGATCTGCACCATGCGTGCCTGGCTGAGTCCGGGGGCGTGCGCGCGCGCCGGCCCCTGCCCGTAGTGATGGTGGTCGTGCCCGTGATCATGAGCGTGAGCGTGGTCGTGGGCATGGGAATGTTGATGGGCGTGGTCGTGACCTTCGTCGTGGCGATGCTCCTCGCCCTCGATCCGGGTTTCGCCGTCGCCGCAGCCGCAGACAGTACACATGGTTATTCCACCTCCAGTTCCTTGATGCGCATCTCGTCGCCGCCTGTGACCTGGATCTGGTAGCTGCCGCAGTCGGGGCAGGGATCGTGGCGTTGGGAGATGCTGATGGTCTTGGCACAGGGCGGGCACCAACCCTGTCCCGGTGTCTCGATGATGTGCAATTGCGCGTGTTCGGCCAGAGTGCCCCGGGTGACCACGTCGAAGCTGAAGCGCATGGCCTCGATCTCGACGCCGGCCAGTGTACCGATCTCCAGCCAGACCTGCTTGACCCGGGTATAGCGCTGGGCCTCGGCCTGGTCCTCGAGGACCTGCACGATGCCCTCGCACAGTGACATTTCATGCATGGGCGGCCTCCGGCAGGGTGTCGGGTTCGTCGATGCCGATGTCGAAAGCCACGCAGGGATCGATAGCGCGCACGATGCGGGCTGCCAGCCGGTACAGGGTCGTGCGGTCGTCGGTCTCGATGCGTGCCAGCCAGCGCGCGGCCAGGCCGCGCGGATGGAAATTCCACTCGGTCGGCGCGAGGATGCGATAGTCGCTCACCCGGCCATCCGTCACCTTTGCGTGATGCACCAGCAGGCCGCGCGAGGTCTCGGCGCAGGCCAGTCCCGCGGTGCGGAACAGGCTGTCGTCCACGGCTTCGGGGGACGCCAGGTTGCGGCACAGGCGGGCCAGGGTGCGCAGGCGTGCGGCCAGATGTCGTCCCAGCGGAGGCAGCGGGGTGTCGGGCCCGGCTGGCGGTTCCTCGGTGGCTGGGCCGGTGTGGCGGCAGCCGTCATCCAGCGCGGGGCAGGCGACAAAGCGTGCGGCATCGGTTGCTGCGAGCGCCCGGGCCACTGCCTCCAGGTCGTCGCGACGCAACGGCTGGACTGTGGGTTCGGGAACGACAGGCAGCGCATGGGTGTCGCGCAGCAGGCGGGCGGGCAGGGTGCTTTCTTGCAGCGCCCAGGTGCGCAGTCCGGTGTCATCGAGCGCCAGAAAGTCGCCGGCCGGCATGCCGAGCACGTTCGTCTCGACCCAGGTGAGCAGTTCGCGCCGGGTGCCGGTTTCGTGTGGTGTGGCGAGCTGGCGGCTGGCCAGGGCGAGCGCCGGGGCCAGCTCGCCGGCCGCCGGGGTCTGCTCACTGGCCTCGGGCCAGTGCATGAACAAATAGAGCAGGTGCTCGCGCAGGTTTTCGATCTGTACGCGGCGCCGTGTCTCGGTCGCCGGGAGGCTGTCGGGGTACAGCGCCAGCCGGGCTGCCGCGGCGTGTGCCTGGCCGCAGAGGGTGTAGAGCCGTGGCAGCAGGGTCAGCACCTCTTCCGGGGTGCGGCCCGTGAACAGCCGGGAAACCTCCAACAGGCGCCCGGAGTGGAGGGTCACGCCGGTGACGCGGTGCCCGTCCCAGTGCAGCTGGCAGTGCAGGTGTTGGTCGTGCAGCGCCATGCTCATTCTCTCATTCTCCGCCGCTGAACGGGCCACGCAGCATCTCGCGGCGGCTCACCGGGCGCTCCAGGCGGCGTTCGACCACGGTCTCGACCGGTGTGGGTGTGGCTGCTTCGGGCGCCTCCTCGGCGGGGGCGAGCAGGGCCTCGAGCGCGGCCTCGGCGGTGGCCACCGCGGCCTCCATGTCGGCGAGCTCGAACATGGGGGAGAACAGCGAGCAGCTCTGGTAGCGCCCCAGCCCTTCCTCGTGGCCGACGATGAAGTCGTATTCGCCAGCAGGAAAGCGGTGGCGCACGGTGCTGCCCACCGGCAACTCCTGCCAGCCGTCGCCCTCTTCGGGCAACAGCACCAGGTTCATGAACCAGGGGGTGATGAGCACGCCGAGAAAGGCACCGTCGCGCGGATGGAAGCCGACGGCCTGCACCCGCAGCCGGGGGTTGATCACCGGCACACCGTCCATGCGTTGTGCCTGGATCTGCGTGAACACCCGCTCCAGTCCGCCCGCCAGGGTGTTGGCCATGCCGCTCATCGGTCCTCCAGGATCACCATGAATTGCTCACGGGCGCCCTCGCATTGCGGGCAGCGCCAGTGATCGGGGAGCTGGCTGAAGGGCGTGCCGGGTGGGATCTGCCAGTAGTCGTCCCCCTCGGCGGGGTCATAGACGTACCAGCAGACTTTGCACTCCATGCGCGCATCGTCAGGGATGCGCGTATTGTCGCCCATGTAGGAGCCTTCGAAGGTTTTCATGCGTAGAGCTCCGCGATTTCGTTCACGCGCTCGGCCGGGGCTTCGATGTCTTCGGGCGCGGCCAGCGCTACCGAGGGGATGTCCACGATCTCGATGGTGTTGAGGATCAGCGCGTCCTGCGAGTTGTAGTACTTGATCCACCACAGGCCGGGGAAGGCGGTGCTGCCGATGCGGCAGTTGCCGTAGCCGCGCGAGAGGATGGTCACCGGCCCCGCGCCCAGGCGTTCGCCGAGCACGATCAGGTCTTCATTGGTGAGCGGCAGCAGGGTGAGGTTGATGACATGCGCCGGGTCGCCGGGCTGATGCGAGGCGAGCTGGTCGGAGATCTCCACCAGCAGGGCGGGCGCGTTCTGTACGCCCTCGGGCAGGCCTTCGAGCGAGGTGTCGAGGTGGCGGTCGTCCGCCGTGCGGGCGCTGCGCACCGCCGCGGGGATATCGGCGATCTCCAGGGCGTCGTCGAGCAGGCGGTTGCCGGCGTCGAGGGTCTGCACCCGCCACACGCCGGTGAGCACCGACTCCTGGATCTGGATGCGATGCCCGTCCTGCTCGACGGTGATGCTGACCTCGCCCTCGCCGAGGATCTGGGCGAGCAGGTCGCGTTCGCGTGCCCCCAGGCCGTTCATGTCGAGGCGGATTGCCGGATCGCCGCAGCGGTAGTGGCCGATCGCTGCCTTCAGGTCGAGCAGCAGGCGGCGCGCAGCCGGCAGATCGGCGATGTCTTCGGGCTCGGGCAGGCTGATCAGGTCGTGCCGGAACATGCCGCGCGGCATGTTCATGAATTCGAATTGGTCGCCGTCGTCGGGTTGGCTGCCGGGGCCGATGCCGACTACGGGGATGTCGATGGGTTTCATTGGGTTCCTCCTCCGGGCGTTCGTCAGGCGCCGACCACCGGCACGCCCACCCCCGGCGGGCGGGTCGGCTCGGCGGTGAGCAGTTCGTCGATGCGTTCCAGGTAGACGTGCCAGTCCTGGATGCGGCTGATCGCGCCCAGGTAGTCGCGGCCGCGCAGGAACACCAGGGTCGGCCACTGGGCGAAACCGTAGCGCTCCTGCAGGGCCTTTTCGTCGGCGCGGGCCACGATGACCGGGTGCAGGCGCGCGCCGTAGTGGGCGACCAGTTCGGGCAATACCACCGCGACATCCAGGGTTTCGGGGTATTTTTTCGGGTCTTCGGTGAAGAACAGCACGTTCACTCGGTCGTCTGCGGGCAAGGCGTCGATGTCGGCGGCGCCGAGCATCGGGTAGCCGTAGTCGTCGATCAGGCGCTGGATCAGCGGTGGTGTGGCGGATTCGGCGTGGGCGGTGGCCGGGTTCATGAGTTCTCCTCGGTGGTCTGTCGTTGCACTTGCGCGGCGAGATGCGGCGGCAGTTCGGGTTCACGGTCGATCAGGTCGGCGAACAGGGCCTCGATGCCGGCGGTTTGGCCACGCATCACCTGTTCGACCGCTTCGATGGCGGCCAAGTTCTGGCGCGCTGTGGTCTCGTCGATAACCTCGCGCGCGGCGTCGAGAAAGGTCATCACCCAGGTGCCCGGCGGCTGCTCGCCGACCAGGGTGAGATCGATCTGGCGCTCCTCGCCCTGGTGGACGCAGGTCGCCTGCAGGCCCTCGCTGTGCAGGATCTGCATGGGGATGCCGATACACATCAGTCGTCTCTCCGGTGGTCTATGCACACGCTCAGGCGTGGGCCGTCGAATTCGACAGGTTTGGGGTCGAAGCGCACGTCGTCGCGCGCGAGGATGCGGGCATCGCCGAGACGCGGCGCGGCCTCTTCCGGTGGGCGGTCGCGCTCGTAGGGTTCGAGATCGATCTGCGGCGGGGTCAGGCGCGCATCCTCGGGCAGCGGGGTGGCGCGCGGCCGGGCGACGACGCCGAGCGCGCCCAGCCAGTCCAGTGCGGCTTCGATGGCCGGTTCGATCTGCGCGCGCACCACGGGGCGCAGGCTCCCGCCGTAGTCTTCGAGTTCTTTGGGCTGCACCCCGACCAGCAGCAGGCGCTCGGGATAGTCGCCGAGCAGTTGCGCCATCGCCAGCACTTCCTGGAAGCCGGTCTGGTGCAGGCTCATCTTCTTGGCGCCCATGAATTGCGGCACCGCGTCATCCTCGATGCATTTCAGGGTGCCCGGGGGCAGGCCGTAGTCGATGGCGTCGAACACCACCAGGTAATCGGCGGACTGCACGTGCTGGACCAGGTAGATGCCCTGGGTGCCGCCATCCATCAGGGTGACGTTGTCGGCGAAGGTGTAGCGCTGGTTGAGCGTCTCGACCGCACGTACGCCGAAACCCTCGTCGGCCCAGAGGATGTTGCCGATGCCGAGAATCAGTACCTGCTTGTCTGTCGGTTCGTTCATGTCGGTGGTCGTTTGCTTTACGGCGGGTGTCTCAGTTGTGAGCAAGAGCTGGGCCAACTGGGGTCGAGTGCAGCGCAGGCGGCAGCTTTTCTGTCGTTTTGGCCGCGATCGCTGTTCATCGGGGTGTTTTGACCGGAAGAAATCCTTCCGGTTCATTGGCTGAAGTGGCAGGCGTGGGGACGCTCTGGAGTGATTGGTCGCCATTGGAAGCGGACTTTCCATCGCGGGCGGGTGGTGGACAGGGAGGGTGACAAATTTGTCGCCGGAAGTTTTGGAGAGAGGATGGCAAGTAGCGGTTTTATATCAGATTTTTTCTGTTGGCACGGGTTTTGAAAGGCCAAAGCGACCCAAAGGGGGTACCGAACCGAGAATCCGGAGGAATCCAAGCGATGACCGAAACCTTTTACGAAGTGATGCGGCGGCAAGGGATATCCCGACGCAGTTTCCTCAAGTTCTGCAGTCTCACCGCTGCGGCACTGGGGCTGGGGCCGGAGTTCGCCGGCAAGATCGCCCACGCGATGGAGAACAAGCCGCGCATTCCCATCCTTTGGCTGCACGGTCTTGAATGCACCTGCTGTTCCGAGTCGTTCATCCGTTCGGCCCACCCCCTGGCCAAGGACGTGATCCTGTCCATGGTCTCGCTGGACTACGACGACACCATCATGGCGGCGTCCGGGCACCAGGCCGAGGCCATCGTCGATGAGATCGTCGAGAAGTACAAGGGCAACTACATCGTGGCGGTCGAGGGTAATCCGCCGCTCAACGAAGACGGCATGTATTGCATCGTCGGCGGCAAGCCCTTCGTCGAACAGCTGCGTTACGCGACCGAGCACTGCAAGGCCATCATCTCCTGGGGGTCGTGCGCGTCCTATGGTTGCGTGCAGGCGGCCAAGCCCAACTCGACGCGGGCCACGTCGGTGCACAAGGTCATCACCGACAAGCCGATCATCAAGGTGCCGGGCTGCCCGCCCATCGCCGAGGTGATGACCGCGGTGGTCACCTACATGCTCACCTTCGAGCGCATGCCCGAACTGGACCGCCAGGGGCGGCCCAAGATGTTCTACAGCCAGCGCATCCACGACAACTGCTACCGCCGGCCGCATTTCGACGCCGGCCAGTTCGTCGAGTCCTGGGACGACGAGGGCGCGCGCAAGGGCTACTGCCTGTACAAGATGGGCTGCAAGGGGCCGACCACCTACAACGCCTGTTCCACCATTCGCTGGAACGAAGGGACCTCGTTCCCCATCCAGGCCGGGCACGGCTGCATCGGCTGTTCCGAGGATGGCTTCTGGGACAAGGGTTCCTGGTATGCCCGTCTGACCGATATCAACCAGTTCGGCATCGAGAGCAACGCTGATGCCGTGGGTGGAGGCGTGGCCGCCGTGGTGGGCGGCGCGGTTGCCGCCCATGCCGCCGTGAGCGCCGTCAAGCGTGCCGCCAACAAGGGAGAGGAGTGATCTAAATGAGCGTCATCAAGACACCCAACGGTTATACCCTGGACAGCAGCGGTCGGCGCGTGGTCGTCGATCCGGTGAGCCGTATCGAGGGTCACATGCGTTGCGAGGTCAACGTGGACGAGAACAACGTGATCCGCAACGCGGTGTCCACCGGCACCATGTGGCGCGGCCTCGAGGTGATTCTCAAGGGGCGCGACCCGCGCGACGCCTGGGCCTTCGTGGAGCGTATCTGCGGCGTGTGCACCGGCTGTCACGCGCTCACCTCGGTGCGCGCGGTGGAGGATGCGCTGGGCATCCGCATCCCCAAGAATGCGCACCTGATCCGCGAGATGATGGCCAAGACCCTTCAGGTCCACGACCACGTGGTGCACTTCTATCACCTGCACGCGCTCGACTGGGTGAACCCGGTCAACGCCCTGAAGGCCGACCCCAAGGCGACCTCGGTGTTGCAGCAGAGCGTCTCGCCGCGCCACCCGCTCTCCAGTCCCGGTTACTTCCGTGACATCCAGACGCGCATCCGCAAGTTCATCGAGTCGGGTCAGCTGGGTCCCTTCAAGAATGGCTACTGGGACAACCCGGCCTACAAGCTGCCGCCCGAAGCCGACCTGATGGCGGTGGCCCATTATCTCGAGGCGCTGGATCTGCAGAAGGAGTTCGTCAAGGTTCACACTGTCTTCGGCGGCAAGAACCCGCACCCCAACTACCTGGTGGGTGGCGTGCCCTGCGCGATCAACATGGACGGCGATCTTTCGGCCGGTGCCCCGCTGAACATGGAACGGCTCAACTTCGTGCGCGCGCGCATCCAGGAGATGGTGGACTTCTGCAAGAACGTCTACCTGCCCGATGTCATCGCCATCGCCAGTTTCTACAAGGACTGGCTCTATGGCGGCGGTCACGGTGCGATCAACGTCATGGACTATGGTGCCTATCCCAAGGTCAACTACGACAAGTCCACCGACCAGCTGCCCGGCGGCGTCATCCTCAATGGCAACTGGGACGAGATCTACGAGATCGATCCGCGCGACCCCGAGCAGGTGCAGGAGTTCGTGGCGCATTCCTGGTACAGCTATCCCGACGAGTCGGTCGGCCTGCATCCCTGGGACGGCATCACCGAGCCGAACTATGAGCTGGGACCGAAGACCAAGGGCACCCGTACCAACATCCAGGAGCTCGACGAGAGCGCCAAGTACTCCTGGATCAAGGCCCCGCGCTGGCGCGGCCATGCGGTCGAGGTCGGCCCGCTGTCGCGCTACACCCTGGCCTATGCGCACGGCGTCGAATACGTGCGCAACCAGGTGGATACCAGTCTGGCCGCCTTCAACCGTCTGGCGGGCACCAATCTGGATGTCAAGACCGCGCTGAACTCCACCATCGGCCGCACCCTGGCGCGTGCGCTCGAGGCCGAGTACTGCGCCGACATGATGGTGGACGACTGGAACGAGCTGATTGCCAATATCAAGGCCGGCGACACGGCCACCGCCAACATGGAGAAGTGGGATCCCTCGACCTGGCCGAAGGAGGCCAAGGGCGTGGGTACCGTGGCCGCGCCGCGCGGAGCGCTGGGGCACTGGATCCATATCAAGGACGGGCGCATCGAGAACTACCAGTGTGTAGTGCCCACTACCTGGAACGGTTCGCCGCGTGATCCGGCCGGCAACATCGGCGCTTTCGAGGCCTGCCTGCTGAACACGCCGATGGAGCGCCCGGACGAGCCGGTGGAAATCCTGCGCAGCCTGCACAGCTTCGATCCCTGTCTCGCCTGTTCCACGCACGTGATGAGCGAAGACGGCGAGGAGCTGACCGAAGTCAAGATCCGCTGAGCGACCAACCGACCGCGGCCCCGCAAGGGGCCGCTCGATGGAGGACAAGTCCATGACAAGCAAAGCAGCCAGGGTACATGCCGAGCCGGCGGTGTATGTCTACGAGGCACCGGTGCGCCTGTGGCACTGGGTCAATGCGCTGGCGATCACCGGGTATTTCATCGGTAGCCCGTTGCCCAGCATGCCGGGCGAAGCCATCGACAACTTCCTGATGGGGTATATCCGCTTCGCTCACTTCGCGGCGGGCTACGTGGTCGCCATCGGTTTCCTGTTCCGCATCTACTGGGCGTTTATGGGCAACGAGCACGCGCGGCAGATCATTCTGCCTCCTCTGTTCAGTGCGGAGTGGTGGAAGGGGGTAATCCACGAGGTGCGCTGGTACCTTTTCCTGACAAAAGAACCGAAGAAATACATCGGTCACAATCCACTGGCCCAGCTGGTGATGTATGTGGTGTTCGTCTGGGGCATCGTGTTCATGATCGTGACCGGCTTCGCGCTGTACGGGGAGGGTACGGGCATGGGGTCCTGGCAGTACGAACTGTTCAGTGCCTGGGTGATTCCCCTGTTCGGCCAGAGCCAGGATGTGCATACCTGGCATCACCTGATCATGTGGTACATCATCGTCTTCGTCATCATTCACGTGTACGTCGCGGTGCGCGAGGACATCATGTCGCGGCAGTCGATCATCAGTTCCATGATCAGCGGCTGGCGCACCTTCAAGGACACCCGCAGAACCGAGGGTGACGAGTTCTGATCGACCTTCAGGGAGCTTCCGAAGACGTACTCCCCCCCCCCCCGTCCCTACGAGGGGGGGCGGTCGGAGGCTTCCAGGTGCAATCTCTTCCGGTCTGGCGCGATTTCCAATCGCGCCTTTTTTTCTATTAACCCGACACCAATCCATGTCGCCCTCAGCCACCACGAGCGCGACCGTGGCGAGGCGCCGTGCCGAAGGCAGGGTACATTCCCTGTCGAGGTGCGGCAACGAAGTCCACGGAGGCGCTCGTGGTGGCCAGACCGGTTGAATGTCAAAAGGATCGGGACGTCAGATATAGAAGCCAGCACGTTGTTGCGCTTCTTGCCAATGGAATGACCATTGCCCGCGAAGCGCGCCGCGTTCTGACTTCTGTCTGATGTCCTGAGGATGGCATGGATTGGTACCGGGTCACATAGTCAGGCAGGGTAAACTGGCGCTCCCGATTCATCACCGAGCACGGCCCATGAGCGACACCATCGATAAACTGGTCTCCCATTGGATTCGCCCCGAGATCCGTGCCCTGTCCGCCTACCATGTGCAGGATGCGGCCGGATCGATCAAACTGGACGCCATGGAGAACCCCTGGACCTGGCCGGACGCATTGCGCGAGGAATGGGTGACGTTGCTGCGGCAGACCGACGTCAACCGTTATCCCGACCCGGCGGCACGCGCGCTCACCGACCGCCTGGCCGAGACCATGGGGGTGCCCGAGGGCATGCGGGTGCTCCTGGGCAACGGTTCGGATGAAATCATCCAGATGCTGGGCATGGCGCTGGCTGCGCCGGGGCGCTGCGTGCTCTCGGTCGATCCCGGGTTTGTCATGTATCGCATGATCGCCACCTTCTGTGGCATGCCCTACGTGGGAGTGCCCTTGCGTGCCGACGATTTTGCGCTCGACCTGCCGGCCTTGCGCCAGGCGATGGAGGAGCAGCAGCCGGCAATCGTCTATCTGGCCTGTCCCAACAACCCGACCGGGAACCTGTTCGACGAAGCGGCGGTGCGCGAGGTCATCGAGGCCGCACCTGGGCTGGTGGTGATCGACGAGGCTTATGCGCCCTTTACCGACACTACCTTCATGGGCGTCCTGGGCGAGTACGACAACCTGCTGGTGATGCGCACTGTCTCCAAGATGGGGCTGGCCGGCCTTCGCCTGGGCTTTCTCGCCGGCCCGCCGGCCTGGCTGGAAGAGATCGACAAGGTGCGGCTGCCCTACAACATCAATGTGCTCACCCAGGTGAGCGCCGAGTTCGCCCTGCGCCACAAGGCGGTGTTCGATGAGCAGACCGCGCGCATCCGCACCGAGCGCACGCGCCTGGCCGAGGCGCTGGCAGCGCTGCCGGGTGTGACGGTCTTTCCTTCCGAGGCCAACTTCCTGCTGGTTCGCACCCCAGCCGGGCGGGCGAGCGCCTGGTTCGAGGGTCTGAAGGGGCGTGGCATCCTCATCAAGAGCCTGCACGGTGCCCACCCGCTGCTCGAGGACTGCCTGCGCATCACCGTCGGTCGCCCCGAAGAGAACGAGGCGGTGGCAGAGGCGCTGGCGGCCCTGGCTGGGCACTGATCGAGTTCGCGGCGAGGGCGCCGCTCCTACCGTAGGAGGCCCGTCCGCGGGCCGAAAGGTTCAGCCGGCGTCCTCGCAGGTGCAGGCGTAGGGAAGGGGTTCGCGGGCGCTGCGCAGGCGTTGCAGCAGGTCGTCGCGGTCGCCCTGGAAAACGGCGATCAGCGGATCGTTGCGCTCGAACAGCTCGTGGGCCAGCGCATCGGCGGCAGGCAGGCGCTCGTCGTGGCCACGATCGAACAGGGCGCGGCACACCGGGCAGCGTTCCAGTACCCCGGTGCGGCAGGCGATCTCCCGGGCCACCTCGTCGCGTTTCTGCTCTTCGGTCTTCAGGAAGTCGAACAGCCCCATTCTGCCTAACCTTTCTGTGGCGGGCGCTCGGCCACCGTGGTTTCCACTTCCAGCAACCGACCGTCGCGCTCGATGCCCAGGGTCAGCTGCTCGCCGGGGGCGTGGCCGGCGATCAGATCCAGGGCCTGGGCGGCGGAGACCACGGGCTGACCGTCGATGCTAACCAGCAGGTCGCCCGGCTGGATGCCCGCGCGGTCCGCCGGTCCGCCCTCGAGAACACCCGAGATGAGCAGCCCCTTGCGGTAGCGGAAATGGAAGGATTCGGCCAGTGCAGGGGTGACCTCCTGGCCGTTGACCCCGATCCAGCCGCGGATCACCCGCCCGTGTTTCGTGATCTGTTCGAGCACGGTGCGCGCGATGCGTACCGGGATGGCAAAGCCGATGCCGTGCGAGCCCCCGCTCTCGGAGAAGATGGCGGTGTTGATGCCCACCACCTCGCCGCGTGCGTTGATCAGCGCGCCGCCGGAGTTGCCTGGATTGATGGCTGCGTCGGTCTGGATGAAGTTCTCGATCGCCGCGATGCCGAGCTGGTCGCGGCCGGTAGCGCTGACGATGCCCAGGGTCACGGTCTGGCCGACCCCGAAGGGGTTGCCGATGGCCATCACCACGTCACCCACCCGCAACTGGTCAGACCGGCCGAGCGCAGCGACCGGCAGATGGCTGCCGGCGGCCTGCAGGACCGCGAGGTCGGTCTCCGGGTCGGTACCGACGATGCGTGCGGGGAAGTGGCGCCCGTCGCGCAGCACCACCTGGACCTCGCTTGCGCCGCGGATCACATGATTGTTGGTCAGGATGTACCCGTTTTCATCTACGATGACGCCCGAGCCCAGGCTGTTCTCGCGCCGGTAGGTGGGCTGGCGCAGCTTGTCACCGAAGAAGCGCCGGAACAACGGGTCTTCGAACAGTGGGTTGGGCTTGCTGCGGGTGACCTTGGTAGCGAACACGTTGACGACCGAGGGGGGGCGCGGGCCACGGCGTCGGCATAGGAGACCGGCCCCTCGGTTGCCGGCGGCGGGGGCGTGCTCTCGTCGCGGGGGCTCAGCAGCTCGGGACGCAACAGCAATACAATGAAGGCTGCGGCCAGGCCGGTGGCGATGGATGTGAACAGAAAGGCGGCGACGCGATAGAGTTTCATCGGTGAGGGGCGGGTCTGTACCATGGGTTTTGGCGACATAGGTTACGGAATCGGTCGCCGCCTGTCGCTATCACGGAGTGTCCTGACATATGAATATCCGCGAACTGGCGTCGTGGTGTGACGATTATCTCGCTGTCGAACGGTTTTCCGACTATTGCCCCAATGGCCTGCAAGTCGAGGCCGGCGAGCAGGTGCAGGTCGTGGTCAGTGGGGTGACGGCCAGCCTGGCGCTCATCGAGGCGGCCATCGAGCGCGAGGCCGATGTGCTGCTGGTCCACCACGGTTACTTCTGGAAGAACGAGCCAGCGCCGCTGACCGGCATCAAGGGTCGGCGGGTACGCGCACTGATGCGTCATGGCATCAGCCTCCTGGCCTATCATCTGCCGCTGGATGCCCATCCCGAGGTTGGTAACAACGCTGGCCTGGGACGCGCCCTCGGGTTCCACGGCGCGCCGCTGGAAGAAGGTTCCCTGGTGTGGGGCGCGACCCTGGATCAGCCGCTGGAAGGCGCCACGCTCGCCGACCAGGTGGCCGCTGCGCTGGGGCGCGAGCCGCTGCGCCTGGGCCCGGAGCGCCCGATACGCCGCATCGCCTGGTGTACCGGTGCGGCGCAGGGGGCTCTGATCGAGGCCGCCGAGGCCGGATTCGATGCCTTCATCAGTGGCGAGGTGTCCGAGCAGACGTATCACCTGGCACATGAGCTGGGGGTCCTCTATCTGGCAGCGGGGCATCATGCCACCGAGACTTTCGGCGTGCGGGGGCTCGGCGAGGTGCTGGCCGAACGCTTCGGACTGCGGCACTATTATGTAGAGTTGGACAACCCCGTTTGATATCGATCAGTACCCGCAGTCTTGACCGGGGATTCGCCTTGGGCGAAAATCCCCGCCCAATCGGGGTATATCAGAATATTCTTACATCTTATTCGGTCCGGGTCACCCCGCCTGCCTGTTCAGGCTTGGACCGTGGGGAGCGATTCATGAGTTCAGAAGGCGTAGACCTCAAGAAACGCCGCTTCCTCACTGCCACCACGGCAGTGGTCGGAGCGGTTGGTGCAGGGTTTGCTGTAGTCCCCTTCATTGCCAACTGGAATCCGTCCGAGCGGGCCAAGGCGGCCGGTGCGCCCGAAGAGGCGGACATCAGCCGCCTGGAGCCGGGCGCTCTGTTGCGCGTGAAGTGGCGTGGCAAGGTGTGTTGGGTGGTGCATCGCACCGAGGAGAACATCAAGGATCTGCCGACGCTCGATCCGATGCTGTCCGATCCGACCTCCGAAGTGCCGCATCAGCCCGAGTACTGCAAGAACCCGACGCGCTCGATCAAGCCGGAATACCTGGTGGCCATCGGTATCTGCACCCACCTGGGTTGCTCGCCGACCTATCGCCCGGAAATTGCGCCGGCCGATCTCGGTCCGGAGTGGAAGGGTGGTTTCTTCTGCCCCTGCCACGGTTCGCGGTTCGACCTGGCTGGCCGGGTCTTCAAGGGCTCGCCGGCGCCGACCAATCTGAACATTCCGCCGCACAAGTATCTGTCGGACGACAAGATCCTGATCGGCGTTGACCAGGAGGCAGGAGCATGAGCTTGATTAGCTGGATCGATGAGCGCTTTCCGCTGACCAAGGTGTGGAACGAGCACCTGGCCCAGTACTACGCGCCCAAGAACTTCAATGCATGGTATTTCTTCGGCTCGCTCGCCATGCTGGTGCTGGTCAACCAGATTGCCACCGGTGTCTGGCTGGCCATGGCCTACAAGCCGGACGCCAACCTGGCCTTCGGTTCGGTCGAATACATCATGCGCGACATGGACTATGGCTGGCTGCTGCGCTACATGCACTCCACCGGTGCGTCGGCCTTCTTCATCGTGGTCTATCTGCACATGTTCCGCGGCCTGATGTACGGCTCCTACCGCAAGCCGCGCGAGCTGCTGTGGATCATCGGCCTGATCATCTATCTGGTGATGATGGCCACTGCCTTCTTCGGTTACCTGCTGCCCTGGGGACAGATGTCCTACTGGGGCGCCCAGGTGATTGTCAACCTGTTCGCGGCGGTGCCCTTCGTGGGTGACGATCTCTCGCTGTGGATTCGCGGTGACTACGTCATCTCGGATGCGACCTTGAACCGCTTCTTCGCACTGCATTTCCTGCTGCCGTTCATCCTCGCAGCGCTGGTGTTCATCCACATCGTGGCGCTGCACAAGGTGGGTTCCAACAACCCGGACGGCATCGAGATCAAGAAGGGTCCCAAGGGCAACCGCTGGAGCCCGGACGCGCCGGCCGACGGCATCCCCTTCCATCCGTACTACTCGGTGAAGGACATCTTCGGCGTGGGCGTGTTCCTGATCTTCTTCACCGCGGTGATCTTCTTCTGGCCCGATTTCGGTGGCCTGTTCCTCGAGGCGCCCAACTTCGAGCCGGCGAACCCGCTGAAGACCCCGCCGCACATCGCGCCGGTGTGGTACTTCACCCCCTTCTACGCCATGCTGCGGGCGGTGCCGCCGATGTTCAACTCGCAGTTCCCGGGCGTGGTGGTGATGTTTGCCTCCATCCTCATCATGTTCTTCCTGCCCTGGCTGGACCGTTCGCCGGTCAAGTCCGTGCGCTACAAGGGGCCGCTCTTCAAGTTCGCACTGGCCGTGTTCGCCGTCACCTTCGTGGTGCTGGCTTACCTGGGCCTGCAGCCGGTAACGCCGACCAAGACCTTGCTGGCCCGCATCTTCACGGGCGTCTATTTCGCGTTCTTCCTGTTGATGCCTTGGTATTCGAAAATCGACAAGACCAAGCCGGTGCCGGAGAGGGTGACCCAATGAAAAAACTGATTGCTGTAATTGCCTTGGCACTCCTGCCGGTCGCTTCGATGGCCAACACGGGCGAAGGCGTGAAGCTGGAGTCGGCCAACATCGACCTGCACAACGAGGCGGCCATCCAGCGTGGTGCCAAGTACTTTATCAACTACTGCATGGGCTGCCATTCGGCTCAGTACGTCCGTTACAAGCTGTTCACCAAGGTCGGCCTGACCGAGCAGCAGATCAAGGACAACCTGATCTTCAACGGCAGCAAGGTGGGCGGTCTGATGACCAATGCCATGGCCGGCGACTACGCGGCCACCGCCTTCGGTGCCCCTGCGCCGGACCTCACGCTGGAGGCCCGTCGTCGCAGCGCCGACTGGATCTACACCTACCTCAAGAGCTTCTACACCGATCCGTCGCGCCTGACCGGGGTGAACAACGTGGTGTTCCACAACGTCGGTATGCCCAACGTGCTGTGGGAGCTCGAGGGCATCAAGGACCCGGTCTATCGCTACGAGGTGCACGAGGGCGGGCACGTGGTCGCCGAGTTCGAATCCGAGGCCAAGGCCAGGGAGCTGGGTGAAGGGGCCCGTGTCGAGAAGGTGGTGGACCATTTCAACCCGGTCCGCCCGGGCAAGATGAGTGCCGGCGAGTTCGACCAGGTGGTGCGTGACCTGACCACCTACCTGAGCTACATCGCCGAGCCGATCAAGCTCGAGCGGCAGCGCCTGGGTGTCTGGGTATTGCTGTTCCTGGTGATCTTCACCGTGCTTGCCTACGTCACCAAGAAGGAGTGGTGGAAGGACGTGCACTGATCTTCGCCAGGGGCTCCGGGCCGCGCCTTTAAGGGCGGTCCGGGGGGCGGCCACAGGAAAGGCGCACAGTTTGTTATACTCTGCGCCTTTTTTGTGGTCCGCGACACAGGCGCCGGCCGCCCGCCAGACGACAAGGAGATGCGAGGATGACCGTAGTACCCAGCAGAAGAGCCACGATGACCCTCTTTTCCGACCCGGCCAGCATCTACAGTCATCGGGTACGGCTGGTGCTCGCAGAGAAGAACGTCACCTGCGAGATCGTGGATGTCGACCCGTTGGAGCTGCCGGAAGACGTGGTGGATCTCAACCCCTACGGCACCCTGCCCACATTGGTCGACCGTGAACTGGCGCTGTACGATTCGCGCATCGTCTGCGAGTACATCGACGAACGCTTTCCCCATCCGCCCCTGTTGCCGGTCGATCCGGTCTCCCGCGCAACCACCCGCTTGTACATGTTTCGCGTGGAGAACGACTGGTATCCGCTGGTCGATACCATCCTCGCCGGGGGCAAGGCGGCCACCAAGGCACGCAAGGAACTGAAAGAGGGGTTAGTCGCCGCCGCCCCGGTGCTGGCGGCCAATCCCTTCTTCATGAGCGAGGAATACACCCTGGTCGATGCCACCCTGACGCCCCTGCTGTGGCGTCTGCCAATGCTGGGCATCGAGCTGGGTGGGGCAGCCGGCAAGCAGGTCAATACCTATGCCGCACACATGTTCAAGCGCCCCGGGTTTGCCCGCAGCCTCAGCGAGGCCGAGCGCGAGATGCGCGGCGGGTGAGATGACCTCCAATCGGCCCTACCTGATCCGTGCCCTTTACGAGTGGCTGGTGGACAACCGCCAGACGCCGTATTTTCTCGTGGACGCCGATCGCGAAAACGTGATCGTGCCGCGCGATTATGTCGAGGACGGGCGCATCGTGCTGAATCTGGCGCCGGGCGCGGTGCGCGATCTCGATCTGGGTAACGATTTCATCCGTTTCTCCGCGCGCTTCTCCGGGCATGCCATGGAGGTGATCTTTCCGCCCAGCGCGGTGCTGGGGGTCTATTCGCGCGAGAACGGCCAGGGGATGCTGTTTCCCGACGAAGACCCGCAAGGTCCTTCGGACGACACCCCGCCCGAGCCACCTGCCGGCGGTCGCCCCGCCCTCAAGGTGGTCAAGTAGCGCCTGCCAGGGGGTGTGGGGAAGCCCTGCGGGAAGGGCAGGGTGTGTGACAGGTGCGCAGGAGATCCGCCCCGGAGCCGGATATTCGCGGCGAGGACGCCGCGCCTTCCCGTAGGAGGCCCGTCCTCGGGCCGAATCATTCACGCCGGGAATACCGTTACCTCTGCAGGAGGTCCATCTCCGGGCTGCCCCCTTTGCCGGCGCAAGGGCGGTTGACGATGTGAATCACGGTCCCTTGCGGGGGCGGCGGAAGGGCACCACCTTGCTGTCCGCCTCGTGCGGTGCCGGTGTGGCCGGCTGTGGTTCCTCGGGTTCGTCGAGTACCACCTGCTCGACCTCGGTACCCAGCAGGATCAGCCAGGCCGTGTGCCGGCCACTACCCTCACGGCTGTAGTCGAAGCTGAACATGCGGCGGAAGCGCAGGCCGGCCCGGGTCCAGCGCAGGCCCATGCGGCGCAACACCACCGTGCCGTCGAGGAACTGCAGGCCGCGCCGGTTGCACAATGCCTGCCCCAACCGTGTGGCCAGCTCGCGCGCCCGCGCACCGTCGGCCCAGAGGCCAGCGAGAATTCCGAACACAACGATAAGTAACAGGGCTGTTGCCATCCCTGCATTGTGTCACATTCGACCGCTGGTCAACTCAGACGGTCGAGGCGCAGGCGTTCGCGGTTGTCGAACAGCCGGTGCGAGGCGATGAGTACCGCACTGGCGGCACCCAGGGCGGTGCCCGCGGCGATCAGGAACAGGATCAGGATCTGGTAGCGCGCCGCCAGCAGGGGGTCGCCGCCGGCAAGGATCTGGCCGGTCATCATGCCGGGCAGGCTGACCACGCCGGCGGCCGCCATGCTGTTGAGAATGGGGATCAGTCCAGCGCGCAGGGCGGCGCGCCGGATATCGCCAATGGCCTCGATGGCGCGTTCTCCGAGCATCAGTTGGGCCTCGATCTCGCCTTGCCGGTTCCAGGTTTCGCGCCCCAGGGTGTCCATGGCCACGGCGATGCCCGTCATGGTATTGCCCAGCAGCATGCCCAGCAGCGGGATCAGATACTGCGGATGAAACCAGGGGTTCGGCTGCAGTATCACCTGTACGGTGATCAGGGCGATGCTCACCGAGGAGAGCAGCATCGACAGGGTGCCCGTGCCGTAGCCCCACCAGCCCTTCAGGCGCCGGCTCTGGCGCGACCACACCTCGTAGCCGGCGACCGCCAGCATGAAGCCGGCGACCGCCGCGATCAGCCAGGGCGAGAGGGTGCGAAAGAGCTGCTGCAACACCAGTCCCAGCAGCGAGAGCTGAACGGCGGCGCGCACCGCGGCCACCAGCAGGCGGCGTTCCACTCCCATTTGCAGGCGCCATGAAAGGGCGCCGGCGAGTGCCAGCAGGGAAGCGGCCAGGCCGAGCTCGAATCCCCCGAGCGGGATCACCCCCCCGTTCATTGCAGCCGCCCCTCGACGAGGCGGTGTTCGGCGTCGCCCACCCGTGCGCGTTGTGCCGGGTCGTGGCTGACCCACAACAGGGGCGCCTGCCGTTCGCGGGCGAAGTCACGCAACAGCTTCTCCATGCGTTCCGTATTGGCGGGGTCGAGGTTGGCGGTCGGCTCGTCGAGCAGCAAGGCTTCGGGTTCGCGCGCCAGGGCGCGCAGCACCGCCAGGCGCTGGCGCTCGCCGGTGGACAGGCGGCGCACCGACCAGTCGAGCACGTCACGTTCGAAGCCGAGCGCGGCCAGCATGTCTTCGGCCCAGCGTGCGGCGTGCGGGCGTACCGTCTCGGCCCACCAGTGTGATTCGGGCGGAACATAGATCACCTGGCGTCGCCATTGCGCGGCGGGCAGGCGCTCGCGGACCCGATCGCCCAGCCAGACCTGGCCGTTATTGGGGTCGAGGTCGGCGATGGCGCGAAGCAGCAGGGTCTTGCCGCTGCCCGAGGGGCCGTGCAGGCAGAGGATGTGGCCGCCGGGCACCCGCAGGTCCGTGATGTGCAGGCCGGGGCGTTCCAGTCGTTCGATCCACAACTCGGCCATCAGCGGCGCTCGTACACCAGGTCCCATACCCCGTGCCCCAGGCGCAGCCCGCGTTGCTCGAAGCGGGTCAGCGGCCGGTCTTCGGGGCGGGGCACGAAGCGGCCGTCGGACGCGGTATTGTGCAGGGCGGGACAGGCATCGAGCACCTCGAGCATGTGCAGGGCATAGTCCTCCCAGTCGGTCGCTGCGTGGAAGAAGCCACCTGGTACGAGCTTGCGCGCCAGCAGTTCTGCGAAGGCCGGCTGCACGATACGCCGCTTGTGATGGCGTTTCTTGTGCCAGGGGTCGGGGAAGAACAGGTAGGCCCCGGCGAGCGCAGCGTCGGGAATCATGTCGCCCAATACCTCGACCGCGTCATGACGCAGCACGCGCACGTTCTCGCTGCCCTGTTCTTCCAGCCGGCGCAGCAGGTGGCCAACTCCGGGGGTGTGGACCTCGATGCCCAGGTAGTTGCCCCCGGGATGGCGCTGGGCCATCTCCGCCAGGGCGTCACCGTTGCCGAAGCCGATCTCGAGGTATACCGGGTGTTCGTTGCCGAACAGCGCGGGCAGGTCTAGTGGCCCGGGGCGGTAGTCGAGGCCGAAACGCGGCCAGAGGCGCTCGAAGGCGCGTCGCTGGCCCGGGGTCATGCGCCCGGTGCGCAACACGAAGCTGCGCACCGGGCGGTGCGGACGGGTCTCGTCGTTCATTCAGTCGAAGAACAGGCCGTCGGTCGGCGAGGAGGCCGAGGCGAAGCGACGCGGTGCCATGCGCCCGGCCAGGTAGGCCTCGCGCCCGGCCTGGATGGCCTTCTTCATGGCCGAGGCCATCAGTACCGGATCATTGGCTGCGGCGATGGCGGTGTTCATGAGCACGCCGTCGCAGCCCAGCTCCATGGCGATGGCCGCGTCCGAGGCGGTACCCACGCCGGCGTCGACCAGCACGGGGACATTGGCGTTCTCTACAATGGTGCGGATGTTCAGCCGGTTGCGAATGCCCAGACCCGAGCCGATGGGGGCAGCCAGCGGCATTACTGCCACACAGCCCATCTGTTCGAATTCGCGTGCCATGATGGGATCGTCATTGGTATAGACCATGACCTTGAAACCGTCGGCGATCAGCTCCTCGGCCGCCTTCAGGGTGGCGATCACGTCGGGGAACAGGGTCTTCTCGTCGCCCAGCACTTCCAGTTTGACCAGGTCGTGGCCGTCGAGCAGCTCGCGAGCCAGCTTGCAGGTGCGTACCGCGGTCTTCGCATCATAGCAGCCCGCGGTATTGGGCAGGTAGGTGAACTCGTCCGGCGGCAGCACCTCGAGGATGTTGGGCTCGTCGGCGTTCTGGCCGAGGTTGGTGCGGCGCACCGCGATGGTCACGATCTCGGCGCCGGAGGCGTCGATGGCCGCCCGGGTCTCGGCCATGTCCTTGTACTTGCCGGTGCCCACCAGCAGGCGGGAATGAAAGGTCCGCCCGGCGATGACGAGCGGGTCTTGCGGGGTGTCGTTCATGGCGAGTCCTGCTTCAGCCGCCGCCGATGGCCTGCACGATCTCCACGCGGTCGCCGTCGCACAGCCTGTGTGTGCCGTGTTCGCTGCGCGGCACCAGCTCGTCGTTGACCTCGATGGCGATGCGCTTGCCGATGAGGCCGAGCTGTTCGACCAGTTGCGCCAGTGTGAGGTCGTCGACGAGCCGTTCGGGCTGGCCGTTGAGGAGGATCTGCATTTCGGGGGCGGTTTCGATGACGAAATGGAAATACAGGGCAATCTTACACTAAACTGCGCGGACTCAAGGAGAGGGGGAGATGTCACCCGGCCGGCCAGAAGCCGGGGTAATCGAGGGGGGAGTACGTGGCCAGACTTCACGAAAACCTGATTTCACCTGATCATGCGCGCACGCTGGACGGCCTGTTTGCCCTGCGCATCCGGCGCAGCCCGGAGCGCCCGGCCTACGTGTATCACGACCGCGAGGCCCGGGAGTGGCGCGAACTGAGTTGGCACGACATGGGCCGGGTGGTGGCGCGCTGGCAGCAGGCCTTTGCCGCCGAGGCCCTGCAGGAAGGCGACCGCGTGGCCCTGCAATTGCGCAACTGCCCCGAGTGGGTCATGTTCGACCAGGCGGCCCTGAGCCAGGGCCTGGTCACGGTACCGCTGTATACCGACGACCGGCCCGACAATATCGCCTATATCCTCGAGGAGGCGGGCGTGCGCCTGCTGCTGGTGCAGGACGCCGGGCGCTGGCGTCGCCTGTCGAAGGTGATCCCCGACGAGGGGCCTCTGCAGCGGGTGCTGCTGCTCGACGACAGCGAGGCCGCGCGTCAATTGGCCGCCGAGGACGAGCGGGTGCGCCTGATCTCCGACTGGCTGCCCGCGCAGGCCGGTGAACTGCGCGTGCGCAAGGACACCGATCCGCACGCCCTGGCCTCCATCGTCTATACCTCGGGTACCACGGGGCGGCCCAAGGGCGTGATGCTCAGTCATCACAACATGCTCTCGGTGGCGCATGGCGGGGTGACCATGCTCAATGTCTACGAGGAAGACAGCTTCCTCTCTTTCCTGCCCTTGTCGCACACTCTGGAGCGCACGGCCGGGTACTACCTGCCCATCATGACCGGTTCCACCGTGGCCTATGCGCGTTCGGTGGCTCAGCTTGCCGAAGACCTGCAACAGATACGGCCCACGGTGCTGATCGCGGTGCCGCGCATCTTCGAGCGGGTGCATGCCCGGCTCGCCGAGCAGATGGCGAAACGCGGCGGCCTGGCGCCGTTGCTGTTCCGTGCTGCCACGTGCATCGGATGGCAGCGCTTCCTGCGCCAGCAGGGGCGTGGCGGCTGGACGCTGGGGCAACTCCTGTGGCCCCTGCTCGATCGCCTGCTGGCCAGCAAGGTGCGCGCCCGCCTCGGTGGGCGGTTGCGCGCCGCGGTCAGCGGGGGGGCGGCGCTCAGCGAAGAGGTGGCGCGGGTGTTCATCGCCTTGGGGATCCCCATCGTGCAGGGCTATGGCCTGACCGAGACCTCGCCGGTGGTCAGCGTGAACCCGCTGGAGAACAACATCCCGGCCAGCGTTGGCCTGCCGATCCGTGGCGTCAAGGTGCGCATCGGCGAGAACGACGAACTGCTGGTCAAGGGGTCCGGGGTGATGCAGGGCTACTGGAACAACCACAAGGCCACCGCCCAGGTCATCGACCCGGACGGCTGGCTGCATACCGGAGACCAGGCGCGCATCGGCGAGACCGGGCACCTGTACATCACCGGTCGCATCAAGGACATCCTGGTGCTGTCCAATGGCGAAAAGATCCCCCCGGGCGACATGGAGATGGCCATCCAGCTGGACCCGTTGTTCGAGCAGGTGATGGTGGTTGGCGAGGGCAGGCCCTACCTGGCGGCCCTGATCGTGCTCGAGGCCGATCACTGGCCCGGCTTCGCCCAGGACCTGGGGCTGGACCCGCTCGACCCCGACTCGCTGCGCGACGAGAAGGTGCTCAAGGCCGTGCAGCGTCGGGTGCAGGCGGCGCTCAAGGATTTTCCCGGCTATGCCAAGATCCGCCGCGTATTCCTCACGCTGGAGCCCTGGACCATCGACGACGGCCTGATCACGCCCACGCTCAAGGTCAAGCGTCCCAAGGTGATGGAACGTTACGCCGCCGAGATCGAGGCCTTGTACGATGGCGGGCCTGCCGGTTGAACCGCGAATGTCGTACAATCTGTCGCACGCGGGTGTAGTTCAATGGTAGAATAGGAGCTTCCCAAGCTTCTAACGTGGGTTCGACTCCCATCACCCGCTCCATTTCTTCCTTCTCCACAATGTCATTGATTCGCCTGTTCGAGGTCCTGTTGGCCGCGGCCATGCCGGTGGTGGCGCTGGCGGTCAGCGCGCGCCTGTTGCTGTCGGCCGGGCGCGCGGTGGCGCGGCGACGAGCCAGTATGGCGTTGATCGCATTGCTCGGTATGGCAGGCATGCTGCTGGCTATGGCGGCCGTGCTGGGGCCGGCCTTTCTGCATGGCCTGGGCCGGGGTGGGCCGGAGGGCTGGCAGGCGTTGCTGTTGCTGACAGGCCCGGCCATGATCGTCTTCGGGAGCGGCCTTGCGTTGTGGCGACTGGCACAGGCGCTCGACCGTCGCGGTGAGCCGCGAGACTGAAGGTGACGGGACGGTCTGCCGTCCCGCCGGTGAATCGATCAGTGCACGCTGCCGAAGGACAGGTCCGTGGTGCTCGGCGGCAGTGGCAGGCCGGCGATCTTGCAGGCCTGGTAGATCGGACCGTGCGGGAACAGGCGGTACAGGTAGCGCTTGCCCCCCTGTTCGGCGAAGCGTCTGGTCAGCGCCTTGAGCACGTGCCGGGCGCTGCACGAGGCGCCACGGGCCTTGCAGTGGTGGCGCAGGAAGTGAATGACCTCCCAGTGGGCATCGGTCAGTTCGATGCCTTCTTTCTGGGCCAGCTTCATGGCCTTTTCCCTGGTCCAGTCTTCGAATCCTTCCGGCAGGTCCCTGCGCTCGGTCACCAATGGGGATGTATGTTGCATCGAAATCGTTCCTCCAATCTCACTCTGGGTCGTGTTTCGGGGGCCGATTGACCCCGGTGGCCGCCCCTCTCTCGAAAGAGAGGGGCGACTCACCCTTCAGGTATAGACGCTGCGGAGGGAATTACCAAGTAAACAACTTGGTTATTTGTCGGGTGCACGGTATGCCCGACCCGGCAGGGGCCGGCAAGTGTCGGGTCAGGCAGGGCTTTTCGAGGGGTTGCCGGCCAGCGCCTCGCGCAGGTATTTCACCAGTGCCTCGGCGGTATCGGCGTGATGTACCAGCGAGTGGATCTTTCCGTCACGCCCGATGACGTAGATGATGGAAGAGTGGTCCATGGAATAGCCCATGGCGGAATCTTTCATCGGCACCTTCTCGTAGATCACCAGGTAGCGTTTCGCGACCTTGGCGATTTCCTCCGGGCTGCCGCTCAGGCCGACTGCACCGGGGTAGAAATAGCGCGCGTATTCGCTGGCGATCTGCGGGGTGTCGCGTTCGGGGTCGATGCTGACGAAGATCGGCTGGATCTGTTCGCGTTCCTTCTCGTCGAGTGCCCGCATCGCCTGCGAGACCTTGGTGAGCGCGGTGATGCACACGTCGGGGCAGCGGGTGTAGCCGAAGTACAGGGCCACCACCTTGCCGCGGAAATCGCTCAGGCTGACCGGCCCCTTGTCGGATTGCAGGGTGAAGTCACCGCCGAGGTGGGCATAGGGGTCCTCGTCGTCGCCCGGTGATTGCAGGCCGAACCAGATGCCGAGGGCGATGCTGGCGAGGGCAACAATGAGCAGGGGGAGCTGTTTCATGGGCGGTTTCTCGCGGTGGCCGGGATGGGGACATTGTAGCGGAAAGCCCGCGGGATTCGATGGCGGGCCGTTCTGTCGTTTCCGGCGGGTGGGGACGGGAGAGGCAGCGCGGGGCGAGTCGTTCAGGCCTCGGGCTCGAACGGTGTCTCGCAGCGGGTGCCGGTGCAGCGATAGACCAGCAGCCGCCCTGGCTCGGCTCGCTTGGTGGCGAGGGCGGGCGATAGCTGTGCGTCGTCCGGGATGCGGTATACCAGGTCCCCGGGAACCAGCGATTCGGGCTGCCAGGCATCGAGCGACTCGGTACTGCCGCGTGCGATGTGGATGGTCGGTGGGTCGAGTGCCAGGTCCAGCGCGTCGAGCAGGCCAGTGGCTGTGTGAGGGGTGTGGCGCAGCGAGTCGGCGGCGGGGAACACGCCTTCTGCGGCCTCCAGGTAGCGCGGTTCTGCCAGCAGCCAGCCGAGCAGCAGCAGGGCGCGGGCGGCGATGGCATTGCCCGAGGGCAGGGCGTCGTCGCTGAAGGGGCGTGGCCGCACCGGCAGGGTCTCGTGGTCGTCGGCGGTGAAATAGAAGCCGCCCTGGTCGGTATCGGCAAAGTGTGTGAGCAGGCGTTCGGCCAGTTCGACGGCGAAGCCGAGATGGGTGTCCGACCAGCGTGCCTGCAACAGCTCGAGGATGGCATCGATCAGGTAGGCGTGATCGTCCAGGTAGGCGGGGAGCCTTGCCTCGCCGTCGCGGCTGGTGGCCAGCAGGCGCCCATCTTTCCAGTGATGCTGGTACAGGAAGTCCAGGGCGCGTGCGGCCGAATCGATCCATTCGGGGCGGTCGAGCAGGCGCCCGGCACGGGCCATGCCGTGGATCATCAGCGCATTCCAGCTGGTGAGCACCTTCTCGTCCCGCCCCGGGTGCACGCGCTGCTCGCGCGCGGCAAACAGGGTCTCGCGCGCGCTCTTCAGGTGATGCCGCACGGCACGCGGGGGCAGGCCAAAGCGTTCTGCCAGGGCGTCGGTCGCGGTGGTCACGCGCAGGTGCCAGCGTCCTTCGAAGTTGGCCGGACCATCGAGCCCGAAGCGTGCGGCGAACAGGTCGTGGGTGGGTTCGTCGAGCAGGCTGGCCACCTCCTCGCGGTCCCAGAGATAGAAGCGGCCTTCCTCGCCCTCGCTGTCGGCGTCCAGGCTGGACCAGAATCCGCCCTCTGGCGATTGCATCTCGCGCAGTACCCATTCGGCGGTACGCTCGCAGACGTGCCGGAACAGTGGCCGCCGGTCGTCCAGCGCCCAGGCTTCGGCGTACAGCGCCAGCAGCGGGCCGTTGTCGTAGAGCATCTTTTCGAAATGCGGGATCTCCCAGCGCTCGTCCACCGAGTAGCGGTAGAAGCCGCCGCCGAGCTGATCGAAGAGGCCGCCCTCGGCCATGCGCTCGAGGGTGAACAGGGCCATGTGCCGTGCCTCTCCGTGCCCGTGGTGCGCGCCCTGGTGCAGCAGGAAGGAGAAGGTCGCCGGGTGGGGAAACTTGGGGGCCTGGCCGATGCCGCCATGGGTGGGGTCGAAATGCCGCGCCAGTTCGTGCAGTACCTGCTCGATGGTCTCACGTCCAGGGCGCTCGCCGGCCGTGGTGGTCTCCAGTCGCGTCAGTGCCGCGCGCATGGCGTGGTTCTGTTCGCCGATGGCCTCGCGCTGTTCGCGCCAGGCGCGGTCGATCGATTCGAGTACCTGGCTGAAGGACGGCAGACCGTGGCGGGACTCCGGCGGGAAATAGGTGCCGGCGAAAAACGGCGTGAGGTCGTGCGGGTCGAGGAATACCGTCAAGGGCCACCCGCCGGGACGCTGTGCCAGCAGCTGGTGGGCGTTCTGGTAGATGCGGTCCAGGTCGGGGCGCTCCTCGCGGTCCACCTTGATGTTGATGAACAGCCGGTTCATCAGTTCGGCGGTGGCAGGGTCCTCGAAGGACTCGTGGGCCATCACGTGACACCAGTGGCAGGCCGAATAGCCGATGGACAGCAGGATCGGGCGGTCGGTGCTGCGCGCCTCGCTCAGCGCCTCCTCGCACCAGGGCCACCAGTGCACGGGGTTGTCCGCATGCTGTTGCAGATAGGGGCTGGTGGCGTCGGTAAGGCGATTCTGGCTCATGCCACCATCATAGGCGCCGGGGAAGGGTGGGGAAACGTCGCGATTGCAGGGGTTTCTCGTGAGCGGCTGCGAATTCCGCCGGTTCTCGGGATGCCGGTGAAATATCCGGGTTGACACGATTTTCCGCCCGGCACAGGCAGTTTCCGGAACGTTTCACCCGGGTTTTTGGGCGCTCCCGCCCTTCGGGTGCAGGGGGGCGGTGCGCTTGTGCGGGGGGCTTTGTGGCCTTGGCGCTGCTGTGATTTGCCGGGTGGGCTCAGCGCCCGATGATCGAGCCGAGGATGCCTCGCACGATACGCCGCCCGATGCTCGAGCCGATCGAGCGCGCCACCGACTTGGCCATTGCCTCGAGCACGCCCTGGCGACGGCGCCCGCCACCGCGCGTGCGACGCTCGGCGGCCTTCGTTTCCTTCTCGCGACGTCTGCGTTCCTCTTCGGCCTGCAGTTCGGTGCGGCGTCTTTCTTCGAGTTCCTGCTCGCGCTTCCTGAGCCGTTCATAGGCCGATTCGCGGTCGATGGCCTGCTCGTACAGGCCCTTGAGCGGTGAGCGTTCGCGCAGTTCGCTGCGTTCTGCATCGCTCAGCGGGCCAATGCGCGAGCGCGGCGGGGCCATGAGGGTGCGCTCGACCACCGATGGCACGCCCTTCTCGTCGAGGGTGGAGACCAGGGCCTCGCCCACGCCAAGCCGGGTGATGGCCTCGAAGGTGTCGAAGGCGGGGTTGGGACGGAAGGTCTCGGCGGCGACCTTCACCGCCTTCTTGTCGCGGGGCGTGAAGGCGCGCAGGGCGTGCTGGATGCGGTTGCCGAGCTGGCCGATGACCTCGTCGGGCACGTCATTGGGATACTGGGTTATGAAGAACACGCCCACGCCCTTGGAACGGATGAGGCGCACCACCTGGGTGATCTTCTCCAGCAGCGCCCTGGGGGCGGTGGAGAACAGCAGGTGCGCCTCGTCGAAGAAGAACACCAGGCGCGGCCGCTCGGCGTCGCCGCGCTCGGGCAGTTCTTCCATGAGTTCCGAGAGCAGCCACAGCAGGAAGGTGGCGTAGATGCGCGGCGAGTGGTACAGCCTGGTGGCATCGAGCAGGCTGATCACCCCGCGACCGGAGAAGTCGGTCTGCATCAGGTGCTCGATGTGCAGGCCGGGTTCGCCGAAGAACTGCTCGCCGCCCGACTCCTCGAGCACCAGCAGGCGGCGCAGGATGGCGTTCACGCTGGTGCGCGAGATGTTGCCGTATTCACGACCCAGTTCCCTGGCGTTGTCGGCCACCCAGTTGAGCATGGCGCGCAGGTCCTTGAGGTCGAGCAGCAGCAGGCCTTCGTCGTCGGCCACCGCGAAGGCGATGTGCAGGATGCCTTCCTGGGTCTCGTTGAGTTCCAGCAGGCTGGCCAGCAGCAGTGGCCCCATCTCGGAGACGGTGGTGCGCAGCGGGTGGCCCTTGTCGCCGAACAGGTCCCAGAACAGGGTCGGGCAACCCTCGAAGGCATGGCCCTCGATGCCGATGTGGTCGATGCGTTCGTCGATCTTCGGATGTGGCTTGCCGGCGGTGGCCAGTCCGGAGAGGTCGCCCTTGATGTCGGCTGCGAACACGGGCACGCCGAGGCGCGAAAAGGACTCGGCCAGCACCTGCAGGGTGACGGTCTTGCCGGTGCCGGTGGCGCCGGTGATCAGGCCGTGGCGGTTGGCCATGGCGGCATCCAGCACGATCTGGCGCTCGCCATTGCCGCCGAGCAGGAGGGTGTTGTCTTCCATGGTCGATGATTCTCCCTGTTTGTCGCAGTATGGCGACACGCAAGCCATTGCCGCATCGGGCCCCGGGCCCCGGGTACGCCGTAAACTGGCGGCTCGGATGCGAGCCGGAGGAGGCAATACAATGAGCGAACTGGTGCAACAACTGATGAGCAGTCTGGGCGTGGATCAATGGCAGGCCGAGGGTGGCCTGGGGCTGACCCTGAACCTGCTGCGCGACAAGCTGGGCGGCGATTTCTCGCAATTGGGCGAGGCCCTGCCCGAGGCGGCGCAACTGGCCGATCAGGCCCCCGTCACTGGTGGTGGGGGCCTGCTGGGCATGGCCGGTTCGCTGCTCGGTGGCGGCGCCGGTGACCTGGCGAAGCTGGCTGATGGCTTTTCCGGTCTGGACATGGATGCCTCGATGCTCGGGCGCTTCGTGCCCCTGCTGAGCAGTTTTCTCGAGCAACGAGGTGGCGGCGATCTGGCCCGCCGTGTCGGCGACCTGCTGGGAGAATGAGTCATGCGCTGGCGTGGTCGCAGGCAGAGCAGCAACATGGAGGATCACCGTTTCGACGCGCCTGTCGGCGGTGTTGGCGGCATCGGACGTCTCGGCGGTCTGGGTGGAGGCGGTGGTGGCCTGCTGCGCCTGTTGCCGCTGCTGTTTCGTGTGCTTGGACCCAAGGGCACCCTGCTGGCGGCACTGGCCCTCGGCGCCTGGATGTTCTTCGGCGGCGGTGACCTCGGCAGCCTGCTTGGTGGCGGGGGCGTGGCGACCCGGCCTGCGGCCACCCAGACCGGGGGCAAGGCCTCGGCCGCCGAACAGGAGCAGGTTGCGTTCGTCAAGACGGTGCTTGCCGATACCGAGGATACCTGGCATGCGCTGTTCCGCCAGGCGGACAAGGCCTATCGAGAACCCACCGTGGTGCTGTACCGCGGCGCGGTGCGCTCGGCGTGCGGACTGGGACAGGCGGCGATGGGTCCCTTCTATTGCCCGGGCGACCGGAAGGTTTATCTCGACCTGGGTTTCTTTGACGAGCTGGCACGCCGCCACGGTGCGCCCGGGGATTTCGCCCAGGCCTACGTGATTGCGCACGAGATCGGCCATCACGTACAGAACCTGCTCGGCATCTCCGGCAAGGTGCACCAGGCGCGGCAGCGTGTGGGCAAGGTCGAGGGCAACCGCCTGTCGGTGCGCCTGGAGTTGCAGGCCGACTGCTATGCCGGGGTCTGGGCGTACCATGCCAGCCGTTCGCGGCAGTTGCTGGAGGCGGGCGACATCGAGGAAGGCCTGACCGCGGCCAACGCCATCGGTGACGATCGCCTGCAACGCGAGGCTACCGGGCGAGTCTCGCCCGATGCCTTCACCCACGGCAGCTCCGAGCAGCGCATGCGCTGGTTCACCCGGGGCTACGAGCAGGGCAGCTTCACCGCCTGTGACACCTTCGGCAGGGATGTGCGACTCTAGATCCATGATGATCGACTTCCTCGCTGAACTGCCGCGCCAGCGCTGGCCCTGGCTGCTGCTCGCCACCACGGCGCTGGGCCTGGAGCTGACCGCCCTCTATTTCCAGTACGGCATGGCGCTCGACCCCTGCGTGCTGTGTGTCTACGAGCGTGTCGCGGTGGCGGGCATTCTGCTCGCGGGACTGCTGGGGGCCGTGGCGCCGCAGGTGTTGGTCGTGCGACTGTCGGCCCTTCTGTTGTGGCTGTTGTCCGCCGGATGGGGGTTGTCGCTGGCCCTGGAGCATGTCGGCATCCAGTGGGGCGAGGTGGATCTGCGCTGTACCTACCTGGCCGACTTCCCCTCCTGGGCGCCACTGGATGTCTGGTGGCCGGCGGTGTTCCAGCCCACGGGGCTGTGTGGCGAGGTGCAATGGGCCTTTCTTGGCCTGAGCATGCCGGGCTGGATGGCAGTGATCTACGGCCTCTATCTGCTGGCCTGGTTGCTGGTGACCGGTGCCGGGCTGGGGCGAATGGCACGACGCTGAGATCGCCCCGATCTGGTACCCTTGCGGCCCTTTCGTGTTACCGGATCGCTCCATGTCTCTGCCTGTCTTGCGTTTCAAGCCTCACCAGGACCGCCGTCTGCGTGCCGGCCACCTGTGGGTCTATTCCAACGAGATCGACACCGCGGCCACGCCGCTCAAGGGATTGGCGCCGGGCCAGCCGGTGGTCATCGAGAACGCGCGTGGCCGCTTCATCGCTCATGCCTATGCCAACCCGCATTCCCTGATCTGTGCACGCATCACCAGCCGCGACCGTGAGCATCCGCTGGACCGTTCGCTGTTGGTGCATCGCCTGAAGATCGCTCTGGCCCTGCGCGAGCGTCGTTATGCCAGGCCTTTTTATCTGCTGGTGTTTGGCGAGTCCGATGCTCTGCCGGGTCTGGTGGTGGACCGCTACGGCGATCACCTGGTGGCCCAGATCGGCACCGCCGGCATGGAGCGGCTGCGCGAGGACATCGTGGCGGCCCTGGACAAGGTGCTCTCGCCGGCCTCGATCCTGTGGCGCAACGACAGTGCGGTGCGTGAACTCGAGGGCCTGGAGCGTTATGTCGAGGTGGCGCACGGTCGTGTGCCCGACCGGGTGGTCGTCGAAGAAGGAGGCTGTCGTTTCGAGGTGTCGCCCAGCGAGGGTCAGAAGACCGGCTGGTTCTTTGATCAGGCGGCCAACCGTGATCGGCTGATGCCGCAGGTCGAGGGTGCGCGGGTGCTGGATGTGTGCAGCTATGTCGGGGCCTGGGGTGTGCGCGCGGCGCATGCGGGCGCGCGCGAGGTCGTTTGCGTGGACGCCTCGGCCCGTGCGCTGGAAGGGGTGCGCGAGAATGCGCAGGCGAACGGCGTGGCAGATCGCGTGGATGGCTTGCAGGGTGATGCCTTCGATACCCTGCGCATGCTGAAGGCCGAGGGCGAGCGTTTCGACGTGGTGGTGCTGGATCCGCCGGCCTTCATCAAGCGGCGGAAGGACATGAAAGAGGGCACCCTGGCCTATCGGCGGCTGAACGAGGCGGCGATCAGCCTGGTTTCGCGCGACGGTCTACTGGTGACGGCGTCCTGTTCCTCCCACATGCCCCGGGACGAACTGCTGCGCGTGGTGCAGCAGGCCGCACGTCACGGCGATCGTTACCTGCAGCTCCTCGAGAGCGGCCAGCAGGGGCCGGATCACCCAGTGCATCCCGCCATCCCCGAGACGGCCTATCTGAAGGCGTTTTATCTGCGGGTGTTGCCTGGCATGTGACCCCGGCCGTTTCATTGGGTGCGCGGGTTGCGTGCGGCCAGGCGGCGGATTTCTTCGAGAATGCGTCGGCGGTCGTACTCCGGCAGGCCCATCCACAGCTCGGCCACCTCGCGCGCGTCGTCGGTCAGCGGTGTGGCCTTGTCGTCACCGAACATCAGCCAGGCCGGGTTGACTTCGAGCACCGCCGCGATCTCGTCGATCTTGCGCGGACGCAGGCTTTTGCCGTTTTCGATCTTCTGGATCACGGCCTGGTTGGTCCCGGCCTGCACGGCGAGCTGTTCTTGCGTCCATCCCATCTGGCGCCGGCAGTAGCGCAGCCGTTCCCCCAGGGTGCGCAGATGCACAGGCGGTCGTTTCCTTTCGTTCATGCTCATCAGCCTCATAACCAATTTCTCTCGTGGTGTCACGGGGTGTGCTGGGGCTAACGGCGGTGCGGAGAAAAACTTGAGTTGCCAGGGGATTTCAGGAATTTCGATCAGGGCACGCCCAGGCTGCGATAGAGGCGGCAGGCCGCGATGCGGCGGTCGATCAGGCGGATCGCGGCGCGATAGCGGGGGGAGTCCAGGTCGCGGTAGTCGTGCCGGAAGTGATCGAGTTGCAGTCCTTCCGCCAGCGCATCGATCGGTGGCATCAGGTCGTCTTCGGTGACATCCGTGGCCATCAGCGCCTGCAAGGCGGTGGCCGTGTCGGGATGGACCGCTAGGGCACCGAAACGGCTGCCTGCGCGGTCGGCCGCCAGGCCGAGCAGGGGGGCGGCCTCGCCGGGGCGTGCCTAGGCCGCCAGTACTCCGAGCAGGGCACGGTTCTCGCCGACCGCATTCCCGTAGGTCTGTGCGCGTTCTCGCGCCAGGGCGAAGAGCGGGGGCAGCACCTGGACCAGACGCTGGTCCGACGACGCGTCGGCCGCCTGTTGTCGCAGTTGCGCGATGTAGATGGCGTTCAAGTCGCGATCGGCGCCACCGAGCATGTCGTAGGCATGCGCTGCGAGTTCCTGGCTCCAGCGATAGCGCAGGTGCAGGCGGCCTTTCTCCAGCCAGAGGGTGTCGATCAGGCTGCGCGCGACGCGGAATTCCGGACTCTGCGCGGCGCGCTCCAGCAGTCGGGCCAGCAGCCAGCGGGCGGTCGGCTGGGGAATGGTGAAGGGACCGGCTTGCATGCGCACCAGCACCGGATGTCGTTGCTGCTCCTGGAGTGTCAGCGCCAGGTTGAGCCAGGGGCGGCTGGGCAGTCCGGGGATGCGCAACGTGGCCTCGGCGCGTAGGCGGTCTTCTTCGATGGTCACGCGTACGGCACTTTCGAAATGACGTTGCAGCAGCAGGCGCGCGGCCACTTCCAGGTCGCGGGCAATGAATACGAGCTCGCGCCGGTCTTCCTGCCTGCCGGCCTGTTGCTGGTGTTGGTGCAGCAATCGGCGGGCCTGCAACAGGTCCTGATGCGACAATGCGGATTGTTCACTCACCAAGGGGGTGGGTGAGAGCGCGAGCCAGAACAGCAGGGCGGTGGCCAGGGGGCTGAGCAGGATCAGCCAGAGAAAAAGCTTCAGCAGGGTACGCATGGACTGTCCGTTGATCCTCGAGGCAGCCTAGCCGGTGGGCCGGGGCCTGTCCACCGGCGGCATGTGAGCGGTTTCACTGATACACTTGCGCGCCATGCAATATCCTGCTTTCGATCCTGTCATCCTGCACCTGGGGCCTGCCGCGGTGCGCTGGTATGGCCTGATGTACCTGCTGGGCTTCGCCGGGGCCTGGCTGCTGGGTCGGCGGCTGGCGCGGCGGCCGGGCAGTGTGATCGATGAGCGGCAGCTCGAGGATCTGATCTTCTTCGGCGCCCTGGGGGTGATTGTTGGTGGTCGTCTGGGCTATATCCTGTTCTACGATTTCGGTCGCTGGCTGGACGACCCGCTGGCGTTGCTGCGTATCTGGGAAGGTGGCATGTCCTTCCACGGCGGCCTGCTGGGGGTGTTGGTGGCAATGGCCTGGTTTGCCCGGCGCCAGGGGCTGCGCTTTCTGCAGGTGACCGACTTCATTGCCCCACTGGTGCCGATCGGTCTGTTCTTCGGGCGCATCGGCAATTTCATCAACGGCGAGCTGTGGGGGGCGCCCACCCACCTGCCCTGGGGCATGCGCGTGCCGTGTGCAGGCCATCTCGACCTCTGCCTGAACAAGCTGGGGTTGCCGCCAGGCACGCCCGAGACGCCACCGCTGCACCCCAACCAGCTCTACGAGGCCGGGCTGGAGGGGCTGGTGCTGTTCGCCCTGCTGTGGTGGGCGGCGCGCCGCCCATCGGGCATGGGATTCCTGTCGGGCTCGTTCCTGCTCGGTTACGGGGTGTTCCGTTTTCTGGTCGAGTTTGTGCGCATGCCGGACTCGCACATCGGCTACCTGGCCCTCGGCTGGCTGACCATGGGCCAGCTGCTGTCCTTGCCGATGATCCTGTTTGGGCTGTACCTGGTATACCGATCACGAAGGATGAGCTCATGAAAGCGTATCTCGATCTGCTGCGTCACGTGCGCGAGCACGGCGTGTCCAAGGGCGACCGCACCGGTACCGGCACCCAGTCGGTGTTCGGCTACCAGATGCGTTTCGACCTGGCCGAAGGTTTTCCGCTGGTCACCACCAAGCGCATCCATTTCAAGTCGGTGGTCCATGAACTGCTGTGGTTCCTGCGCGGTGATACCAATACGCGCTACCTGAAGGAGCACGGGGTGCGCATCTGGGACGAATGGGCCACCGAGGACGGGGAGCTGGGGCCGATCTATGGCTATCAGTGGCGCTCCTGGCCGGCGCCAGACGGACGGCATATCGATCAGATCGCCCAGGTGATCGAGCAGATCTGCAACACGCCCGATTCGCGGCGCATCATCGTCTCGGCCTGGAACCCGGCCGATCTGCCCGACGAGACCATCCCGCCACAGGAAAACGTGCACCGGGGCAAGATGGCGCTGGCGCCCTGCCATGCCTTGTTCCAGTTCTATGTTGCCGAGGGGCGCCTGTCCTGCCAGCTTTACCAGCGCAGCGCCGACGTGTTCCTGGGCGTGCCCTTCAACATCGCCAGCTACGCCCTGCTCACCTGCATGATCGCCCAGGTCACGGGTCTGCAGCCGGGTGAGTTCGTCCACACCCTGGGCGATGCCCACATCTACAGCAATCACCAGGAACAGATCGCCCTGCAGCTCACCCGCGAGCCCTACCCCCTGCCACGTCTGCGCCTGAATCCTGCAGTGGATGACCTGTTCGCCTTCGGCTACGAGGATATCGAGCTGGTCGACTACCAGCACCATCCGCACATCAAGGGTGTGGTCGCCGTCTGAGTCGGTTTCTTTTGTTGACCAGGATCAGGTGACGGAGAACTTTCCACTCGTCAGAGCATCAGAAGAGACTAATCTTCTAATGCACACATTGACAGGAGGTACCGTCATGAACGCTGAGGCACTCACCATCGACTGCGGGCAGATCCGCGAACTGGCCGAAGAGAACAGCCGCGAAATGGAAGTCATCATCGAGATGCTGATCGAGGCCGAAGAAGAACTCTGTGAAGAGCTGGCCGCCTGAACGTCACAGGCGCACGAGGAGACCCGTCCCGGAAGGACCGGGACGGGTTTGATACGATGGTGGCATGTCTGCCGTCGTTCCCAAGCTGTCGATCATCGCCGCGGTCGCCGATAATGGCGTGATCGGTATCGACAACCGCCTGCCCTGGCACCTGCCCGCCGACCTGGCGCATTTCAAGCGGCTCACCCTGGGCAAGCCCATCCTCATGGGCCGCCGTACCTGGGAGTCCCTGCCCGGCCTGCTGCCGCACCGTACGCACGTGGTGATCAGCCGCAATCCCGATTACCGCGCCGAGGGTGGTTTCGTGGTGACCTCGCTGGACCAGGCCATCGAACAGTTCGGCGATGTCGACGAGTTGATGCTGATCGGTGGCGCCCAGCTCTACGCCCAGGCCTTGCCGCGCGCGGCGCGTCTGTATCTCACCGAGGTACATATCGAGCCCGAGGGTGATGCCTTCTTTCCCGCCATCGATCCAGCCGAATGGCGCGAGGTGGAACGCATCGAGGGGCGGGTGGACGAGCGCAACCCCATCCCCCATCACTTCGTCACCTATCAGCGTTCGTCCCAGTAACGCTGCATCTCCACGTACAGGAAGGAGGCCGACCAGGTGATCAGCACCAGGCCGGCGAGCGCCTCCATGCCGGCGGTATAGCGCAACAGCCCAATCGGTTCGATGTCGCCAAAGCCCAGGGTGCTGTAGGTGGTGAAGGAGAAGTAGGCCGCGTCCAGCAGCGAGCCGTCGAAGTTGCCCTGCAGGTGTCCGAAGCCCTCGCTGTGATGCATGAACCAGTAGCCCAGGCCGAAGATCCAGATCTCCACCGAGTGCGCCACCAGTGCCGCCAGCACGCCGAGCAGGATACGTGGGCGGTGATGCCGGCACAGGCGTGGGATGGCGTCGGAGGTGCGGATCAGGAACTCGTAGTGCACGATCACCACAGTGGTGATCAGGGTCATGTTGAGCAGGGTGGTGGCCAGCAGGGTATTCATCGCCAGCTTGCGACTGCCTCGCGGAAGAACTCGGGCTGAGCGAAGGCCGCGCGATGGATCTCCGCATTGTAATAGCGGGTGGCAAAGGGCTTGTCACGGGCGTCCGCCTCGCGGAACCCGGGCAAGCTGTCGGCCTTGCCGCCGATGGTGGCCGACCACCAGCCGGTGGGATAGATGGGCTGCGGGAAGAACAGGGTCTGCACCGCGCGGAAGCCCGCGGCCCGGTAGCTGCGGTACATGCGCTCGAGGATGGGCAGATGCGCCAGCGGCGACTCGCTCTGCTGCACGATCAGACCGTCCTCGCCCAGGGCGCGATGACAGGCGGCGTAGAACTCGGTGGAGAACAGCACCTCGCCGGGGCCTATGGGATCGGTGGAATCGACGATGATCACGTCCAGCGAGTTCGGCTCGGCATCCTTCATCCACTGGATGCCGTCGATGAACAGCAGCTCGGCGCGCGGGTCGTCGTTGGCCTCGCACAGCTCGGGAAAGAACTGCTCGGAGACCCGGGTCACCCGCTCGTCGATATCGATCTGCACGCAATGCTCGACCCCCGGGTGACGCAGTACCTCGCGCAGCGAACCGCAGTCGCCGCCGCCGATGATGGCCACCCGCTTCGGATCGGGATGGGTGAACAGCACCGGGTGGGTCATCATCTCGTGGTAGAGGAAATTGTCACGGGTGCTCACCATGGTGAAGCCGTCGATCACCAGCAGGTGCCCGAAGCCTTCGGTCTCGTAGACCTCGATCTTCTGGAAGGCGGACTGCTCTTCGTGGAGCTTCTTGCGGACCTTCAGCGAAAAGGCCGACTGGATCTCTTCCTCGATCTCGGTGAACCAGTTTTTGTCAAGCGCCATGAACCTACCTCCGGTTGCGTTTCGCGCACCATAGCGAGCGACTGCTGGGGGTGCAACAGGGCAAAAGTTCAAACCGTTCGGCCCGTGGACGAGCCTCGTACGGTAGGAGCGACGTCCTCGTCGCGAACATTCGGCCCGTGGACGAGCCTCCTGTGGCAGGAGCGGCGTCCCCGCCGCGAACATTCGGCCCGTGGACGGGCCTCCTACAGACCCTGTGGGAGTGACGTCCCCGTCGCGAACATTCGGCTCCCGCCCGGGAATCGGGTTGGTGCAGCGCTGGTCAGCGCAGCGTGCCGAGGGCAAGATAGCGATTGACCTGGAGAAGACCATGAAACGGACGAAGCTGATCCTGCTGTGCCTGTTGCCGCTGTCTGCCGTTGCAGAGGACGGTCGTGTCCTGGTGGAGCTGCCGCCCATGATGCGGGAACACATGCTGCACAACATGCGCGACCACCTGGAGACCCTGCGCAGTATCGTCACCCGGCTCGGACAGGCCGATTACGAGGGCGCCGCCGAGCTGGCCGAAGGGGGCCTGGGCATGAGTGCCATGCAGATGCACGGTGCCGCCCACATGGCGCCTTTCATGCCCGAGGGCATGCGCCAGGCCGGCATCGCCATGCACCGGGCCGCCAGCCGGTTCGCCCAGGCCGCACGCGATGCCGAAGTGCGCGGCGACCCGGCGACGGCCCTGCGCGCCCTGGCCGACGTGATGGCGCAGTGCACGGCCTGTCATGCGGGGTATCGGTTGCAGTAACAGGTTAAGCGGAGAGTGCCCATGAGGCCTCAGGCTCCGGCAGCTCGACATCGACCATAGGCTCTGGATCGTAGAGATGGGTTGAGGCTTGCGGTGGGCGACTGCTTTTGTGGGCTTACCTTTGGCGGATTAGGGAAATTCTGAAATCCCCGCTCATGCGTAAATCTGCTTACACAGGTGTTCGTGTCAGGCGTTGACCTGTGCCACAGCGTGCTGCCGCAGAGGCATATCCGATGCCTCGATGTATTGCCGGGCGCGCAGGCGATACCAGGGGAACTGCCTGGACTGCACCCTCTGTGTCTTCAGATGGGCGAGGTAGCCCCTCCAAAACCTGCGGATGCCTTCCTGTTGGTCGTCGGCATCCATGCCATTATCCTGTTTCCTTACTCCGAGATAGAGAGTCAACACGGAACGCACAATCGCCAATGTCCACCCGTGATAGGCCGAAGCCGTCTATCACGACGGAGGCAGCGTCCGTATTTGTCGCGCCTTGGAAAAGGGTTGGTGCCTCGTGGTGCCTGAAATCACGGAATGTGGCAGGAATCCCCTGATCGGGGAAGGGAATTGTGTTCAGATCGAGCCTGGGCTAGTCTCGGGGTGGCGTTTCGGCGTCAAATCTGCCCCGATCTGTCGCCATCAGGCCGGGTTTTCCGCTCAAATGGCGCTGATGAAGGCAGGTTCAGTCTGCCCAAACGGCCATCGGTGCCGAGTTGGTGGAGAGCGATGGTGACTGGAATAATCGGTCCAAGGCGAACAGGACAGAGTCTCAAGGGTGGCCTGACAGGCCAGGGCAGAGCCGTCATATGACGATTCCGCCTATCACGATGGACCGGGATTCAGTCTATCCAGATGTACCGGGATTCCGTCTAAGACACTGTTAGGCACATAATGGAACCCGTATGGAAGAAAAGAACGGTTGTGAATTTTGCCTCCCTGCATTTTTTCATTCATCGTCAATGCATGAGGGGCGTCACGAAGAAACAGATAATGCAACTGTTACATTTGTTAAATATCAACAGCGCATATACGCCGTCACTTGTCATCATGTCGTCAAACAACTCGATAAAAAGAGGAAAGAACTCAATGATGGCTGGCAAACACTAACTCTACATCTAGAGCGAGTTATTTTGCAGCTTTCGGCTATTGACCCCAAAAACCCTAAAAAACGCCAAGATATTTTTCGTACTCTAAGAACGGATTTTTCAGGCGAACAGGTGGATATTGTAATTGGCCCAATAACGGATTTTCACTGGGAATTAATTGAAAGCAAAAAACATAAAAGCCCAGTAGACCTCGATAATTGGATAGAACCACGATGGGATGAATACAAATACGGATCTGCATTCGGGTATCCCACTGATCATAAAGAGCATCAAGGAAAATATGTGTCGGCTCCATGCTTACATGTAACTGCAGAAGTTGTTAGCCGTTTAGGTGCTAGAGAAACGAAAATCACTTTGTTTAGTGAATTAGATGAACCTCACGGTTTCTTTTTTAGCGGCATGAGTGGAGGAATCATTATTCTACAACATGAAGAATTCTATGATGTGGCTGGTATCGTGTATGAAGGTCAACCAGGTGGAAAGAATCAGGAAAATATGCAAAATGATGGGGAGCAAGTATTTTCGGAAAAGAGTATTTTAATCAAAGGCTTTATAATTACCCCAGAAATATTTTCAAGCTGGCTAGTCGAATCAGGCTTAAAAAATGCCTAACAAGGCCGTAAACGCGGACGCATTTTTCGTTCGCTTTGCTTACTGCAAATGCGCCGGTTACGGCTGGCGTTAGGCATGCAATAAATGTTAATCACCCATAAATTAGATGAACCGTGTCCATCGTGTGGCCAAGTTGGGCATTATGGTAACGTCAGGGTGGCAATTTACTAAATAGGGGATGTGACTTGTGTGGCGAGTGGTTTAGATTTCCGCTTCCAGAACTAAAAAAAGAAATAATTTATTTAGATCAGTTCTTTCTGTCGCATGCTTTTAGGCGGCAAGAAAGAGTTTTTGTAGAAGCAGCGGAAAGAATAAAGGAATTGGCAGCAAGGCAACTTTTGGTTTGCCCCTACTCATCGGTACATACAGACGAAACCCATCTATGGCGCCATGAACAACAAGAAGAACTATATAGGTTTATAAAACAAACTGCTCGTGGTCATAAATTCAGACAGTCATATGAAATAAAACAAAACCAATTGGTTGAATCATTTGATGCATTTCGCAATCAAGCCTCTAGCGCTATAGAAATAAATGAAAGAGATGCATTTCATGAAAATATCCATAAGTGGGATGATTATTTCTGGATCGATCTTCGCCCAATATTAGGCGACTTAGAGGCAATGAGGCAAGGCAAATCAGATGCTATTGCTGCATTAGTAGGTTTGTTCCCTGACTGGGCAAAATTGACCACCTCTTTCCAGGAGGATGTAGCTGAAGAAGCAAGAGGCTACGGGCGATCACTTATGGAGCAATATCTAAAGATGGTGGCTTCTGTTTCTGAGGATTTCATGAATTATTTGCATTCCCCTATAGATGCGTCATACGTTGAGACATTATTGCACTACGATTCGAATACTATGGAGATTGAGCTCCGCCTGAAAAGAGTAAGTGAGTTCTTATCATCGGAGTATTTTGCCAACATTCCAAATGTTAAAGTTTCTTGCGAGCTATTCGCCGTGTTAAGAAAGATGGTTAAAAACGGGGCATATACAAATCCAGATAATGCTAAAAGAAAATTAGCAGGCCTTTTCTATGACACAGAGTGTATTTCTGTATTTGGACCATATTGTAATGCAATTTTCATCGATAGAGCCATGAAAACTTGGTGTGATGATCCAGATGCCAAAGGTTTAGCATCATATGGCACAAAAACATTGTCAGCTAATGACTGGGATAGTTTTCATGCATACTTGGATTCAATTGAAGGGCATGAAACGGAAGAAATTACTAGGTCATTAAAATTGGTGTATCCTGAGAGATATGCCTAACAAGGCAAATCCACTCGGACGCCAAAAAGCGCCGCTGCGCTCTGCTTTTTAGCGCCGGTGATTTGCGGCGTGATGCGTCTCAACATTGACGCTTCTACCTATCTTTGAGAGAAAGAATGAGCAACTTTGAAGTAACCAAAAACGAGAACGGAAAAATCGTAGATTTTTTGGAAGGTATAGAGCTTGATCCCACTCCCGAGGAGTTTGTACGTCAGCAGTACATCCGAGTACTTCATTTTGAATGCCAGTACCCGAAGAACGTGCTTGCCAGAGAAGTTCCAATCTATTATGGAAGCAAAGAACTAAAAGACAAGTCGGGCAATCCAGTTCGAGCTGACATAGTTGTCTATCGAAATGCCAAAGCAAAAAAAGATAGAAATCAAGGTGCGATCGCATTGGTTGTCGAATGTAAAGCACCAAACATTACCAGCGGCTATAACCAGCTTGTCTCATATATTTACAACACAAGTGCAGAAGGTGGAGTTTGGTACAACGGCGAGGCCCCACAATATTATCGCCGCCTGTTCTCACCAACGAACGATCTAATTGACTGGACAGGCATCCCTAGAAAGGGAGAGGCATGGGATGCGCTTGGCCGGAGAAAGAAAGCGGAGTTAAAACGTCCAAAAGATATCAAAGGATTGTTGCGACAGTGCCATAACAAATTGCATGGTCGTGGTGTGGATGGCGATGAAGATGATCTCACCATGGATATGGTTCGTCTGATTCTCGCGAAGGCTATGGACGAGGAAAAGTCTGGCGAATACTGTGAATTTTACTGCACGCCAGAAGAATACAAGACAGAGGAAGGGCGAAATGCCGTTGCCTCACGCATTCATAGTTTGTTTGCGGAAGTCGTATCAGAAAACAGAGACGTATTTTCCGAGCATGAGAAAATTTCAGTTGGCCCGCGGGCCATTTGCGATGTGGTTATTGAACTACAGCGTTATCGCTTGTTAAGCGATCTGCATGCGCCAGATGACTGGGATATAATGGGGCACGCGTATGAGCAATACACTGCAACGTACTTAAAAAAGAAAAGAGGCCAATTTTTTACAAACCGCCTCGTTGTAGATTTTCTCTGCCAAGCCGTGGACCCGGAATATCAAGACATCATCCTTGATCCGGCCGGCGGTTCGGGCGGCTTTCTAACGGGCGCCATGCGACACGTTAGAAAAAAGATTCTACATTCCAGTGCAACCGACATATCTAAGCAAAGGCAATTGGATAAGCACCGCACCAATCTCTTTATGGTTGAGATTAGTAAGCGTCTGGTCAAAATCGCCAAAACAGCGATGATCTTGAATGGTGATGGTCATGCCGGAATGATCCAGGGTGATTCTTTGGGTCCGGTGGCTGATTTAAATGAACGGGTAGTTGCACGTTGTGGCCTTGGAAAACCAACCGTTATTTTGACCAACCCACCATTTGCCGGAGTCGGAGAGGGGCGAATTACAGATCCACACGTACTGGATAATTTCACGACTGGCATTCGCTGGTCCACCAGAAGCGGCGAGTATATTTCAACTGGTGAAAGAAATACTGAAGGCGTCCCACCTGAAATGCTATTTTTTGAACGATGCCTTCAGTGGATCGCACCAGGCGGGAAGATCGGTATAGTAATGCCGGAGAGTTTTCTGGATACTCAAACGTATTATCCAGCAAGACGCCTTTTGCTAGAAAAATTTAAGTTGCTCGCTGTTGTTAATTGCCACAAAGATACATTTCAGCCGCATACAGGTGTGAGGACTTGCCTCTTGATTATAGAGAGACCTATCAAGGAAATTGATGGTTCTGTCGACTATCCAATTTTCATGGCTATCTCGAAGAAAATAGGACAGGACAGCGAAGGCTTTCCTATATTCAAACGAGACGCGAATAATGAGCTGACAGAACTTATTGATCACGACCTGGATGATATCTTGACCGATTATCGCGCGCATCAGAATGGGCAACTCGTCAATTCGGAATATCGTTTTTCAATTTATCGGCATCAGGTCGACCACCACCTGAGGATAAATCCGCAATTCTATTTGCCAAACTTGAACGAAACGATACGCTAAATAGAGTCTATTGATGGTGTGGATGGGTGGTCGGTCACAACTCTCGGGCAGATATGTTCTGGAGTAAGAATATTTAAGGGGCCACGACTTAAAAGTGAAAATCTAATTGTTGAAAACGAAGGGCCTGGAATTGAACCCTACTATACGCCGTCTGCCGTACTGCAAGAAAAGTCGGATAGCGCAAAGTTACTAAACGTGTCGCTAGCGTCCGCGAAGCAGATTTCTACGATCAACGCCGTGCGCGTTTACCGGGGTGACATAGTTATCACCCGATCAGGGACAATCGGACGGGTCGCATATATCACTCAGAGGCTTGATGGTGCGATTGTCTCCGATGATCTAATTAGGGTGCGTATTCCTGATGAAAAGATCAGGATGTATGCCTATCAGTTTCTGATGTCCGAAATGGCACGGAATCAAATGCTCAAAAATGAGTATGGAGCGGTACAGCAACATCTCGAACCAAATCATGTTTCAAACATATTGATCCCTGTTCCGAGTGAGTGGAGCGAAGTCGACTTGCTAGTGGAAAAGGTTAAATTGCAAATAGCTATGAAGGAAGAACTGGAACAATCAACATCAAGTCTAGATGTCATGACAAAAGATTTTTTACTCCGTCTTATTGAAGAGGCTAATAATAAAAACGCATAACAAATCGCTCAACACGGACGGGCAAAGGCGGCGCTTCGCTCCGCATTTGCCCCCCGGTTAGCTCAAGCGTTAGCGCGCCGCGCAAAGCGTGGCGCATCTGGTCGGGTGAAAGTCCCAGCATGGTAAAGGTTAACCACCCACCATTTCCGAGTGTTGCGCCCCTGGCGGAGCGGTGTTTCCGGTTATTAGCTTCCCCGATCAGGTTGGGGATGCTTCCGGGGCTACAGAACAAGCCCCGGAATATGTCCATACGGAACCTGGCGCTTAACCCGCCGCCTGATCCGCAAACTCCTCCCTCAGCCGACGCGCGGCCTCGACCAGGTTGTGCAGCGCCGGGTCGACCTCGGCCCAGCCGCGGGTCTTGAGGCCGCAGTCGGGGTTCACCCAGAGGCGCTCGGTGGGGATGCGCTGTGCGGCCAGGCGCATCAGCTCGACGATCTGCTCCACGCTGGGGATGTTGGGCGAGTGGATGTCGTACACGCCGGGGCCGATCTCGTTGGGGTACTCGAAGTCCACGAAGGCGTCGAGCAGCTCCATCTGCGAGCGCGAGGTCTCGATGGTGATGACATCGGCGTCCATCTCGGCGATCGAGGCGATGATGTCGTTGAACTCCGAGTAGCACATGTGGGTGTGGATCTGGGTCTCGTCGCGCACCCCCGAGGTGGTGAGGCGGAAGGCGCGCACCGCCCAGTCGAGATACGTTTGCCAGTCGCGCCGGCGCAGCGGCAGGCCCTCGCGCAGGGCAGCCTCGTCGATCTGGATGGCGCGGATGCCGGCGGCCTCCAGGTCCAGTACCTCGTCGCGCAGTGCCAGCGCGATCTGGGTGCAGGTGTCGGCGTGCGGTTGGTCGTCGCGCACGAAGGACCAGTTGAGGATGGTCACGGGACCGGTGAGCATGCCCTTCATGGGCTTGTCGGTGAGCGACTGGGCATAGGTGATCCAGTCCACCGTCATGGGCGCGGGGCGTGACACGTCGCCGAAGATGATCGGCGGCTTGACGCAACGCGAACCATAGGACTGCACCCAGCCGAAGCGGGTGAAGGCAAAGCCTTCGAGCAGTTCGCCGAAGTACTCGACCATGTCGTTGCGCTCGGGCTCGCCGTGCACGTACATGTCCAGGCCGTACTCGTCCTGCTTGCGTACGCACAGGGCGATTTCCTCGCGCATGCGCACGACGTAATCGGCTTCGGGTAGGGTGCCGGCCTTGTAGTCGTGCCGCGCCTTGCGGATCTCCGGCGTCTGCGGGAAGGAGCCGATGGTGGTGGTCGGGAACAGCGGCAGCTCGAGCCGTGAGCGTTGCAATGGCCGCCGTTCGGCATAGGGGCTGCGGCGCGAGAGCATGGCATCGTCGATCGTGGCCAGGCGTTCGGCCACTTCGGGGCGGTGGGTGCGCTCGGAGGTGCGCCGGGCGGTCAGCGCGGCGCGCGCGGCTGCCAGCTGAGAGGCCACGCTGTCGGGGCCTTTTACGATGGCACGCGCCAGCACGCCCAGTTCGCCCAGCTTCTGCTCGGCAAAGCTCAGCCAGGTGCGCAGCTCGGCATCGATCTGGTCTTCCGACGCCAGGTCCACCGGCACGTGCAGCAGCGAGCAGGAAGGCCCGACCCACAGGCGGTCGGCGCCGATGCGTCCGACCGCGCTCTCCAGGGTGTCCAGGGCGGCGTCGAGGTCGGCGCGCCAGATGTTGCGTCCGTCGATCAGGCCCAGTGACAGTGTCTTGTAGGGGGGCAGGCGGTCGAGCACGGCCTCGAGCTGCGAGGGCGCGCGCACCAGGTCCACGTGGATGCCGGCGGTGGGCAGCGACAGGGCCAGGCCAAGGTTGTCCTCCAGGCCGCCGAAGTAGGTGGTGAGCAACAGCTTCACCGGCGCGGCCTGCAGGCGGTTGTAGGCGGCCTCGCAGGCCTGTTGCCAGGCCACGGGCAGGTCGAGCACCAGTGCGGGTTCATCGATCTGTACCCACTCAGCGCCGAGGGCGCCGAGGGCGGCGAGCTGGCCGAGGATTTCGTCATACACGGCCAGCAGCTCGTCGAGCAGTTCGAGGCGGTCGAAGGATTCGCCCTTGACCTTGGCCAGCCACAGCCAGGTGAGCGGACCGATCAATACTGGCTTGAAGGGGATGCCCTGCGCCTTCGCCTCGGCCACCTCGTGGAACAGCTTGCGCGAGGACAGTGCGAAACGCTGGCCCTTCACCACCTCGGGGACCAGGTAGTGGTAATTGGTGTCGAACCACTTGGTCATCTCGCAGGCGGCAACGGGCTCACCGCTCGGTGCGCGCCCGCGGGCCATGCGGAAGTAGAGGTCGAGATCGATTTCCTTCCCATCCCATCCGAAACGCTCGGGCACCACGCCGAACATCGCCGAGTGATCCAGCATCTGGTCGTAGAAGGAAAAGTCGCCGACCGGGATCAGTGCGATACCGGCTTCTTGCTGGCGTCGCCAGTGCGCGGCGCGCAGTTCGCGTCCCGTGGCCTCGAGGCCCTCGCGGTCGATCTCGCCGCGCCAGTATTGCTCGAGTGCGAACTTGAGTTCGCGGTGGGCGCCGATGCGCGGAAAGCCGAGATTGTGTGCCAGCATGTCGTCGTCCTCTGATGTGGTTGTTCCGGTAACAGACGGCGAGTATGCTGCGCGCCGGGCGTGTATTCAAATTCATTATTCTCAATCGGTTGATGAGAGTGATTCATGTTTCTCGAACTTCGCCATCTGCGTACCCTGCAAGCGCTGTCCGAGACCGGCAGTCTCGCGGCCGCGGCGCGCAAGCTGCACCTGACTCAGTCGGCACTGTCACACCAGTTGCGCGCGCTGGAGCGTTACTTCGAGGTGCCGATGGTGCGCAAGGGGACCCGGCCCCTGGCGCTGACCCCCGCCGGTGAGCGCCTGCTGGCGTTGGCGCGCACCGTGCTGCCCGAGGTCGAGCGGGCCGAGCGTGAGCTGGGCGACCCCGAACGGTCGGCCTCGGCGCGCCTGTACCTGACACTGGAATGCCATGCCTGCTACGACTGGTTGCTGCCGTTGCTGGCGCGTTTCCGCGAGACCTGGTCGGCGGTGGACATCGACATCCGGCAGGCACGCTTCGAGGCGCTGCCCGACCTGCTCGCCGGTGAGGTGGACCTGGTCGTCACCTCGGATCGCTCGCGCCATCGTTCGCTGTACTTTGCGCCGCTGTTCGCCTACGAGGCGCGCGCGGTGCTCGCGGAGTCGCATCCGCTGGCGCGCCTCAAGCGCATCCAGCCGCACCACCTGGCCGGAGAGATGCTCATTACCTACCCGGTGCCGGCCGCGCGGCTGGATGTGTTCACCCGTTTTCTCGACCCGGCCGGGGTGGCGCCGGCGTCGGTGCGCCAGAGCGAGCTGACTGCGGTGATCCTGCAACTGGTCGCCAGCCGGCGTGGCGTGGCGGTGTTGCCGGACTGGGTGCTGGCCTCCTCAGTGTGTCCGCCAGGCCTGGTGTCGCGACCGCTGGGGCGGCGTGGGCTGCACGGCAAGATGTACGCCGCGTTGCGCGCAGCCGATGCCGAGCTGCCCTGGGTGCGCGATTTCGTGGCGCTGGCCAGCCGCTGAACGCTGCTGGATAATCGGTCTTTTCGAGGTCTGCCGCATGCCAGCCAACATCCATCCGGTCGAGGAGAACTACGGCATCCGCTACTGGGGCGAGGGGTTCTTCGGCATCAATGCCGAGGGACACGTTACGGTCTGCCCGCGCCTGCGCGACGGCGAAGAGCTGGACCTGCATCGTATCGCCCACGAGGTGCGTGCCGCCGGCCTGAGCTGGCCGGTGCTGCTGCGCTTCAACGATCTGCTGCGTACCCGGGTGCGCCAGTTGTGCGATGCCTTTGCCGAGGCCGCGGAGGCACTGGGCTACGGGGGCGGCTATCGCGCCATCTATCCCATCAAGGTCAATCAACAGCGCAGCGTGGTTGAACAGATCGCGGGCAGTGGCCGGGACGTGGGCCTGGAGGCCGGCAGCAAGCCCGAGCTGATGGCCGTGCTGGCGGCGGCCGCGCCGGGCAGTCCCATCGTGTGCAACGGTTACAAGGATCGCGAGTACATCCGCCTGGCGCTGATCGGCCAGCGCCTGGGCCACCCGGTGTACATCGTGATCGAGAAGCCCTCCGAGGTAGACCTGGTGATCGAGGCCGCGCGCGACCTGGGCATCCGGCCGTTGCTGGGCGTGCGGGTGCGCCTGACCGCAGTGGCCGCGGGCAAGTGGCAGAACTCGGGCGGGGCGCGTTCCAAGTTCGGCCTGTCGGCGGCGCAGACGGTGGCCCTGGTCGAGCGCCTGCGCGAGGCCGGGATGCTCGATGGCCTGGTATTGCTGCATTCGCATATCGGCTCGCAGATCCCGGACATTGCCGACATCGGCCGCGGCATCGGCGGGGCGGCGCGCTTCTACGCGGAACTGCACCGGGCGGGAGCGCCGATCGGGATCGTCGATGTCGGCGGTGGCCTGGGCGTGGACTACGAGGGAACGGCGAGCCGCCACTTCTGTTCCATGAACTACAGCGTGCGTGCCTATGCGCGCGAAGTGCTCGAGGTGATCCAGCGGCGCTGCCGTGAGCACGGGCTGCCGGAGCCGATGATCTTTTCCGAGTCGGGGCGCGCGCTCACCGCGCATCATGCCGTGCTGGTCACCGAGGTGATCGAGCGCGAACTGCCCTCGGTACCGCCGGATGGTGCGGCGCGAGACGATGCCGCCCCCGTGGTGCGCGAGCTGGCGAGCCTGCATGCGCGGGCCGGGCAGGGGCAGCCGCTGCTTGTCTGGCAGGCCGCGCGACACCTGTTCGACCAGACCCAGCAACAGTTCGAGCAGGGCGAACTGAGCCTGGTGCAGCGTGCCCATGCCGAGCAATGGCTGTATGCGCTGGCCGAAGCGGTACGCAGCCGCCTGCGGCCCGGTTCGCGTCGTCACCGCGAGCTGCTCGATGAACTCAACGAGATGCTCGCCGAACGGGTGTTCTGCAATTTCTCGCTGTTCCAGTCGCTGCCCGATGTGTGGGCCATCGAGCAGATCTTCCCGGTGATGCCGCTGCAGCGCCTGGACGAGGCTCCGCAACGTGCCGCCCTGGTGCACGATCTCACCTGCGATTCCGACGGCTGCATCGAACAGTATGTCGATCAGGATGGCGTGGAGACCACCCTGAAACTGCATGCCGACAACGGCGAGCCCTACCTGCTGGGGATCTTCCTGGTCGGCGCCTACCAGGAGATCCTGGGCGACATGCACAACCTGTTCGGCGACACCGACGCGGTGAATGTCGAGTTGGACGAACAGGGAGGCTATCGGCTGGCCGAGCCCGAGCGTGGCGACAGCGTGGACGAACTGTTGCGCTACGTGCATTTCGAACCGCAGCAGATGCTCGAGCGCTACCGCCACAAGCTGCGCACGGCTGGGACGGATGCGCGCGCGGCCGACGGCTATTTCCGTGAACTCAAGGCCGGCCTGCACGGAACCACCTACCTGACCGATTGATCGTGTTGCCGGGCGGGGGGCTCTCCACGAACGCTTCGGCCCGGGGACGGCCTCCTGCGGGCAGGAGCGGCGTCCTCGCCGCGAACCCTTGGGTGATCAGTCCACGGCTTCCCCGTTGCCTTCCAGCATCTTGCGCAGTTTCTGCCGGGCGCGGAACAGGCGGGTGCCGGCGCCGGCCGGCGAGATGCCGAGCTGGGCGGCGATCTCCTTTTGCGAGTAGCCGTGGATGATCTGCAACAGCAGCGGTTCACGGTAGTTCTCGGGCAGGTGCTCCAGGGCGCGGCGCAGCACGAAGGCCTCGGTGGAGGTGTCGTACTCGTTGCGGCCGGCCGCCAGCTCCTCGGTGGGCATGGCCGACTGCGGCGGCTGGTAGCGCTCGAAGCGGCGGGCATTCTCGCGGCGCAGGATGGTGATCAGCCAGCTCTTGGCGGCCTTGTGGTCTTGCAGGCGGTCGAGGTTCTTCCAGGCGCGCAGCATGGTCTCCTGCACCAGATCGTCGGCAACCACCGGGTCGTGGGTCAGCCAGCAGGCGTAACGGTAGAGATCGTTCAGTCTGGTGGTGATCACAGGGCCTCGAAGCGGGCCTCGCGGGAGGCGGCCTGGGAGGTGCGGTCGACGGCAAGGGAGGCAAGAGTGGCGACGTTGACGCTCATGGCAGTGTCCTCTGCTCGGTTCGAAAGGGTGTACCCTGAACGTTGCAGTAGGCGTGCCAGTTTATAAGTGGCGGATATTCAAGGAATTTTCAAGGCGCCCGATCAGGAAGTTGAACGTTTCGTTACAACGCTTCGTTACAGTGTGACAGATCTGCCGTTCAGCTGCGTCGGGAGGATGGAACGATCAGGGCGTGGCGGGTGATCTTGCGGTCCAGCGCCGGGCGAGAGATGCCGAGGATCTCGCAGGCGCGTCCCTTGTGCCCGCCGGTATATTCGAGCACGCGCTGGATGTGTTCGGCCTCAACCTCCGCGAGCGAGCGCAGCACGGCCGTGTCGTTGGTGGCCGGTGTCGTCGTGCCCGTGGTGCCGAGCCGAATGTGTTCGGGAAGGATGGCGCCGCCGCGCGCGCGCACCAGGGCCTGGGTGAGGGTGTTCTCCAGTTCGCGTACATTGCCTGGCCAGTCATGCCCTTGCAGTTTGTGGATGACCGTCTCGGACAGCGGCGGCGGGCAGGCGCGGTGCTGCACGGCGATGCGATCGAGCAGCGACTGGGCGAGCAGCGGGATGTCTTCGGGGCGTTCGCGCAGGGGTGGCAGGTGGATCTCGATGACCTTCAGTCGGTAGGCGAGGTCCTCGCGGAAGAGACCATCTGCGGCAAGCTTGAACAGGTCGCGGTGAGTGGCGGCGATGATGCGCACGTCCACCGGGATGGACTCGGTACCGCCCACGCGTTCGATCACCCGTTCCTGAAGGGTGCGCAGCAGCTTGGCCTGCAGAGGGAGGGCCAGTTCGCCAATCTCGTCGAGGAACAGGGTGCCGCCCGCTGCCAGTTCGAACTTGCCGGGCTTGCGCCGATCGGCGCCGGTGAAGGCGCCCTTCTCGTGACCGAACAGCTCGCTCTCGATCAGGGTGTCGACGATGGCCGCGCAGTTGAGCGCGACGAAGGGGCCATTGCGCTCGCTGTGCTGATGGATCAGCCGTGCGACGACCTCTTTGCCGGTGCCGGATTCGCCCTCGATGAGTACATTGGCGTCCGAACCCGCGGACAGTGCGATCTGCTTGCTCACCTCGAGCATGGCCGTGCTGCGTCCGATCAGGTCGCGTGTCGGCAATTGCGGTGCCGGATGTTTCTCGCGCGCGGCACGGCGGCGTGCCAGCGCCTCGTCCAGCCGCTGGTTCTCGATCAACTCGCCCAGGTATTCGGCCACGCCTTTGCCGCGTGCGGCCCGCTCCACCCACTGCCGCAGTTCTGCAGGCGTGTGACTGCCCTGCAGGGTGAAGGGGCCGATGCGCATCCAGGGCACCGAGCGCACCCCGGCGATCTGTGCTGCCTCGGGGCGGGCGGCGATGTTCACCACCTCGAGGCGGCCCACGGCGCCCTGTTTGACCAGTTCGCTCAGGGCGGCCAGCACGGCCGGGCAATGGGCGCAGCCGGTGGCGATGAACAGCAGTACGTCGGGTGCTGCGGGGGGGGATGGGGCAGGGGACATGGCGGACTCCTCGGGATACAGCCCGGAGAATGATTTGCATTCGGTTTTCGTGCCATCGAGGCGAGCGAAAAGCCCGGCGATTCAGGCGCTTGGGTGTATCAGCATATGAAATAAAGGTGATTTATGCCATCTGCGGGTAAAACTGTTTGGCGTTTTATCCCCCCCATCTCTATGTTTACTCACCCCGATGCCCCGCCTGGCCTGCGCCATTGGCTCCGGTCGGTGCGCGAGGCGGCCCGGTCCGCCGGTTGCGACACGGGGCGAAAGATTTGGGACGCCGCCCTCGGGGGGTGGCCCGAAACACCCACACACTGCAGTGTAAACCTCAGGAGAACTTTCGATGCCTACATTCGTACGTACCGACAAGTGCGATGGCTGTAAAGGCCAGGACAAGACCGCGTGCATGTACATCTGCCCGCACGATCTGATGAAACTGGACATGGACGGCTCGGAGACCGGCCACGCCATGAAGTCCTACAACCAGGAGCCGGAGCAGTGCTGGGAGTGCTACTCCTGCATCAAGATCTGCCCGCAGAACGCCATCGAGGCACGTCCCTACGCTGACATCGTGCCGCTGGGTGCCTCCGTGCAGCCGCTGCGTGGTACCGATTCCATCATGTGGACCATCAAGTTCCGCAACGGCACCATGAAGCGCTTCAAGTTCCCCATCCGCACCACCCCGGAAGGCTCCATCGATCCGTACGGCGGCAAGCCCAAAGCCGACCTGAGCAAGATCGCCGAGCCGGGTTTCTTCAACCACAACGAGCAGAACGGCTACCGCGCCGGCGACCCGAGCGAGCTGATCTGCAAGTGATTGCGGGTTGAGACGAAGAATTTCTATCAGAGGTATTGAAAATGGCTGAATTCGGAAATCCGGAAGTCATCGAAGAAGAAGTTGACATCCTCCTCATCGGCGGCGGCATGGCTGCCTGCGGCGCGGCCTACGAGATCGGTCCCTGGCTGGAAGTGGCCAAGGAAGCCGGTGTGGACATCAAGGTGAAGCTGGTCGACAAGGCCGCCATGGACCGCTCCGGCGCCGTGGCCCAGGGCCTGTCCGCGATCAACACCTACATCGGTCCCGAGCAGGATCCCGCCGACTACGCACGCATGGTCTCCAACGACCTGATGGGCATCACCCGCGACGACCTGGCCTACGACCTGGGCCGTCACGTGGACGAGTCGGTGCACCTGTTCGAAGAGTGGGGCCTGCCGATCTGGAAGACCGACGAGAATGGCGAGCGCCACAACGGTGCCGAGGGTTTGCCCGCGCTGAAGGACGGCGGCAAGCCCGTGCGTTCCGGTAAGTGGCAGATCATGATCAACGGTGAATCCTACAAGTGGATCGTGGCCGAGGCCGCCAAGAAGGCCCTGGGCACCGACCGCATCCAGGAGCGCGTGTTCATCGTCAAGCTGGTCAACGACAAGAACGACAAGAACCGCGTCGCCGGTGCCGTCGGCTTCTCGGTGCGTGAGCACAAGCTGTACGTCTACAAGTTCAAGGCCTGCCTGCTGGCTGCCGGTGGCTGCGTGAACATCTTCCGTCCGCGTTCGGTCGGTGAAGGTCAGGGCCGTGCCTGGTACCCGGTGTGGAACGCCGGTTCCACCTACGCCATGGCTGCCGAGGCCGGTGCCGAGCTGACCATGATGGAAAACCGCTTCGTGCCGACCCGCTTCAAGGACGGCTACGGTCCGGTGGGTGCCTGGTTCCTCCTGTTCAAATCCAAGGCCACCAACGCCTTCGGCGAGGTGTACATGGAGCGCAACAAGGAGATGCTGGACGACTACCCGCCCTACGGTCAGGCCCAGGTTCCGGCATCCTGCCTGCGTAACCACCTGATGCTCAAGGAAATGCGCGAAGGCCGCGGTCCCATCTGGATGGACACCGTGACCGCCCTGGCCAACCTGCGCGAGACCCTGTCGCCCCGCGAGGTGAAGCACCTCGAGGCCGAGGCCTGGGAAGACTTCCTCGACATGTGCATCGGTCAGTGTGGCATCTGGGCCGGTGAGAACATCGAGCCGGAGAAGAAGAACTCCGAGCTGATGCCCACCGAACCCTACCTGCTGGGCTCGCACTCCGGCTGCTGCGGCATCTGGACCTCTGGCCCGGACGACATTGGTGCGCCGACCTCCGAGGAGCATCCCGAGAAGGACAAGATCCCCTCGCACCTGCCGGAAGGCTGGAACTGGGGTTACCGTGGCATGACCACCGTGAAGGGCCTGTTCACCGCCGGTGACGGCGTGGGTGCTTCCGGCCACAAGTTCTCCTCCGGTTCGCACGCCGAAGGTCGTCTGGCTGCCAAGGCCATGGTCAAGTTCGTGATGGACAACAAGGACTGGACCCCGGAACTGGATACCGACGTGGACACCCTCATCGAGGAGATCTACCGTCCGGTGCGCAACTTCCTGGAGTTCAAGGACTACACCACCGCGATCGATATCAACCCCAACTACATCACCCCGCGGATGCTGCAGTTCCGTCTGCAGAAGATCATGGACGAGTACGTGGCTGGTGTGGCGACCTACTACACCACCAACGAGCACATGCTGGCCCTGGCCGAGCAGAAGCTCGAGATGCTGAAGGAAGACGCGCTGAAGATGCGTGCGAAGGACCTCCACGAGCTGCTGCGCGCATGGGAGAACTATCACCGCATCCTCACCGCCGAGGCCCACATGAAGCACATCCAGTTCCGCGAAGAGTCGCGTTATCCGGGCTTCTACTACCGGATGGACAAGAACTTCGTGGACGAGGAAAACTGGAAGTGCTTCGTCAACTCCGTGTACGACAAGGAGACCAAGACCTGGACCTGCTTCAAGCGGGCACACAAGGATCTGGTCGACAAGTCCAAGCTGTTCAAGTGATCTTGACGGCCGGACACGGCCGAGCCTGAAGGCTCAGGAGTCCGGGTGCTTTGGCACCCGGACTTTTTGCTTTCCGGGCGGTTCCCGAAAGGGTCCCTGCCGGGTCCTTTCGGGAACCGCCGCGCCAATCCCGGCGCAAAACCCTATAATTCGCGGTCTGATCGCGGCTCGGTGCCGTGTCAGGCTGCATCTTCTTCCGGCGCGGCAGCGCCGTACTGCACGAGAGGTAAGGTCGATGAGTGACGAGAAATTCGATATCCCCGAGGAACTGGCCAGCGCGACCCTGCCGACCCTGCTGACCGCCGAGAGCACCATCCGCTTTTGTTGTCACAAGGGCATCTCCTGCTTCAACGACTGCTGCCGCGCGGCCGACATCACGCTCGCGCCCTATGACGTGCTGCGCCTGCAGCGCCGTCTGGGCATGAACTCCGAGCAGTTCCTCAAGAACCACACGGTGCCTTTCCAGCTCGAGCGAGACGGGGTGCCGGGGATCAAGCTGCGCACCGACGACGAGGGCGCCTGCCTGTTTCTCGATCCGGAAAACGGCTGCACCGTGTACGAGGACCGGCCCACGGTCTGCCGCTACTACCCGGTCGGCCTGCTCGCCATGCGCCGCAAGGATTCCAGCGTGGCCGAACAGCAGTATTCGCTGGTGGTCGAGGAGCACTGCAAGGGCCATGAGGAAGATCGCGAACTGACCGTGGCCGAATACCGCAAGGAGCAGGGCGTCGAGGAATACGACGATTTCAACCGCGAGTGGTACGAACTGATCCTGAAGAAGCGTTCGGGCGGCCCCGGTGTGGGCAAGCCCAACGAGATGAGCCTGCAATTGTTCTTCATGGCCTCTTTCAACTTCGACATGTTCCGCAAGTTCGTGCTCAGCGACAACTTCAAGCGCACCTACGACCTGCCGCAGCAGACCTACGACGAGCTGGCACAGAACGACGAGGCGCTGATCAAGTTCGGCTACCGCTTCATGCGCCAGGTGCTGTTCGCCGAGATGACCATCCCCGAGCAGAAGGACGCCTGGGATCGCCGGGTGCAGGAGCGCAAGCCGGTCTGGCAGGCTCGCGCCGAGGCCGAGATCGCGCGGCGCAATGCCGAGATGGAAAAGGCCATGCGTGAGGAGACCCTGGGCGAGGAGTGCAACACCGACAGCTGCGGCGACCGCGACTGACCCCCGGCGCGAAGGCAGAGGGGTTGGTTTACCACAAAGCCCACAAAGAGCACGAAGTATGATCCTCGATCACCTTCGAGTCCTTTGTGTGCTTTGTGTTTTCCCCCTCTGACCTGGTCCCGGCTACCGTGTAGCCAGGTTGCGTGCATCCTCCCACTGTTGGCGTTGCTTGCGGATCAGGTTCACGGCATCCAGGTAGGGCACGGCACCGGCGCGGCGAATGATCTCGCGTCCTTCGCGGCTGTGGGCAAAGGCGATGAAGCGTTTTACCTCACGGTATTGCGGGTGCGCGGGGTTGGAGGTGATGTATAGCGGCCGATAGAGCAGGTACTCGCCGCTGCGGATGTTGTCGTAGGTGGGTGCCTTGCCATTGAGCTTCAGCAGCTTTACCTGGCGCTTGTGTGCGCTGCTCACGCCGGTGACGGCGATGGCGTTGGGGTTCTCTGTTCCACTGCCTTTTCCAGCGGCCCTGACGACTTGTAGACGTGCTCGGACACGAACTCCTTGTCGTAGTCGTTGAACACCAGTTGTCGCAGTGTTCGGCCCACGCCGGAGAACTTGCCCCGCCGGATCAGCAGGTCGATCGGACGGTCCGGCCCGCCGAGATCCTTCCAGTTGGTGATGCGTCCCTCGTAGACGGCACGCAACTGCTCCAGAGTGATGTTGGACACCGGGTTGTCGGGATGAACGATGACGCTCAGGGCGTCCCAGGCCACCGGGTTGAAGCGGGCGCGCATCTCTTCGCGGGCACCAGGGATCCGCGGACGGCAACTACCGCCGATGGCAACGCTGCGGTTGGCTACTCGGCGGATGCCCTTGGCGGCACCACCGCCCTCGAGATCGATGTGGATGCCGGTCTTGCGCTCCCAGGCGCGGGCGAGTTCGGCCATGAAGGCCTTCTTGGTGATGCCGCAGCCGGCCCAGTCAAGTGTGACTGTCTCTGCCGTGGCGGCTGTGGCCAGCAGCAGACACAGCAAGATCGTGATGTAATGCCGCATTCTCTCATCCTCATGGTGTGGGCAGGCCCGACTCTCGATGGTCGTTTGGCCCTGGGATTTTCCCGCGAACCTTTGAGTAGATGCAATATGGCGGAGGTTTATTCCTTGCCTTCCGCTGTAAGGACACGAAAAAGCCCGCCGAAGCGGGCTTGTCGTGTGCCGGAGGGCGCTTGCCTTACTTGCCGGCAATGTCCTCGAGCTTTTTGGCCTTGATGATCTGTCCGTCGAGGGCGGCGTCCTCGGCCGAGCGGCCGTAGGCCACGCTGATCAGCTGGCTGTAATAGACCACCGGCATCTCGAACTTGGTGCCGAAACGCTCGTTGATCTGGTCCTGGTAGATCTCCACGTTGGCCTGGCACAGTGGGCAGGGGGTGACGATCATGTCGGCGCCGTTGTCGTAGGCGGCCTCGATGATGCCCTTGATCATCTCCTGCGATTTCTCCGGCTCGGAGAAGGCCAGGGCGCCGCCGCAACACTGCACCTTCTTCTCGTAGGTGGTGATGGCGTCCCCGCCCAGCGACTCGACCATCTTGTCCAGGTACATGGGGTTTTCGAAGGACTCGCCGTCGATGCCGAAGGGACGGTTGGTCTGGCAGCCGACGTAACCCGCGATCTTCACGCCCTCGAGCGGCTTCTTCACGCCCTCGGCCAGCTTGTCGTAGCCGATGTCCTCGATCAGCACCTCGCACATGTGGCGGATCGGGGTCTGGTTGGTCATCTTCAGGTTGGCCTCGGCGAGCACCGTGTTGGCCTCCTGGAAGAAGTTCTCGTCGTCCTTGAAGCGTTCCGATGCCTCCTTGGTGGCCAGCCAGCAGGCGGCGCAGGTGGCGACGATGTCCTGGCCAGGGTTGTGTTCCTCGGACAGGGCGATGTTGCGTGCCGACAGGGCCATGCGCGGCAGTACGCCGCCGCTGCCGTAGCCGATGGAGGCCGAGCAGCAGTTCCAGTCCGGGATTTCGTTGAGTTTGACATCCAGCTCTTCGCACATGGTGTCGATGGAGCGCTTCAGGTTCGACGAAGACGCGCCGTCCTGCGAGGAGCAGCCGGGGTAATAGGAATATTCGTACTTAGCCATGCTGATGCTCCATTACTTGTTGGCGTTGAGCTTTGCCAATTCGATCTCTTCGGCCTTCTTGATCATCTTCTGCAGGCCGGAGATGTCCTTGACACCATGGCCGCCGAAGAACTCGGCCGGGCTCATGCGCTTGGCCTTCATCATGTTCATGCCGAGCTTCTGGTTGGCCAGGGCGTTCTTGATGCCCTGGCTGAAGCCGTCCTTGAAATACAGGGACAGGCCGAGCTTGAGCTCGTTGACCCGGCCGCGCTTCATCATGTTGTTCCAGAAGATCTCCGAGAACTGCGAGGTCGGCTGGTTCTTGGGGGCCAGACCCAGGCGCTTCGCATAGGTGGCCAGGCCGTGCATGATGTGGGTGATGGGCAGCTCGCGCGGGCAGCGCACGACGCAGTTGTAGCAGGAGGTGCACATCCACATCGAATCGGAGCTGAGGACCTCGTCGCGCTTGCCGGCGCGGATCATCATGAAGATTTCCTGCGGCGGGTGTGCCCAGTGGGGGCCGAGCGGGCAGGAGCCCGAGCACACGCCACATTGCATGCACATCTTCACCCAGTGGCCTTCTTCCACGTTAGCCTCGACTTCCTTGAGGAAGTCGTTGCGATACTTCTCGACCATTGCTGTGTTCATATCGCTCATCGGTTACGTCTCCCTCAAGGTCAGAACTTGAACGGGCTCAGGCCCACCCGCTCGATCACCTCTTCCATCTCCTTGATCAGGCGCGGTGCGCGCTCGATGTCGGTGATGGCCACCTCGTGCACTGCGACACGGTCGGGCTCGAGGTTGAGGGTCTGCAGGGTGTCGCCGACCTTGCGCATGCGCTCTGCCGCCATGGTCGAGCCGCGCACGAAGTGACACTGGTAGTCGTCGCCGCGCTTGCAGCCCATCATGATGACGCCGTCATAGCCACTGTTCATGGAGTCGGTGATCCAGGACAGCGAGACCGAACCCAGGCAGCGCACGGGGATCACGCGCGCCCAGGGGCTGATCTCCTGGCCGCTCATGGCCGCCTGGTCGAGTGCCGGGTAGGCGTCGTTCTCGCAGGCCAGCACCAGGATCCGCGGCTTCTCCTCGAATTCGTCGGGGATGTCGACGTTCTTTAGCTGCTGGCCGACGGTGTCGATGGAGTAGTTGGCGAACGAGATCACGCGCACCGGGCAGGCACCCATGCAGGTGCCGCAACGGCGGCAGCGCGACTCGTTGAACTGCGGGTAACGCTCCTCGTCCTCGTTGATGGCGCCGAAGGGGCATTCCACGGTGCAGCGCTTGCACTGGGTGCAGCCTTCCTTGCGGAAGCGCGGGTAGGAGAGGTCGCCGACGCGCGGGTGCACCGCTTCGCCGCTGGCGGCATGGACTGCCGCCTGGATGGCCTTCATGGCCGCGCCGGTGGCGTCATCCTGCGCCTGCTTGATGTCCATGGGACGGCGCACCGGGCCGCAGGCGTAGATGCCGGTGCGGCGGGTTTCGTAGGGGAAGCAGATGAAGTGCGAATCGGTGAAGCCCCACTTCAGCTGCGGCAGGTCGGTGCCCTGGCGGTAGTCCAGGTTGAGGATGGATTCCACGGTGACCGCGGTCTCCGAGGCCATTTCTTCCTTGGCTGCTTGCTGGTCCTCGTCGGACATGCCCTCGAGCGACTCGTTGGCCGCATAGGGATCGGGGCCGGAGTTGGGCACCATGCCGATGTCCAGTACCACCAGGTCCACGGCCAGTTCCACGTCCTCGTCGAGGATCCTGTCCTTGAACTTGACGGTGGCGCCGTTGCCGCCGCTGGTGACCTCGTTCACTTCACCCTTGGTGAAGATCACCATCTTCTGCTGGCCGGAACGGTAGAAGTCCTCGCCGGCCGCACCGGGGGTGCGCAGGTTGTTGTACAGGATGGTGGTGTCGCAGTCCTCGCCGTTCTGTGCCTTGAAGTACAGGGCCTGCTTGATCGACACCAGGTCACCGATGCCCGAGTGATAGGGCAGGTGGCCTTCCTTGTCGGAGGCCTGGCCGGAGTTCTGCACGAAGGCCACCGATTTGACCTCCTTGCCGTCGGACGGACGCTTGATTGGGCCGTCGCCGGCCTCGCGAGCCATCTGCTCCAGCTCGACGTTGGTGACCACGTCCGGGTGTTGGTGGCCGTACTCGGGCAGGCTGTCGATGTCGAACGGCTTCCAGCCCGAGGCCTGGATGATGGCGCCGTAGTTCTCGGTGACCGTCTGTCCGGACTCGGTGGTGATGTCTGCCGAGAAGCGGCCCGGCGCACCCGAGGTGCGGGTCACCCGTGCGTTGAGGTGTACGGTGATCTTGTCGTTGGCCTCGACCTGGGCGATCAGGTCGGCTACGTCGTTGTCCACCGGCTCCGGCAGGTGCGCGGTCAGGGTGTTGGGCGTGCCCTCGGGCGCGGCGCGGAAGGGGATGCGCTTGTGCCACCTGGCGGCCCAGCCGCCGAGCTGACCTTCCTTCTCGACGATGTGGCAGTGGAAGCCGGCCGCAGCCGCCTCCAGCGCGGCGGTCATGCCGCTCACGCCGCCGCCGACGATCAGGAGGTCCTCCACGCAGCCCTGCTCGCCGGAGGGTTCCGGGACCTCCATGAAGCGCACCTCGGCACAGGCCATGCGGATGTAGTCGTCGGCCATCTCCTGGGTGGTCTCCTGGTGTTCGTCGCCCTCGGGGCGGGCCCAGATGACGCCCTCGCGCAGGTTGGCGCGGCTCATGGCCACGGTCGGGAAGTGGAAGGCCTCGACCTTGGCGCGACGCGAGCAGGCCGCGATCATGATGTGGTTGGCGCCGTCGTTGTCGATGGCGTTCTGGATCATCGCCACGCCTTCCTTGCTGCAGAGCATCTCGTGCGTCTGGCACGACTGCATCTTGCCGTCACGGGTGGCGGTCATCTCGAGCTGCTTGACATCCAGGCGGTCGCCGATGCCACAGCCGGTGCAGATGAAGGCGGCAAATTTCTTTTCGTCTGACATGGATTAACCCTCCGCTCCTGCAACCCGGTTCACCACCTGAATGGCCTTCAGTGCGGCGCCGGTCGCGTGCTGAACTGCGCGGTTTACATCGAGTGCGTCGGAAGCCGAACCGGCGGCGAACACACCGCCGTTGGCCGGATCCGGCTCGATGAAGCTCTCCCGGTTGATCACGATGTCCACGGGGAAGTCGGACTTGCTCACCGACGGCTCCATGCCCGTGGCCAGCACCACCAGGTCGTGGGTGTTCTCGTAACGGTGATAGCCCTCGGTGTCCACCCCGCGGCAGATCGGATTGCCGTCCTTGTCGGTGATGATGTTGGCCACCTTGGACTTCACGAAGATCACGTTGTCCATCGCGCGGACGTTCTGATAGAAGTCCTCGAAGCGGTCGATGGCGCGGATGTCGATGTAGTAGATGGTGACCTGTGCGTCCTCGTAGGCATCTACCACGTAGTGGGTCTGCTTCAGCGAGGCCATGCAGCAGATGCGCGAGCAGTGGAACAGGTGATTGCGGTCACGCGAGCCCGCGCACTGGATGAAGGCGATGTTCTTCGCCTCCTTGCCGTCGGAGGGGCGGATGATCTTGCCGCCGGTCGGCCCCTTGGGGTCGGCCATGCGTTCGAACTCGACGTTGGTGATCACGTTCTCGAAGCGGTCGTAGCCGTAGGGCTGGATCTTCGCCGCGTCGTAGGGCTTCCAGCCGGTGGCCCAGATCACCGCGCCGCAGGGGAACTGGATCTCGCGCTCTTCCATGTCCAGGTCGATGGCGTCGTACTTGCAGGCATCCTTTGCCTTCTGGGCGTCATCGGTGCCGATGATGCGCGGGTCGAGTACGTACTGCATGGGGTGCGCCATGACGTGCGGAAGATAGGCGCCCTTGCGCTTGCTCATGCCGTAGTCGAACTCGTTGTCGAACTCGGCCTCCACCGCCTTGGCGCATTCGCCGCAGGCGGTGCAGTTGTCGTTCACATAGCGCGGCGTCAGCTTCACCGTGGCGGTATAGGCGCCCGGCTCGCCCTCGAGTCCGGTCACCTCGGCCATGGTCAGCACCGTGATGTTGGGGTTCATCTTGATGCGCCGCTGGTTGATCTCCTGGCCGCAGGTCGGATGACACAGCTTGGGGAAATACTTGTACAGCTGGCTGACCCGGCCGCCCAGGAAGGGGCGCTTCTCGACCAGTACGACCCGTTTCCCGGTCTCGGCGGCTTCGAGCGCGGCCGTCATGCCGCTGATGCCGCCACCGACGACGAGAATGGTCTCGTTGGTGGCTACGACTTCCGTCATGGATATTCCTCCGTCGCGGATACTCAGAAACTCGGTCCGGCGGGCAGCCGGCCAGATCCGGCGGGACACGGCGCACGGCACGTTTCCCTACGGTCTTTCAGGGATCGCTAAAGATACTCTCCCCGGCGGCTCGCGACCATGCGTGAAACAATCGAATTTTCCGATGTGCTAATAGATGTGGCGTATGTTTGCCGGGAAGCAGTTTCAGGCACCGGGCCGCCCGGCGGGATTCGGGGCGGCTTCTGGAGTCAGAGTAGAAAATTCGGCTTTATTACTCCGAGTCCACAATGGCGGGTCCCAAATGGGTCGACTGGCGTCCGGAACGCTTCTGATGCGCGTTCTTGATTGCAGATGCCCGCCACCCCGAGCGAATCCATCTCTCGGCACACCTCCCATTTCCAGCACCGCCTGCCGGGTTGCGGCGCGGTCGACAGCGGTCGATGATGGCGACGGTCAATCCAGAGGAGGAGCGGCGCGTGAGCGAGCAGGTGCGGGTATTGCGGCCCGAAGAGCACTACATCACCGAAGAACCCTACTACGAGCCGGTCGGCGAGGAGATCGCGGTGTTCGAGGCGGCCTGGCGGCACGGCCTGCCGGTGTTGCTCAAGGGGCCGACCGGCTGCGGCAAGACCCGCTTCATGGAGCATATGGCCTGGCGGCTCGAGCGGCCGCTGATCACCGTGTCCTGTCACGACGACCTGACCGCCTCCGACCTGGTCGGCCGTTTCCTGGTGCGCGGTGGCGAGACGGTTTGGGTGGACGGCCCGCTGGCCGCAGCGGTGCGCGCCGGGGCCATCTGCTATCTCGACGAGGTGGTGGAGGCGCGCAAGGATACCACCGTGGTGATCCACCCGCTGGCCGACGACCGCCGTGAGCTGCCGATGGAGAAGCTGGGCGAGCTGTTGCAGGCACCGCCCGAGTTCTGCCTGGCCATGTCCTACAACCCCGGCTATCAGTCGGTGCTCAAGGAGCTCAAGCAGTCCACCCGCCAGCGTTTCGTGGCGCTGGAGTTCGATTATCCCTTGGCCGAGCTGGAGGCGCGTATCGTCCAGCGCGAATCGGGGGTGGATCGGGAGCTCGCCGAGCGGCTGGTGAAGTTTGCGCACATGACCCGCAACCTGAAAGGCCAGGGGCTCGACGAAGGCGCCTCCACCCGCCTGCTGGTGCACGCGGCCAAGCTGATCGCCAGCTGGTGCCTGCACGCCATGGACAGCTACGACCGCAGCGGCCTGCACGCGGCCATGTCGGTGATCCGCGATCTCGACGGCTTTCTCGCCCTGGGTCATCAGCGTGCGGCCGGCGCCCTGTTCGAGTCCTCGGTGGGTGTGCTGGGCCACTTCGTACAGGGGCTGGACGGCCGGCAGCTCAAGATCGAGCGCGACGAGGCGGCCTGGACCGATGGCGAGGTGCTTTACCTGCCCGAGATCATGGCCCATTTCGACAACCCCGAGGACAACTTCCAGCTCTACAAGGCGCACGTCGCCCAGCTCTGGGCGCAGACCCGTTGCGGCACGCTGAACACCGAGCTGGCGCCCCGTTTCGCGGCCCTGCCCGACCCGGCGCGCGCTCAGGCCCTGTTCCACCGTCTCGAGGTCCTGCGGCTGAACGCCTTCATCGCGCGCGAGCTGCCGGGGCTTTATCGCACCATGCGCCGCCTGTCCGAGACCCTGGGCGATGCGCCCCTGCCCGCCGAGTGGCGCGAGGCAGAACAGGCGCTCGGCGTGCCGGGCGCCGGCGTGGAAGACAGCCTGGCCTGGATGGAACGACTCTACGACGGCCCGCTGCCCGCGCCGCTCTGTTACCAGGGGCAATTGCGCCCCGAGGCCGCCTGGGCGGCGCGGATGGAGCGCCTGGCACGCGACCGCGACTGGCTGCGACAGATGCTGCGCGTGGTCGCCGACGAGATCCTCGGTGAGCCCGAGACCCCGCGCGAGGCGTTGCCCACCTTCGAGCTGAAGGAGCGGGAAGAGGCCAGCGAGGACGAGCTGCTGCCCTTCGAGATTGCCCTGCAGGACGCCCCGGTGCCGGTGCCCGAGGCGGTGCGCGAACGCCTCACCTCGGTGATGCTGGATCTCGGCGAAATCCCGCCCGAATACCTCACCCCCGCCGGTGACGGCGAATACGATCCCGATCTGTTCAAGGAAGAGGAGAATGACGGCCTGGATGTCTGGTCCGGTACCTATCACGAGGAAGGCGCCTTCTTCTACAACGAGTGGGACCACGCGCGGCAGGCCTACAAGAAGGACTGGTGCGTGTTGCGCGAGATCGAGGTCGAACCGGCCGACACCGGCTTCTACCATGCCACGCTGGAGAAATACGCGGGGCATGTGCGCTCGTTGCGCCGTACCTTCGAGATCCTGCGCGGCGAGGACAAGCTGCTCAAGCGCCAGCGCCATGGAGACGATATCGACATCGACGCCCTGGTCGAGGCCTGGGGTGACATCCACCAGGGCCTGGAGATGTCCGACCGGGTGTTCACCCGGCAGCACCGCGAGGAGCGCAACATCGCGGTGATGTTCATGGTGGACATGTCGGGCTCGACCCGCGGCTGGATCAACGAGGCGGAGCGCGAGGCCCTGATCCTGCTCGCCGAATCGCTGGAGATCCTGGGCGACCGCTATGCCATCTATGGCTTTTCGGGGTGGACGCGCAAGCGTTGCGACGCCTACCGCATCAAGGACTTCGACGAACCCTGGAACGACACCGTGATCGGCCGGGTGTGCAACATCCAGCCCAAGGACTACACGCGCATGGGGGCGCCCATCCGTCACCTGGTGCGCAAGCTGGGCGAGGTCGATGCCCGGGCCAAGCTGCTGGTGACCCTCTCGGACGGCAAGCCCGACGACTACGATCTGGAATACCGCGGCGAATACGGTATCGAGGACAACCCGCCAGGCCTTGTTCGAGGCGCGCCGCGAGGGCGTGCACGCCTACTGCATCACCATCGACCGTGAAGGGCCCGACTACTTGCCGCACATGTACGGCGCGGCCAACTACACGGTGCTCGACGACATCGCCCAGCTGCCGCTGAAGGTGTCCGACATCTACCGGCGCATCACCAGCTGAGCCGCTGCCGACGCTTCACGGTGGAGCCTGTGAGGGCGGCGTCCCCGCCGCGAACGGTTCGGCCCGGGGACGGGCCTCCTGCAGAGCAGGGGCAGCGTCCTCGCCGCGAATGCCCGGCCGCTTCAATACGGGGGCGATCCTCGATGGAAACCGGGCGGGGCCGCGGGAGGGCGTCTCGCCCAGGTGCGCCGCGCCATCTCGCGCGCCAGCATCTGTCGGTAATACACGACTGCGCTGCTGCCGTTGGCGGCGATGTCGATGATGCGCCAACCCTTGCCCGGTTCACGTGCCAGGCGGAAGTCGATGCGCGCCGGGTAGCGGTCGGGGTTGAGAATGGCCATGCCGATCACCGCTTCGCTGCCGTCCGGAGAGAAGCGCGCTGGCAGGAAGCGGACCTGCTGTCCCCGGTACAGGGTCAGGCCCTGGGTGAGACGGGTGAGGAACAGGCGCTTGATCTCCTCGGCCATGGCGGTACGTTGTTTCGGGGTGAGCGCCAGGTAGACGCGTCCAGCTGCGGCACGGGCCATGGCGTCGAAGTCGAACAGCGGCGCGATCTCGGTATCCAGAAAGCGGGCGATAGCCGAGGGGGCCGGGCGCGGTTCCCGGTTCATGAAGGCCATCAGGCTCTGTACGCCGAGACGCAGGCGCTGCGCGGGATTGAGCGGCCTGGCGGCCGGAGCAGGTGTGGTGGCGGCCGATGTGGCTGGCGGGGTGGTCGGCGGTGACAGGGCGCTGGCAGTGCCGGCACACAGCAGGGCCAGGAGACACAGGAAGCTACGCATGATGGGGTCCTCGTGTTGGTCGTTTGCATCATGCCTCAGGTGAGGCGCCGAACACCAACAGTAGTCGCTGATAGGCTTACCTAGACAGCCTCTGATCACGTCGTCATCCCGGAAAATCCGAAGCATTTATCCGGGATCCACGAATCACAACCGATTGCTGGACAACATGGATCCCGGCTCACGCACGCGGCGCGTGCCTGGCCGGGGTGACGGCCCCTCGACTTGATCAGGCTTTCCTGAGACAACCCCAATCAAAGCCACGCTCAGAAGTCCGCCCGCAGCTTTGATTGGGGTTGTCCTAGTATCGGTCGGCGACCAGTTCGACGATCAAGGCGTGCATGGCCCCGGGGGCGGTGTAGTCGACGGGGATGCGCCAGCGCCCGCCATCGGGCAGTTGCAGGATCAGCGTCGGAAAGCTGTCCGCGCCCAGTTGCCGGGCCTCGGCAATCTCGGCTTCCAGTGCCTGTTGCGTGGCCGTTGCGTTGAGCTGTGTGACGAAGCGCTCGCGGGGCAGGCCGATCTCGCTGGCCAGTGCGATCAGGGTGTCGTCGTCCGAAGGATTGCGTGCTTCGCGGTAGTAGGCATTCTGGATAGCCTGGATCATGGGCGCTTCGGCCGCTGGGTCCAGGTTGCGCGCGGCGATCACCGCGCGGCAGGCCGGCCAGGTGCTGCGACGGGGCTGGCAGCGTTTCCAGAAGTCGAAATTGAATTCGGTGCCAGGGATGCGCTGCTGGATGCGTCGCCAGGTGTCCTGAAGATAGCGGCGCATGGCCTCGGGCATGGGCTCGTCGCTGTCGGGGGCCAGGCCGCCGAGCAGCTGGCGCAGTTGGATCGACGGTGGCAACAGGGTGAGCAGGCGTTCGAAGGCGGGACGAAAGCCCCAGCACCAGCTGCACATGGGGTCGTGGACATGGACGAGCACGGGATGGTCGGACATGATGGCAAGCACAATGGGACAACAGGCTCAGCATGGATCAGAAGTCGGGAAATGACAACGACAGGCTGGCGCGGGGCATGGTGCTGCTCGCCTGGGCGGCGGCCCTGCTGTTCGGTGCCTGGCTGTACCAGCAGCAGCTCGATCGGCGCGACAACCCCAACCGCGATCTGTCCACCGAGCCGGGCATCGGCGGGGTGCGCGAGGTGGTGCTGTTGCGCAATGCGCAAGGGCATTACGTGGCCGACGGGTTCATCGATGGTCATCCCGCGACCTTTCTGCTCGATACCGGGGCCACCACGGTGGCCATTCCCGAGGCGCTGGCGCGGCGCTGGGGATTACGCCTGCGGCCGGGGGGGTACAGTCAGACCGCCAACGGTGTGGTCCCGGTATGGCGCACCCGACTCGCCTCGGTGCGCCTCGGGGCGATCGAACTGCATGACGTGAGCGCGGTGGTGATGCCCTCGATGGCTGCAGAGGCCGATGTGCTGCTGGGGATGAGTTTTCTCAAGCACGTGGAACTGGTGCAGCGAGACGGCCGACTGTTGTTGCGCCAGCCGTAAAACGAAAGAACGCCGCGCGGGGCGGCGTTCCCTGGTGCGTCATGAAGAAGACGATCAGCTGTTGATCGTTTCCTTGAGCGCCTTCAGCGCGGTGACCCGCACCGTGGTGGATGCCGGCTTGGCCGGGATCTTCATCGGCTCGCCAGTGGCCGGGTTGCGGCCCATGCGGGCCTTGCGCGCAGGCTTTTTCACGCGGCGGATCTTGACGCCGGTGTCGGGGATGGTGAACTCGCCGGAGCCGCGGCGCTTCATGTGCGCGGTGATCAGGTCGCCCAGTTCGGAGAATACCTCGGCCACCTGTTTCTTCGACAGGCCGGTGGACTCGGCGATATGGGTGACGATCTGGGTCTTGGTCATCTTCTTGGTGATGGCCTTGATCTTCTTCGCGGGTGCAGCTGCAGCTGCCTTCTTGACCGCCTTTTTCTTAGCGGCCTTTTTCTTGACTGCCATGTTTCGACTCCTGCTGTTTGGTGGAAAAGCGTTCGAAACATAGCACAGAAAAAAATGGTGCTGAACAATGCCGGGCGGCTTTTTTGTTGAGAGGTTCGCAAAAATCCCCTTGATTACGGGGTAACGTGTCGCGCTTGCCCAACAAATGAACTAGTACATTAGAGGGCAGAGGTGGCTGATGTTTGTGCACCGTTATTTTCGAGGAGGAGGAACGATGCGCTGGATCCTGCTGGCGGCCATGCTGCTGTCCGGCGCCACCGTGCCGGTTGCGGCGGTCGAACTGGCCGGCGTCACGCTGCCGGCCGAAGTGCGCGTGGACGGCATTGTCCAGCCCTTGCGCCTGAACGGTGCGGGCATCCGTTACAAGTTCATTTTCAAGATCTACGTGGCCGGCCTGTACCTTCCCGCACCGGAATCGCGTGCCGAGGTCTTGCTGGCCGATCCGCCGCCCAACCGGGTGGTCATGCACTTCGTCTACGACGAGGTCTCCCGCGACAAGTTGAACGCTGCCTGGGAAGATGGCTTTCGCGCCAACCTGGATACGGCGCGCTATCAGGCACTGGTGCCGAGAATCGAACAGTTCAAGGCGATGTTCAGGACGCTGCGCGAGGGTGACGAGGTCTGGCTGGAACATCTGCCCGGCGAGGGCACCCGGGTGAGCATCAACGGCGAGGTACAGGGGCTGGTTCCCGGCGACGATTTCAATGCGGCCCTGCTGGCGATCTGGCTGGGGCCGGAACCTGTGACCGGCTCCCTCAAGAAGGCGTTGCTCGCGGCCGATAATCCCGGATGAACCCGAACTCTGGAGCTGTTGCCTGATGGCATCCGTGAATCCCCTGAAGCCCGGCAAGTACACCAACCGCGATATCGCCATCCTGCGCAACGTCGTGCCCCTGCACACCCTGCCGGACGAGATCTTCAACGAGCTGCTCGACGACCTGGTGGTGGAAGAACTGGGCAAGGGGGAGCTGCTGTTCCGGCAGGGAGACACCGATCACGTCAGTTTCTACCTGCTCGAGGGCAAGGTGGCCCTGCTCACCGGCGAGAAGGTCGCCGACATGCTCGAGGCCGGGTCCGAACATGCCCGCTTCCCGGTGGCCCACGTGCTGCCGCGCAAGATGACGGCCCGGGCCGCCGGGCGGATTCGCGTGGCCCGTCTCGACAGCCGCCGCATCAGCGAACTGCTGGCACGCACCCACAGCGTCGATTATCAGGTCGATGAACTCGAGGAGGGCGACGCCGACGACTGGATGAGCCTGCTCCTGCGCTGCCGGGTGTTGCAGCAGCTGCCGGCATCCAACATCCAGCGCGTGATGATGAGTGTCGAGCAGGTGGAGGTGTCCAAGGGGCAGGACATCATCCGCCAGGGGGACCCGGGCGATTACTTCTACATGCTCATCCAGGGCCAGGCCGTGGTGCGCCGTGAGCAGGAGGGGGGCGAGTCGGTAGAACTGGCGCGGCTGGGGCCGGGCGATGCCTTTGGCGAAGAAGCGCTTCTCTCCGATCGGCCGCGCAACTCCACGGTCAGCATGCTCAGTAACGGTCAGGTGCTGCGCCTGGCCAAGCAGCAGTTCATCGAACTGATCCGCACCCCGCTGTCCACCCGCATCGATTTCGACGAGGCGGTACGCAAGGTCGACCAGGGCGCGGTCTGGGTGGACCTGCGTGCTCCCGAGGAGTACGAGGCCGACCACTTCCCCGGCAGCATCAATGTGCCCGTGGAGTCCTTGCGTTATCAGCTCTCCAGCCTGGCGCCGGACCGCCATTACGTGCTCTACAGCAACAGCGGCGGTCGTGCCGGGGTGGCCGCCTTCCTGATGATCGACCAGGGCTTCGAGGTCTCGATACTGGAGGGTGGCCTCGATCGCCTGCGTGCCGAGCAACCCGTGGAAAACCTGCCGCCGGCTCCCGATGTGCCGCGTTCTTCATCCGACGAGCAGTTGCAGGAGAGCTCCGAGTTGCGCCGCCGGGTGCTCGAGGCCGAGCAGCGCGCACGCGAGCTGGAGCAGCGACTGAAGGTCGCCGAGGCCACGGTGCAGGGGGCCCAGCAGCAGAAGCAGGAACAGCTCCAGGCGGTGAAGGTCGTGGTGGATCAGGCGCGCGCACGCCTGCAGGCCAGCGAGCAGGAGCGCCAGGCCGCACTGGCCGAGCGCCAGAAGGCCTACGAGGAGATGGAGGCCCTGACCTCGACGCTGGAAAGGCTCGAGTCCGAGCGCACCGAGCTGGCTGAGCGCATGCGCGAGATCGAGGGGCTCGATCAGAAGCTCCAGGCCCGGTTGGAAAAGGTCGAGCGTGAATTGGTGGGCGAGCGCGAGCGTGCCGAGTCGGCCAGCGAGGCCCTCGAAGAGATCGGCGAGCGGCTCAATGCGGTGATGGCGGAGCGTGAGGCCGAGCGTGAACAGCATGCGCGCGAGACCGGCGAGCTCAAGGAGGAGATCACCACCCTGCGCTTGGACCTCGAGCAGGCCCAGGTAGAGCTCGAGGAGCTGCGCCTCGCCCAGCAGGAGACCGCCGACGCAGAGGGTCGTATCGCCGGCGAGCTGCGCGAGTGGCAGTTGAAGTTCGAGGCCAGTGAGGCCGCGGCCGCCGAACTGCAACAGGCCCTGGCCGAAGAGCGCGAACAGCACGCTGCCTTGCAGGCGCAGCTCGAGGCGTTGAACGACACCGTCCTGGCCCGTGAGCAGGAAGTTGCGCAACTGCGTGGCGAGGCGCTGGCCTGGCAAGGGCGTGCCGAACAGGCGGAAGCGCGTGTCGCCGAACTGGAGCAGGCCCTGCAAGAGGCCTGCGAACAGGCGATCGATCCCGAGGTGCTCGAACAGGCCCGCTTACAGGTGACGACGTTGGAGCAGGCGCTCGCCGAACGGGAAAGGGCCGCTGAAGGCCTGCGTGCCGAACTGGAAAAGGCAGAGGAAGAGAAGGCGGCTGCCGTCGAGTCCCTGCAAGCCGAACTGGATAGCCTGCGCGCGCAGCTCGCGCAGCAGGCCGGTATGGCGGCAGAGCAGGCCGAGGTTGGGAATCGGGTTGCGGAACTGGAAGAGGCCCTGGCGCAGAAGACGAAGGAAACCGAGGCCTTGCAGCAGCAACTGGCCGAAGCCGGCCAATGGCGCGAGGCGGCAGAGGCCACCGACGAACGTGCCGCCGCCTTGCAGGAACGCACGGCCTATGCAGAGGAGCTCGCCCAGATGCTGGAACGGGAGCTGCAACAGGCCAGAGAGCGCCTCTCGGACCGCGACGAGGAGATCGAACGTTCGGCGGCCGAGATCAGGCGGCTTCGTGCCCGCCTGGAGGAAATGGAACAGCGGCTGGCCGAGGAGACCGATGAGCAGGGGGAGCAGGTTGCCGCGCTGGAAGCCGAACTGCGGGAGTTGCACGAGGCGTTGATGGTCTCTGCCGAAGAGGCCGAATCGCTGCAGGAACGTCTTTCCTGGTCGCAGCAGGATTTGCAACGGGATGAAGAGCGCGAGGCGCAGATTGCACAATTGCAGCGTCAGATCGAGGAGGCGCAGGCCGCGCTTGATCAAAAGGACGGGAGCGAGGATAGTTTGCGCGATGAATTGGCGAGGCTGCGCGATGCGGCGGCCGGGCTCGAGCAGGAAAGGCAGTCCCTGGCCGAAGCGCTGGCGGCGCGCGAGGACGAAGTACGGGAACTGCGCAGCGTGATGGAAACCTACGTGGAACGGATCACCCAGGCAAAATTCGGTGAGCTGGAACAGCTTGAGGCCCTGAAGAGCGAAATGGCCGTGTTGCGCGAGGAGTCCGAGCGCGAGATCGCCCACCTGCGTGAACAACTGGCCGCAGCAAGGGAGCAGATCGATCGCCTGGACGACGATTCCTGCTCGGAACAATCGGGTGTTGCCGATCTTGAGGCCATGCGCCAGGAACTGCACGACGTGCGGCGTGCGCTGGAAGAACGCCAGCATGACCTGGCCTCGGCCGAAGAGAGCCGGCAGTTGCTCGAAGACGCCCTCGAAGATGCCAATACCGAGCTCGATCGCATGCGGCGTGAGCTCGACCGCCTGACGGTGGAGACCGAGGAGGCCGTGTTCCATGCCGAAGAGGCCGAGAAGGCGCGAATCCAGTTGCAGCAGGAGCTCAAGCGTTTCCAGGAAGAGATCGAGCAGGTCAAGGTCGAGGACCTGCGCGACGAGCGGGTGCGCGGCGGCAAGGTGCCGCTGGACATCGATACGGTATGGAACGGAACCTGGAGCTCGCGCCTGATCTCTATCCTCATCGGCAGTGGCGCCACCCTGGCGTTGCTGGAGGGGCTTTCCTTCCTCGCCGGGCGCGGAGAACTGATCGGCGGCCTGTTCGAACTGCTCGGAAAATAGCGCGACCGGAACTTCCATGGCCCGCATACTGTGCGTGGGCATCGCCACGCTCGATATCGTCAGTCACGTCGAACGCTACCCCGCCGAGGACGATGAGGTGCGTGCCAGCGCACAGTCCTGGCGTACCGGTGGCAATGCCGCCAATACCGCAGTGGTGCTGGCGCAACTGGGCCACCAGGTGAGCTGGACAGGCAACCTGGGTGAGGGACCGGCCAGTCGGCTCGCCGAACGGACCTTCGATCGTCACGGGGTGGCGCATGCGTCGGCCTGCCGTATTCCCGGCCATGATCTCCCCGTTTCCTGCATCACCCTCGCCGGGAGCGGCAGTCGTACCATCGTTCACTACCGCGACCTGCCCGAGTATTCGGCGGCAGCCTTCGTGACGCTCGATCCGGGCGCTTTCGACCGCGTGCATTTCGAGGGACGGGCGGTCGATCAGCTCCAGGTGATGATTCGCCGGGTGCGAGAGGCCGGGGTACCGGTCTCGCTCGAGGTCGAGAAGCCGCGTGAGGGCATCGAGGCCCTGTTCGGGCAGGCCGATCTGCTGCTGTTCTCGCACCATTACCTGCGGCACCATGGCCATGCCGACCCTGCCGAATTCCTGCGTTCGCTGCCCAGCGGGGTGGTGGCGACCTGCACCTGGGGGCAACACGGGGCCTGGGCGCGCGATGGCGAAGGGGAGGTTCGGTACCTGCCGGCGCATTTGCCGCCGGAGGTAGTCGATACCTTGGGAGCGGGTGACGTGTTCAACGCCGGGATGCTGCACGGCCTGGCCATGTTCGATGACCTGGATCTGGCGCTGGCCTGCGCAGTGCGCCTGGCCGGCGAGCAGTGCGGGCGGCCGGGGCTGGAGCTGGCGACATGAGCCGTTGGTTCGATGCCGGCCCGCTGGAGGCCATCCCCGACCCCGGGGCCCGGGGGTTCGATCACGAAGGCCAGGCCTTCTTCGTGGTCCGCAAGGACGGAGAGGTGCGCGCCTACCGCAATCGTTGCCCGCATACCGGGGCCCCCCTGGAATGGCAGCCGCACCAGTTCCTCGACATGGACAACAGCTTTATCCAGTGCGCCATTCACGGGGCCCTGTTTCGGGTGCGTGACGGCCTCTGCCTGCGCGGCCCCTGCGTCAACCAGTCTCTGCAGGCCCTGCCGGTCGCGGTGCGCGAGGGACGAGTGCAGGTGGAGTTGGCCGCAGACTGAGCGGTAGCGCCGGGGACTGTGTGCTCACGAAACTGCCGGCATCGGCCGTGAGCAGGTCGGCTGGCAGGCCCCGCTGCGCGGGCTCCTCCTCCCGGGCTTGCAGCGCTACAGCCGGGGTGATGCGTGCATCCAGCGTGATGGGTGCCTCTCGGTTCCTGCGCTGTCCGGGGAACTCGATCGGCTGGCCTGTGCCCATGTCGTATTGTGTGATCATGCTGCACCTCCGGATTACTGCTTTTAGTGTGCTTGACGGCACGCGAAAGGCTTTCTTGATCAAGAGACCGCCGCCGGTCACGCGCCGTTTCCGCAGATCGGGATGGTGGTTTACACTGCCGTTTTCAATATTGGCAATTCAGCAACTGCTCATGGAATTGTCCGCGCAACTCTTTTCATCGACCCTGCTGTGGGTGTTGGGCCTGTTGCTGGTGCCGGTCTATGGCCTGGCCTGGCGCTGGGCCGATTTTTCGCGCCTGCAACGCGAGTCGGTCTCCGGGGCCTATTTCGGCGGTATCGTCACCCTGATGGTGCTCTGGCTGTTGCGTACCGACATTCAGCCGGGCATCGTCTGGCATCTGGGGGGAATGGTGTTTCTCACCCTGGCCTGGGGGTGGTCGCTGGCGCTGCTGGGCGGCGCGGTGGCGCAACTGGCGCTGGCCGGCGCAGGGGTGCACGATTGGGCGTCGATATTGCCCACGCTCTGGGTTCTGGTCGTGGTGCCGGCCTCCATGACCCAGGTGGTACTGGGGCTGGCGCGTGCCTTCCTCCCCAAGCATTTCTTCGTTTACGTGTTTATCAACGCCTTTTTCTGCGGCGCCCTGATGTCGGTGGTGATGGTGGCCGCCACCGTGATCCTGCTGTTGCTCGCCGGGCATCCCTGGGCGGCGTTGCGCGACGGGGTGGTGTCGCTGGTGCCGCTGATGCTGTTTCCCGAGGCCTTCCTCAACGGTGCCATCGTCACCGTGCTGATCGGTTTTCGGCCACAATGGATCTGGTCGTTCCGCGACGAGGAATATCTGAAGGGCTGAGGGGGGATCATGAGCTGGTGGGGCAAGCTGGTTGGCGGTGCACTGGGCTACATGCTCGGCGGTCCCCTGGGGGCCGTGCTGGGGGTGGCCCTGGGGCACAATTTCGACAAGGGCCTGGCCGGTGTGCCCGATCAGGGTTTCGATGCCGGCGAGCGCGAGCGGGTGCAGACCGCCTTCTTCACCGCGACCTTCAGCGTGATGGGGGCGGTGGCCAAGGCCGACGGCAGGGTCTCACCCGAGGAAATCCGCCTGGCCGAGTCGGTGATGGCACAGATGGACCTGTCGTCCGAGATGCGCAAGACCGCCATCCGACTGTTCAACGAGGGCAAGAAACCCGATTTCCCGCTCGAGGAGGTGGTGCGCCAGTTCCGCAGTGAATGCCACCGGCGCACCACCCTGATCCAGATGTTCCTCGAGATCCAGTTGCAGGCCGCCTTTGCCGACGGCCACCTGGACACCGCCGAGGACGCCCTGCTGCTGCGTATCTGTCACCTGCTGGGCGTCCCCGAGGCGGACTATCGGCGCTTGCAGGCCATGATCGGCGCCGCGGCAGGCGGGGCCTGGCAAGGGGGCGCCGGGCGCACGCAACCCGATACCGGCGAACCGGATCTGGCGCGTGCCTACGAGATCCTGGGCGTGGACCCGCAGGCCAGTGATGCGGAAGTGAAAAAGGCCTATCGCCGCTTGCTCAGTCAGCATCACCCCGACAAGCTGGTGTCGAAAGGGTTGCCGGAAGAGATGATGCGCCTGGCCGCGCAGAAAACCCACGAGATCAAGCAGGCCTGGGAGCGCATCCGGCGCGAACGGGGCCTCAAATAGGTGACAGGGATTCGGTCGCGGGCTTGAATGCACCGGGGCGAACACCTATTCTCGAGGTCGGTTTTCGGGCGGAAGGTACTGAGACAACCCCAAGTAAAGCAATGCTCAGAGCGCTCCCGGTGGACGCCCTGAGACCCGCTGAGGGTCGCTTTACTTGGGGTTGTCTCAGCATGTCGGCTCGATCAGGCAATTTTCCGGAGGCGACATGAGCGACGGCATCGACCCGCTGGTCCTGAACATCCTTTATGCCTGCATGGGTGGCCTTCTCACCCTGCTGTTCATGTGGCTGGGCTGCAAGGTATTCAGCCATATCGTCAACTTCTCGATTCCCGAACAGCTCTCCAAAGGCAATCAGGCGGTGGGGTTGATGATCATGGGCATGTTCATCGGTATCGGCACGGCCATGGGGCTGGTGATCGGACTGGGACTCAACTGAGCGCACGGCCATGTGGCGTTCATGGGGCTGGCTGTTGCTGATCCCGGTGCTGGCCTGGGCCGGCACCGAGAAGCACGTGGATCATCGCCACTGGCCGGATACTTACGACCGTCTGTTCCGCAAGTACACCAAGCACTATTTCGGACCGCACGTGGACTGGCGCTGGTTCAAGGCGCAGGGCATCGCCGAGTCCGGCCTGAATCCCCGGGCACGCAGCCTGGCTGGTGCTGTCGGCATCATGCAGATCCTGCCCTCGACCTACCGCGAGATTCGCCGCAAGAACCCGCTCATCCAGGACATCAGCGAACCGCGCTGGAACATCGCGGCCGCGATCTTCTACGACCGTCAGCTCTACCGGAAGTGGAAGCGCAAGCTGGACCTGAACACCGGTGACCGCCTGAAATTCACCTTTGCCAGCTACAACGCCGGTTACGGTCGTATCCTCAAGTCCTACAGCCGGGCGCGCAGGAAGCGCGACAAGATCCGCCGCTGGGAGCACGTGGCCCCTTTCGCGCCGCCGGAGACGCGCGCCTACGTGGCACGCATCCAGCGCCTGATGGACCTGGCTCCCTGAACCCGCACCGTTGCTGAGACCCGGAACGGGTATCTCGACCTTGTCAGGGGGGACTGCGGCTCGGGATGCGTCCCGACTGCTCTCGCCCCGGCTCAGTACCAGTAGCCAGGTCGCGCCGCGGTCGGCGGCGCAGGCGGGTAGCCCCAGGCCGGGGGATGCTGCGGCGGATAGCCCGGTGGCCAGGTGGGTTGCCGGCGCTGTTGCTCGCGCTGTCGGCGGGCGGCCTCGCGTCGCGCACGGGCCTGTTCCCGTTGCTGCCTGGCCTGCTCCTGGCGGGCGCGTCGCTGCGCCATGAAACGCTCGAAGCGCTCCCGCATCTGTTGTTGGTACTCCCGGGTGGCGACCGATGCACTGGCTTGCGCATTGCCTGGCGGTGCTGTTGCTTCCTGAGCGGCAGCCTGTTCGATCAGCCGCCGGTGCTTCTCCACCCGTTGCTGTATTGTGGCCTCGGCCGTTGCCTGTGAGCTGTCTGCTGGACTGCTCCCGGGGGAGGGGGCCTCCGTCTGCTGCGGCGGGGGGGCAGGTTCTGCCTGCGCCGCCTGGGCGGGCTGGCGCGCGGTCCAGGGCGGGCTCTCGGGCATCCGGTAGCCGTGTGCGCGCGCGCTGGCGCAGCGCCTGCCAGACCTGGTTGCGATAGTCCTCGCGAGCCTGTCCCTGGAGGGTGTCCAGCTGTGCCTTGTGACGGGCCATCTCGGCCTCGTCCATGATACGGAAACCGTCGCCGGCCACCGCCGCGGAGCCGAGCAGGGCGAGCAACAGGGCGAATCGGTGGAGCGGGTTCATGGGCGCTTCCCTTGGTCCGTGGGTGACGCAGGCCATTCTACTCCACACCGCTGTTCGCTGGGCGCGTCGCTGATAGCGTGGAAGGCCGTTTTTCGTCGTTGTCTGGCTACGCGGACGATGATGTCGTCGCGTGAGATTCGAGGGGAAACGAAAGGCATAGGACGACCCTGGGGTTGGTGACGGCCTTGCTGGTCAAGTCGGTATCTGCAGGGGGCAGGGACCAGAAGATCGGTGCGGCCCCACCGAACAGGGGCTGTTCGACAAGCGCAAGGCGCGTATCGAGGGCTTCACCGAAAGGCTCCGGGCGGTCGCCGCTCGCGTAGCGTAGTGGGGCGTGGGGTTTCCGCGCCCCTTTTTCGTCCTGCTAGAATGCCGTCGGAGTGTTTCACGGAATTTCTACATGGCCGACAAGAACGAGCAGGTGGCCATTGCCGACCTGATGCAGCGCAGTGGGGTCGGCTTCGGCACCAGTGGCGCGCGCGGGCTGGCCGCGTGCATGACCGACCGGGTCTGTTACGCCTACACCACTGCCTTCCTCCAGCACCTCGAAAAGCAGGGCGCCATCCATCCCGGTGACGAGGTGCTGATCGGCGGTGACCTCCGTCCCAGCACGCCGCGCATCATGGCCGCCTGCCTGCGCGCTGTCTCCGATCTGGGTTATCGCGCCATCCACGGTGGTCCCTTGCCCACGCCCGCAGTCGCCAACCTGGGCTTGCGTCGTGGTATAGCCAGCCTGGTGGTCACCGGCAGTCATATCCCCGACGATCGCAACGGCATCAAGTTCTACCGGCCCGACGGCGAGATCCTCAAGGACGACGAAATCACGATCCGCGAACAGCAGGTGATGCTGCCGCGTACCCTGTTCGATGAACACGGCATGGCGCAACAACCCTTCGAACTGTCGCCGGTGGATGGCGCCGCCTACCGTGAATATCTGGCCCGCTATCTCGACTTCTTTCCGCCTGGCTGCCTGGACGGCACGCGGACGTTGCTGTATGCCCACTCCTCGGTGGCTGCCGAGCCGTTGCGCGAGATCCTCGAGGGACTGGGCGCCGAGGTCACGGTGGTCGGGCGCAGCGAGACCTTCGTGCCGGTGGACACCGAGGCGATCCGTGTCGAGGACGTGGCGCTGGCACGCGAATGGGCCGCCGAGCGTGATTTCGATCTCATCGTCTCGGCCGATGGCGATGGCGACCGCCCGCTGATCGGTGACGAGCGCGGCGAGTGGCTGCGCGGTGACGTGCTGGGTGCGCTGGTGGCGCATCGGCTCGCCCTTCGTGATCGCGGGCATGCGCGAACTGGCCGATGAGGGCGCGCGACAGGTGGTGGGTTACGAGGCCAACGGCGGTTTTCTCACCTGGCACGACTTCGAGTGCGAGGGGCGGGTGCTGCCCGCCCTGCCGACCCGCGACGCCGCGATCGCCGCCATCGCGGTATTGCTGCTGGCGCGTCGCCAGGGGCGCCCCCTGTCTGCGCTGACCGCCAACCTGCCCGCGCGGTTCACCGCCAGCGACCGCCTGAAGGCCTTCCCCACGCAACAGGCGCAGGCGCGCATCGCCGCCCTGGCCGCCGGCGGGCGCCAGCGCATCGAGACCGAGCTGGCCCCGCTGAGGCTGGGCGAGTTGGCCGCGATCGATCACACCGACGGCCTGCGCCTGACCTTCGCCAATGGCGAGATCGTACACCTGCGCCCCTCCGGCAATGCCCCGGAGTTGCGCTGTTACAACGAGGCGGCCAGCGCGGCGCGTGCGCGGGAGCTCAATGCCGCCTGCATGCGCCTGCTGGCCGACTGGCGATCAGCCGAAGTGGCTTCCTAAAGTTCCCGGAGATCTCGCCGCCACAGGTGGCAGCGGCCTGTCGGCCGCCGTGACCTACACGAGGAGGAGGCATGCTGGATTACAAGGAACAGCGCTGTTATCCGCGCATGGACATCGACTGCCCGGCCAGTTTCGCCGTCGAGGGCCAGCCCGGGCGGGCCGGTGCCATCGTCAAGAACCTCAGCGGCGGTGGGGTACTGATGTGGCTGGAAACGGCAGTGCCGGCTGGCACCGTGCTGGCCATCGAGATCAACCCACCCTCGGACATCACGCCGCCCATGAAGGCCCGGGTCAAGGTGCTGCGCTGCACCCCGGTGAACGAGACCGAGGGCCAGTTCGCCGTGGGCTGTGCCATGGAGCAGATCCTGGAATAGGTGTAGGCTCGGCGTTTTTTTTCGGAGGGCGAAGATGGACGCCGAACAGACCCTGCAGGCGGTGGTGGAGCTGATCGAGCGCGAGCCGCATGGTGCGGGCGGCGCTGACCCTGTATGCCCTGGTCAGCACCCTCGAGTATCCGAAGTCGGGCTACCTTACCTGTTCAAGCTCGACAAGTTGCGTGATCTGGATGTCGAACAGCGGCAATTGGCCTATGCGCTGATCGAGCTGATGGTTGCCGGCGAGGTTGGATCCGAAGCCTGGACCCGCGCCAAGGCGGTGATGGACGAGCGCGTGCGCCGCGGCTGAGCCAGGTCCTGATATTGCGTTCGCGGCGAGGACGCCGCTTGTATGTTTCCTCTCGATGGGTCAGAAAGGACCTGTCGGGGCGGAGGGACGAACGCCGCATCTGACCTTTGACCTTGAGTACAGACAGTAGGAGAAATCGTCCCGCCCTCACCCCAGCGCCAATAAGGGATCTATCGGCCAATACGGACCGACAATTTTCGCAAGCCAGCGCCTTGGGTGAACCCCGACAAATCCTGCTCTCTACACTAGTCGGGAGGAAACATCATGGCAATGCCTGTGCAACCCCTGCTGATCGGTATCGATGTCAGCAAACAGGGCCTGGATATCTGTGATGACAGCAACGGCCCCGTCCAGTCGATTTCCAATGACCGTCAGTCCATTGCCGCCTGGCTCGATTCGCTGCCACCGGGTCCGGTCGAAATCGCCCTCGAGGCCACCAGCACCTTTCACCTCCTGGTGTGCGAACTCGCCTTCAAGGCCCGCCATACGATCTATCTCATTGATGGTTTCCGCTTGAGTCGTTATCGGGACAGCGTGGGCATCCGGGCCAAGAACGACACCTCCGATGCTCGCCTGCTGCGCCGTTACCTGGTCAATGAGCGCGACAGCCTGCGCCCTTGGAGCCCGCCTCCCAAGGCCTATACCACCTTGCTGGGATTGCTCAACCGGCGTGCCGTCATCGTCCAGGCCAAGACCAAACTGCGACAAAGCCTGGCTGATCTGCCAGGCCTCAAGCCACAGATTCAGGCGCTCTTCGATCACTTCAAGACACTTGAAAGAAAGATCGATCAGCAGATCCAGAAATGGCTCGAGAAAGCTGCCTGGAAAGACAGGGCCTTGCGTGTGCAGGCCATCGAGGGCATTTGGCCCCCTCACCGCCGCCGCCCTGGTCACCGCCTTTCAGCGCGGCTCATTCCGCTCCTCCGACGCCTTTATCGCCTTCCTGGGTATGGATGTGCGCGTGCATGATTCCGGTCAGATGCGTGGGCGACGAAAGCTCACCAAGAAAGGCAACGCCGAGTTGCGACGCCTGCTCTACCTTGCTGCCATGCGCGCGTGTCGAACGCCGGCCTGGCGAGATTTCTACCAGCGGTATCTCGACCGCGGCCTGGCGCCGGTCCAGGCCCTGGTCATCCTCGGCAGAAAGCTCGCCAGGGTCGCTTTTGCCATCTTGCGAAATGAAACCGAATATCGGCCAAGAAATCGTTGCATGCAGACATAGGATCTCCTACGGCCAGGAGGCCCGCCTAGCCCTTGTAGGGACGGGCGCCGTCAGGTAGCCGGAAGTCCGCCGGGCGCACGTATTCCAGTACCTCCGGGCCCTTGTCGTCGATCAGGATGGACAGGCCGCGATCGGGATAGAACCAGCTGCGTGCCGTTTCGCTGTTCGGTTCCGGCAGCCAGGCGGCCGGCTCGCCGAAGCGTTCGAGAAAGAAGGCCTGGTCCAGCCCGCGGGTGCCGGGCACATAGCTGATGGCGGTCACCGGGTGATTCGCCAGTTCGGACAGTACCTCGTCGCGCAGCGGGAACTTCCAGTCGCCGGTGGGCGAGGCCTCGCGCTTGTCGGCCTGCTCGGCCAGGACGCGCAGCATGTCTTCGGGGGCGGCCAGTTTGACCACCACCCGTGCGGTGAGCGGACCGAAGTGTACCTTGCCGAAATAGACCTCCAGGTCGAAGCCTCCCGCCTTGCGCTGGAACACCGCTGCGCGTTCCGGCGGGCCGAACTTGGCGATCGCCTCGGCGAGCGTGGAGTGGCCGATGTCCAGGTCGAACACGTGCAGGCTGCCGTCGTGGTTGACGCGAATCTGCCAGGGCAGGTCGGTGCGAGGGGTGAGCAGTTCGGGGTCGGGCTCGGGTGCGAACCACCACGACAGGCCGAGCACCAGGGCGACGATGGCGAGCAGGCTGAGCAGGGTCTTCATGCGGGTACCTCCCGGTCACGTACCCCCAGCAGGTAGAGGATGCCGTCCAGTCCCAGGGTGGAGATGGAGTGGCGTGCGCGCTCGCGCACCACGGGTTTGGCGTGGAAGGCGATGCCGAGGCCGGCGATCGACAGCATGGGCAGGTCGTTGGCGCCGTCACCGACCGCGACGGTCTGGCGCATGTCGATGCCGTGGGCCTGGGCCATGCGCTGCAGCAGCTCGGCCTTCTTCTCGCCGTTGACGATCTCGCCCTTCACCCGGCCGGTGAGCCGGCCGTCCTCGATGTCCAGCTCGTTGGCTGAGACACAGTCCAGCCCCCAGCGCTGCTTGAGGTGTTCGGCGAAATAGGTGAAGCCGCCGGAGAGGATGCCCACCTTGTAGCCGAGTCGCTTCAGGGTAGTGATCAGGCGGTCGGCACCTTCGGTGATGGGCAACTCGCGAGCGATGCGTTCGAGCACCGAGACCTCCAGCCCCTCCAGGGTGGCCAGGCGGCGGCGGAAGCTCTCGTCGAAGGGGATCTCGCCGCGCATCGCCGCCTCGGTGATGGCGGCCACTTCCTCGTAGGTGCCGGCGGCGCGCGCCAGCTCGTCGATCACTTCGCACTGGATCAGGGTGGAGTCCATGTCGAACACCACCAGCCGGCGCTGCCGGCGGTAGAGGTCGTCGCGCTGGAAGGCCACGTCCACCTCGTCGTCACGGGTGATCGCCAGCAGGTCGTGGCGCAGGGCCTCTTCATCGGCCACCTCGCCGCGCAGGGAGAACTCCACGCAGGCGCGCTTGCGCGGCTCGTCGGCGCGCAGCGAAAAGCGGCCCGACAGGCGGGTGATGCCGTCGATGTTCAGGCCATGCAATGCCGCCACCTGGGCCAGGTGGGCGATATTGGCCGCACCGAGCTTGCGTCCCAGCAGGGTGGCGATGAAGCGCGGTCGGCCCTCGGCGGCGACCCAGTGCTCGTAGTCGTCCGGGGCGATGGTCGTGAACTCGGCGTGCAGGCCATGCTGGTCACCGATGTGTTGCAGGGCCCGGCGCATGGCGGCGTCCTCGGTCTCGGGTACCTCGAGCAGCATGCCCAGGTTGAGCCGGTCGTGGATCACCGCCTGGCCGATGTCCAGCACGTTCACGCCATGCCGCGCCAGCTGGGCGGCGAGTTCGGCGGTGAGCCCCGGATGGTCGGGGCCGGTGATGTTGAGCAGCAGGATGGGGCGCATCTCAGTCCTCGTTGCCGTGGTACAGGTAGGGTTCCAGCTTCGGTGGCATCTGCAGGTGGAAGCCCTGCTCGCGCAGGTTGCTCATCACCTGTTTTACATCCTCGCGCGCCAGGGGGCGCTCGGGGCTGAGCGCGAGCTGCATCACGAACACCGGCTGGCCGAAGCGTTCCAACAGGGCGGCGGGTACCGCCTCGAAGTCGTCTTCGGCGGGCACATAGAGGTACATCTCGTCCTTGCGCGGACTCTTGTAGATCCAGCAGTCGAGGGTATCGGCCATGGTCGTCACGGGCAGGAAAAGCGCCATTATAAGGGGTGTCTGATATACGTGGGGCGTGCATTGGCCGGCCGGTTCACGCTTACGGGAACTATACTGGTGTCATGAAGGCACTCGTCATCCTGTTGTTGTCCCTGGGCCTGGTGGCCTGTGCCACCACGGTGCCGTCTGCCTTGCAGGCACCGGGGGAAGCGCTCACGGTAGCGCAGGCCCAGGAGGATGCGTTGGCCCTGCGGGGGCAGGTGGTGCGCTGGGGGGGCGAGATCCTGTCGGTGCACAACCGGGACGATCACACCGAACTGGTAGTGCTGCGTCGTCCGCTGTTCGACAACGCCGAGCCACAGCCCGAGGGTGGCGAGGCGAAACGCTTCATTGCGCGCTTCGAGGGTTTTCTCGACCCTGCCGAGTGGCGGCCCGGGCAGCGCCTGACGGTGCGTGGCCGGCTCGATGGCGTACAGGTACTGATGGTGGGCGACTATCCCTATGCGCACCCCGTGGTGCGGGCCGAGGCCTCGCATCGCTGGCCGCCATGGCAGCCACCGCAGGAGCCGCCCTGGCATCGTGACCCCTTCTACTGCGATCCGCTCTGGCCCAGGGGGCCGAGACCGTATCCCGGGAGCTTCTGCTGGTGAGGCATCCCGGCGTCCTGTTTCTTGGCGTGGTGCTTGTGCTGGCTGCCTGCAGCACGCCGCGTCCGCGACCCGATTCCGCCCTGCTGAAACAACCCACCCCGGCCGGACTGTCCAGCGGAGAGGCGCATGTGCCACGGCAGGCTCCGCTCGTGTGGGGCGGGCTGATTCGCGCGGTGCGCAATCTGCGTGAACGCACCCGGATCGAGATCGAGGCCTACCCGCTCGATGTCCGGGCTCGGCCCTTGCCGGCATTGCCGGCGACAGGTCGTTTCCTCGTGGAGATACAACGCTTTCTCGAACCCCGGGAGTTTCCGCCAGGGCGGGCGGTCACCGTGCATGGCCGTTATCTGGGGGTGCGTGACGGCCCGCCGCTCCTGAAGGCCGAACGCCTGGAGGTCTGGCTTCCCGAACAGCAGGGTGCGGGCTGGCGGCCCGGCATGACCCTGGGCATTGGTGGCGGCAGCGGCGGGGTATCGGTCGGTGTCGGGCTGGGCGTGGAGATCGGTCTCTGAGGCGGAGCTGGCAGGCCGAATGTTCGCGGCGAGAACGCCGCTCCTGCACCTGGGAGGCCCGTCCCCGGACCGAAGGTGCGCTCACAGCCGCGCGTACAGGATCTCGGCGACTTCCTCGTCTTCGAGGTGGATGGGATTGGTCTGCATGCTGCCGCCACGGCAGTGGGCGACCACCCGGGGGATGTCTTCCTCGCGCATGCCAAAGGCCGACAGGCGCGGCAGGGCCAGGCGTTCGGTCCATTCGCGCAGTTGTTCGACCAGCCCGTCCTGTGCGGCCTGTGGGCTGCCGTAGAGGCGGTTGCCCAGTACCACTCCGGCCTCGGCATAGCGGGCCAGTGCCGGGCTGTTCGGATCGCGCCGGCGCAGGGCCTCGATGTTGACCCGCGTGGCCTCGGCTACCAGGGTGCCGCAGACCACCCCGTGCGGGATGGGGAAGAAGGCACCGAGCGGCGAGGCCAGTCCGTGCACCGAGCCCAGTCCGGCCTGTGCCAGGGTGATGCCCGATGCCAGCGAGGCCCAGGCCAGGCGCGCGCGGGCCTCGACGGGGGCGCCGGCCGGATCCTGCCACACGGCCCAGAAGCCGTCGCGGAAGGCCTGCAGGCCGTTGGCCGCGAGTCCGTCGGTGAAGGTGCTGGCACGCAGCGAGACCCAGGACTCGAGCAGTTGGGTGAAAGCATCCATGCCGTTGGCGGCGACCAGGTCCTGTGGGCAGGAGGCCAGCAGTTCGGGGTCGACCAGCGCCAGTCGCGCCACCAGGCCCTCGTCGCGGAAGGACTTCTTGAAGCCGTCCGCGCCGCGCCGCGAGAGCACCGCGTTCTTGGTGGCTTCCGATCCGGTGCCCGCGGTGGTGGGCACCGCGATGAAGGACACTGCCGGCCCTGGCCAGGGCAGGCCGCGGCCCACCCCCTCGAGGTGGTCCATCACCGAGGTGCCGGTGCGCAGCAGGCCGGCGATGGCCTTGGCCGCGTCCAGCGTGCTGCCTCCGCCGATGCCCACCACCACCTCGATGTCATACGCACGGTGCTCGGCCACCGCCTGGTCCACCAGTTCGGGCGAGGGCTCGTCGGCCACTACCTGGTGCCACCAACGGACATGGCGCTGGTGCAGGGCCTTTTGCAGGGCGAACCAGGCCGGGGTGCCCTGAAAAGAGTGCTTGCCGGTGACCAGCAGGGCGCGTTGCCCGAAATGGGTGATCGCTTCGGGCAGGCGTTCGATGGCGCCGGGGCCGAAGTCGATGGCCGGCAGTCGGGCGACCTGGAAGGTGACGGGAAAGGGCAGCATCTCGTACATGGTCCGCATGATAGCCGAGGCGGCGTATCATGGGCATACTAAGGCAACCATAATCAAAGCCTCACTCAGAGCCGCCCGGATGTTCCTGATCAAGGCGCGGCTCGCAGGGAATGGCAAGCCCTTGCCAAGAGCCGCAACGCAGAGCCGGGACATCCGGGCCGCTCCCCGCGGGCGGGCTTCTGGGCGTCCACCCACTGCGTTACGCCGACTTGACATAGAGTGACTGTGCCTGCGCCGGCGTGCCTTGTGGTGGAACGCCCAGAAGCCCGCTGAGCGTGGCTTTGATTATGGTTGTCTTAGTATTTCGCCGAAGGACGAAGCGATGAGTGAGATCTTCAGCCTCAGTGGCCTGTGGCGGTACCCGGTCAAGTCCCTGCGCGGTCAGGGGTGCGAGCGTCTGGCGATCGGTCCGCGTGGTCCCGTTCACGACCGCGAGTGGATGCTGGTGGACGAGAGCGGGCGTTTTCTCACCCAGCGCCAGCAGCCGCGCATGGCGCAGATCGGCGTTGCGCTGGAGGACGATGCCCTGGTGTTCGATGCCCCGGGAAGACCGCCGCTGCGCGTGGCCCGCGCCGGCACCAGAGAACGTCTGTCCGTGCAGGTCTGGAACGATCGTCTCGAGGCCCAGGGCATGGACCCGGCAGCCGATGCCTGGCTGAGTGATTTTCTCGGCCAGCCCTGCCGGCTGGTGCACTTCCCCGAAGACGCCCGGCGGCCGGTCGATCCGCGTTATGCGCAGGCCGACGACCAGGTGGGTTTCGCCGATGGCTTTCCGCTGCTGTTGATCTCGCAGGCCGCACTGGACGCGCTCAACCAGCGCCTCGACGAGCCGGTGGACATGCGCCGCTTCCGTCCCAATCTGGTGGTCTCCGGCTGTGCGCCGCATGCCGAGGATGGCTGGCGACGCATCCGCATCGGTGGGCTCACCTTTCGCGTGGTCAAGCCCTGCTCGCGTTGCCCCATCCCCGGGCTGGACCCGGAGACCGGCGAGAAGCGTGGACGGGTACTCGAGACGCTGATGCAGTACCGGCGCGGCGAGGATAACCGGATCTATTTCGGCCAGAATCTGCTGCACGACGGCAGTGGTGAGCTGGCCGTCGGCATGCCGGTAGAAGTGCTCGAATGAGCGATGCCGAAGAACAGTTGCGCCGCTGGGTCGAGCGGCTGGTGATCGGCGAGCGCCTCTGTCCCTTCGCCAGCGCGCCCTGGGCTACCGGCCGGGTGCGCATCGCGGTGTGCGAGGCGGCCGACGACGACGGCATCTACCGCGCCTTCCTCGAAGAGGTCGAACGCCTGCTGGCGACCGACCCGGCCGAGCTGGAGACCACCCTGCTGGCAGTGCCCGACGCGCTGGGCGATTTCGCCGACTACCTGGACATGCTGGCGGTGCTGGAACAGGCCCTGGCCGAGGCCGGGCTGGAAGGCGTGTTGCAGATCGCCAGCTTTCATCCCGACTACCGCTTCGCCGACGAGGCAGCGGACGATCACTCGCACTGGACCAACCGCGCACCGGTGCCGGTGTTCCACCTGTTGCGCGAGGACAGCATCGGCCGCGCGGTGGCCTCGCTGGAAGACCCCGACGCCATCCCGCGCCGCAACCGCGAGCGCATGCGCGAACTGGGCATTGCGCGTCTCCGTGCCCTGCGCGACGGCAGGGAGCCGGGGTGAACCCCTCCCCGGCTCTCCCCACAAGCGGGGAGGGGGCTGTGCCTTGCGCACCCGGCAAGTCAGGCATGGTCTCTGCGCGATGTCTCCGTGGCACAATGCGCCCTTTTCATTGACAGGAGCGGGCATGGACTTCAGCGTCGGTCAGTGGGCCGCGATCGTGCTGATCTTTCTCTGGTCGGGTTTCGTGCGCACCGGCATCGGCTTCGGCGGCGCGGCACTGGGCTTGCCGTTGTTGCTGCTGGTCGAGGATGAGCCCCTGCTGTGGCTGCCGATCATCGGTCTGCACCTGTTGTTCTTCACCTCGATCACGGCCGGTGGACGCCTGCATCATATCGACTGGGGTTTCGTGCGCTGGTCGATGGGGTGGATGATCGTACCCAAGCTGGCCGGGGTGATCGGCCTGCTCAGCCTGCCGACCGAATGGATGGTGATCTTCGTGTTTGCGATCAGCGCCGCGTACGCGGTGAGCTGGATCGTGCAGCGCCAGGTGGCGCTGGATGCCCCGTGGTTCGACCGCCTGTTGCTGGTGCTCGGAGGCTACGTGAGCGGGGCCTCACTGGTCGGGGCGCCGCTGATCGCGGCGGTGGCCATTCGCCGGGTGCCCATGACCCGCTATCGCGACACCCTGTTCGTACTCTGGTTCCTGCTGGTGTGCATCAAGATGACAGCCTTCCTGGCAGTGGGGGTGGAACTGCACGCCGGTTGGGCGGCGCTGTTGTTGCTGCCGGCCGGGGTGGGGCACCTGCTCGGCCTGCGTGCGCACCAGCATCTGGTGCATGGCGACGCGCGGCGCACGCGGCGGGTGCTGGGGGTCGGCCTGTCCCTGGGCCGAATGTTCGTAGCGAGGATGCCGTTCCTGCCGTAGGAGGCCCGTCCCCGGGCCGAATGTTTGCAAGTATCAATGTGCCCCGTCGGTATCGGACAGTGCGATGCCCAGAGCGCGCAGTTGCTGCTCGGCGCGCGGGTCGCCGGTGGCCATCCAGTGCGCGTACAGGCGCAGGATCTCCTCGTGGTCGGTGTTGCGGCGGCGCGAGCCGGCGGCGGCGAGCAGCTCGAGCATGCGCACGAAGCTGGCGGTGAGCTCGCGGTAGATGTGACGGTGCGACGCGGCACTGTCGGCCAGGTAGTCATAGGCCGCGCTGCCCATGCCGATGAAGTACTCGCGGCGGATACCCCAGCGCGCGTAGCGGTCGGGGAAAAAGGCCCCGAGGAACAGCGCCAGATCGCCCAGCCGCTGCAGCAGCAGGCAGCGCTCGCGCTGGCTGGTGGCAGCCTGGGCCTCGCCGTAGAGCAGGGCCAGCGGGCGCTGGGCGAGGCGGCCTTCGTGGATTTCGAAGAAGTGTTCGCTGCGGCGGAAGCGGTGCAGCAGTTCGCCCAGGTACCAGAGGGTGTCTTCGTGGGGCGGGGGGCGCAGGCGTTCGGCGTGGCGGTGCAGGCGACGCCGGAAGTACTCGGGCAGGGATGTCTCGGTACGGATGCGCGTCTCGTCGGTCATCGTGCCTCCTGGTGACTTCTCCCTCCTTTCAAATAGGCCAGTACACTGGAAAATTCCTTCGAAAACCTTGTGGTTTTGTATCGCTTGAATCCCTCTTGAAAACCGTGTGGGCGTTCCCATCTGGCTGCTGCGACGGGCCGATCGGCCCGCGACTCCTGTTGATTCGGTTAGTGACCACAGTTCACCAGAGCTGAAGGAGTACGAGTTCATGAACATTCGTCCCTTGCATGACCGGGTCGTCGTGCGGCGCATCGACGCCGAGAACAAGACGGCCGGAGGCATCATCATTCCCGACAACGCGCAGGAGAAGCCCATCCAGGGCGAGGTGATCGCCGTGGGTGACGGCGCCATCCTGGAAGACGGCAGCCGCCGTCCGCTGGACCTGAAGGTGGGTGACCGGGTGCTGTTCGGCAAGTATTCCGGTACCGAGGTCAAGCTGGGCGACGAGGAGCTGCTGGTGATGCGCGAGTCCGACATCATGGCCGTGATCGAGGATGCGGATAAGGAGGTGAAGGCAGCATGAGCGCGAAGATCGTCAAGTTTCACGAGGACGCCCGCGAGCGCATGCTCGCCGGTGTGAACACCCTGGCCGACGCGGTCAAGGTGACGCTTGGCCCCAAGGGTCGCAACGTGGTGCTCGAGAAGTCCTTCGGCGCGCCGCGCATCACCAAGGACGGGGTGTCGGTGGCCAAGGAGATCGAGCTCAAGGACAAGTTCGAGAACATGGGCGCGCAGATGCTCAAGGAGGTGGCCTCCAAGACCGCGGACGTGGCCGGTGACGGCACCACCACCGCTACCGTGCTGGCGCAGGCCATGATCCGCGAGGGCCACAAGGCCATTGCCGCCGGTATGAACCCCATGGACCTCAAGCGTGGTATCGACGCTGCGGTGAAGGCCGCCGTCGAGGAGCTGAAGTCCATCGCCAAGCCCTGCGACGACAGCAACAGCATCCGCCAGGTGGCTACCGTCTCGGCCAACTGGAACTCCGATGTGGGTGAGATCCTGGCCGAGGCCATGGAGAAGGTCGGCCGCGACGGCGTGATCACCGTCGAGGAAGGCAAGTCGCTGGAGAACGAGCTCGAGGTGGTCGAGGGCATGCAGTTCGACCGCGGCTACCTGTCGCCCTACTTCGTCAACAACCAGGAGAAGATGCACGTCGAGCTGGAGAAGCCCTACATCCTCCTGCACGACAAGAAGATCTCCAACATCCGCGACCTGCTGCCGGTGCTCGAGGAGGCCGCCAAGGCCGGCCGTCCGCTGCTGATCATCGCCGAGGACGTGGAAGGCGAGGCGCTGGCCACCCTGGTGGTCAACAACCTGCGCGGCACCCTCAAGGCCGCTGCGGTCAAGGCGCCGGGCTTCGGCGATCGCCGCAAGGCCATGCTGCAGGACATCGCCATCCTCACTGGTGGTACCGTGATCTCCGAAGAGGTCGGCCTGAGCCTCGAGAAGGCCAAGCTGCATGACCTGGGCGAGGCCGCCCGCGTGGTGATCACCAAGGAGACCACCACCATCGTGGACGGCGCCGGCAAGAAGGACGAGATCGAGGCCCGGGTGGAGCAGATCCGTGCCCAGATCGAGGAGACGACCTCGGACTACGATCGCGAGAAGCTCCAGGAGCGCGTGGCCAAGCTGGCCGGTGGCGTGGCCGTGGTCAAGGTCGGCGCTGCCACCGAGGTCGAGATGAAGGAGAAGAAGGACCTGGTGGACGACGCCCTGCACGCCACCCGTGCGGCGGTCGAGGAAGGCATCGTGCTCGGGGGTGGCGTGACCCTGGTGCGCATCGCCAGCACGCTGCGTGACAAGGGCGTGGACACCGCCAACACCGACCAGGAGACCGGTGTGCAGATCGCCCTGCGCGCCATGGAAGAGCCGCTGCGCCAGATCGTCGCCAACGCCGGTGGCGAGGCCAGCGTGGCGGTCCAGGCGGTGCGCGAGAAGGAAGGCGCCTGGGGCTACAACGCCCAGACCGAGGAGTACGGCGACATGCTCGAGATGGGCATCATCGACCCGGCCAAGGTGACCCGTTCTGCCCTGCAGAATGCCGCCTCCATCGCCGGCCTGATGCGCACCACCGAGGCCATGGTTGCCGAGGAGCCCAAGAAGGAGGCTGCCGCCGCGCCCGGTGGCATGGACGCGGGCATGGACTTCTGATCCATCCGAGGGTCTTGTCCTCACAACCACCCCGGCATCACGCCGGGGTTTTTTGTGAACGCCGGGGGAGCCTTGATGCCGGCCCTGTTGGACCTCACTGGGCGGGCAGCAGGCGCACCAGTTTGCCGTCGTCGGCGTCGGTGAGCAGGTAGATCAGGCCGTCGGGGCCCTGGCGCACGTCGCGGATGCGCCCGAGCCGGTCGGCCAGCATGCGTTCCTCGTGCACCACCCGATCGTCGTCCAGGTGCAGGCGCACCAGCAGGCGGAACTTGAGCGAGCCGATGAACAGGTCGCCACGCCATCGCGGGAAGCGGTCACCGGTGTAGAAGGTCATGCCGGAAGGCGCGATGGAGCGCTCCCAGTAGTGGATGGGCTGCGCCATGCCCGGCTTGCGGGTTCCCTCGCCGATGGGCAGATCGGTGAAATACTCGCGACCGTAGGTGATCACCGGCCAGCCGTAGTTCTTGCCCGCTTCCGGAATGTTGAGTTCGTCGCCGCCCTGGGGACCGTGCTCGTGGATCCAGAGCTTGCCGGTGAGCGGGTGCAGTGCGGCCCCCTGCATGTTGCGATGACCATAGCTCCAGATCTCCGGCTGCGCATCGGAGCGTCCCACAAGGGGGTTGTCCGGCGGTATGCCGCCGTCGTCGATGCGGATCAGCGAGCCGGCGTGGCGGCGCAGGTCCTGGGCCGAGGAGCGGTTGCCGCGGTCGCCCAGGGTGATGAACAGATGGCCCTGGCGATCGAATACCAGCCGCGATCCAAAGTGGCGGGTCTCGGCGGTTTTCGGCCGCTGGCGGAAGATCACCCGCACATTCTCCAGGCGGTGTCCTCGCAGCACGCCGAAGGCCACGGCCGTGCCATGGCCGCGCGGCCCCCGCTCGGCGAAAGAGAAATAGACTCGCCGGCTGCGGGCGAAGTCGGGGGGCAGCGCCACGTCGAGCAGGCCGCCCTGGCCGTACGGGTGGATGGGTGGCAGGCCGGCGATGGGCTTCGGGTGCAGGCGACCGTCCGCCTCTACCAGGCGCAGGCGCCCGACCCGCTCGGTGATCAGCAGGCGCCCGTCGGGCAGAAAGGCCAGCGACCAGGGGTGATCCAGCCCGGAGACCACGACCTGCCAGTCGACCCGGTGCAGCTCGGTATCGACCGGGGCGGCCGCGGTGCCCGTGGGGCGCAGCAGCAGGCAGGACAGCAGGGCGAAGTAGCGTAAGCTCATGAAGGCAGTCTAGCCCTGACAGTTGCTTCATTCCCGTTTCTTCTCCTGGTCTTCGCCGTGAGTGGGGGAGTCGATCGGCGTCTCTGCAGGCTCGCAGACTTGCATTTCTTCCCGATGGCACCAATGCTGGAGGACATGATGCGCCCGGTTTTCCTGATCCTGACCCTGTTCCTGGTACTGGAGGTACCTGCCATGGCCTTCGAGATCTCGTCATCCGCGTTTCCCCGCGGTGGCAGTATTCCCGCCCGCTACACTTGCGACGGTGACGACATCTCGCCGCCCCTCGCCTGGAACGATGTGCCCGAGGGCACGCGCAGCCTGGCGCTGATCGTGGACGATCCCGACGCGCCCGATCCGGCCGCACCGAAAATGACCTGGGTGCACTGGGTGCTCTACAACCTGCCGGCGGACAGTACCGGCCTGCCCGAGGGGCTGGCGCCGGCCGATCTGCCGTCGGGCACCAAAGAGGGCATCAACGACTGGAAACGCACCGGCTACGGCGGGCCCTGCCCGCCCATCGGACGCCACCGTTATTTCTTCAAGCTGTATGCACTGAAGGTGGTGCTGCCCTTCACCGACCCCCTCACCAAGGCCGAACTGCTCGAGGCCATGGAAGGGCAGGTGCTGGACGAGGCGGTGCTGATGGGGACCTACCAGCGGCCTTGAGCGCTGAACGACCGCCTAGCCCGGACGCAGACCGCGGGCCAGCATCCGGGGCGTGGGATGGTGCGAGGCCGTGCGCGGTGGATTCATCGCGAAGATGATCGAGTGAGGCCGCCGAGGTCGCGAAGGGTGCCAGGAAGATGGGGACAAGGGTTGCGGCAATTGCCTTGGCGCCGCCGCCAAGCCCCCCTCTTCCCTCGAGAGGAGAGGACTGGGGAGGGGGTGAACTAGGCGGCCCCGGTTCGCAGGCGGGCGAGTTCAGTCGAAGGTTCTGACCTTTCCGCGCAGTCGCTTGTGCTGGCTGCGGCGCTTCTTCTCCGTGATCCGCCGTTCCTTCGCCGCCCGCGTCGGTCGGGTAGGGATACGTTGCTTCTGCACCCGGCCGACCCTGCGGATCAGCTCGGCCAGCCGCTCCAGGGCGTCCTCGCGGTTGCGCTCCTGGGTGCGGAAACGTTGTGCCTTGATCGTGACGACCCCGTCTTTCGAGATGCGGGTGTCGTGTAACGCGAGCAAGCGTTGCTTGTAGAAATCGGGCAGCGAAGAGCGCCGGATATCGAAGCGCAGGTGGATGGCGCTGGAAACCTTGTTCACGTTCTGCCCGCCCGCACCCTGGGCGCGAATGCCGCTCAGCGCGATCTCCTCGTCGGGAATCACCACTTTCTGGGAAATGCGCAGCGGCATCAGGTCGGCTTCCTCGCGATGGCCTGCACCACGGCCCCGGTGCCCCGGTGGCCCTTGCCTTCGACTACCTCCCGCTCGCATTCTGCCAGGTGATCGAAGACCAGGCCCGGCAACTCGTCGCGCAGGCTTGCCGCGTCCATCATCAGTTCCGCCACCGGTGGGCCGCCGGTGCCGTGGTCGAGTTGTGCTGGTGTATAGGCCTCCAGCAGCAGTATCCCGCCGGGACGCAAGGCCCGCGGGATCGCCGCATGCACCTGGCGGCGCAGCGGCGGTGGCAGGTGCGCGAAGATGGATACGATACCGGCCCATCGCGCCGTGCCCAGGTCGTAGTCGGCCAGATCGGCATGCACGCACTCGAGCGTCACCCCGCGTTCGCGTGCCAGTCGCTCGGCCTTGCGCAATCCCGCGGCCGAGCTGTCAACGGCGGTAACCTGGTAGCCCAGGCCGGCCAGGTGAACGGCATTGCGTCCCTCGCCTTCGGCCAGGCACAGTACCGGACCGTTCGGTATCCGCCCGGCGTTGGTAGCCAGAAAGTCGTTCGGCGCGGTGCCGTAAAAATAGTCATCGTCGCTGTAGCGCTGGTCCCACATGGCTCTCCTCCGGTACGGGGAAGTTCGGTATCTTGCCTGAGTCCAGGCATGGCAAGTCATTCGAGTTGACCACGCGTCCTTGCCAGCCGGTTGCGTGATGCGTTATCGATCCTGTCAGGCACGAATCTGTTTCTCCCAGAGATCGATCAGATCTGCTGGCCGATCTGGCGTCTCGCCGGGTGGGTGTTCGGCGACGTTGTCCATACGCCGGAGCGGCGTCCTTGCCGCGAACCTTCGGCCCGGTGAGGTTCGGCCCGAGGACGGGCCTCCTACAGGGAGGGAGCGGCGTCCTCGCCGCGAACGGTTTGGCCCGAGGACGGATCTCCTGCATGTCTGTAGTTCCTTGTATCTGTGACTCACTGTGAGGTCTCCTCGGTCTCGGCGGTTTCAACGGCGTCGGCCGCGCGCAGCCATTCGAGTTCGGCGTCTTCGATCTGTTGGTCGAGTTCGGCCTTTTGTTTCAGCAGCTCGGTGAGGCGGTTCTTGTTCTCCGCTTCGTAGAGGTCGGGGGCGGCGAGTTGTTCTTCCAGCGCGCGGCGCTGGTCTTGCAGGTCTTCCAGCGCCTGTTCGCAACGGGCGAGGCGTTTCTTGAGGGGTTGCAGACGGGCGCGGCGTTCGGCCTCGGCGCGTTTGCGCGCCTTGCGGTCTTCGGCGGTCTCGCGTTTCGGGGTCGAGGAGGCGGCCTGGGCAGCGGGATTGCCGGCGCTGCGCCGATGGTCGCTCAGCCAGGCGGCGTAGTCGTCGAGGTCGCCGTCGAAGGGGGTGAGTCGCCCGCCGTTGACCAGCGCGAGGCGGTCGCAGGCGGTGCGCAGCAGGTGGCGGTCGTGGGAGACGATGACCATGGCGCCTTCGAAGTCCTGCAGGGCGGTGGCCAGGGCCTGGCGCATTTCGAGGTCGAGGTGGTTGGTGGGCTCGTCGAGCAGCAGCAGGTTGGGGCGTTGTTGCACCAGCAGGGCGAGCACCAGGCGAGATTTCTCGCCGCCGGAGAAGGGGCCGACCGGGGCCAGGGCCTGGTCGCCAACGAAGCCAAAGCCGCCGAGGTAGTCGCGTGCATCCTGTTCGCCCAGTGACGGGTCTTGTTGCAGCAGGTGCTCGACCGGGCTGTGTTCGGGGTGCAGCTGTTCGAGCTGGTGCTGGGCGAAGTAGCCGATGGCGAGATCCTGCGCGACCTCGCGCTCGCCCTCCAGCGGGGTGAGTTCGCCGGCGAGCAGCTTGATCAGGGTCGACTTGCCGGCGCCGTTGGGGCCGAGCAGCCCGAGGCGGTCGCCGGGGGCGAGTACCAGGCTGGCGTGTTCGACGATGGCCCGACCGTTGTAGCCCGCGCTGCATTTCTCGAGGTGCAGCAGCGGGTGCGGCAGCCGGCGCGGCGGGCGGAAGGTGAAATGGAAGGGGGAATCGACATGCGCCGGGGCGATCTGCTGCATGCGTTCGAGTGCCTTCAGGCGGCTCTGCGCCTGCCGGGCCTTGCTGGCCTTGGCGCGAAAGCGATCGACGAAGGCGCGCATGTGCGCGATCTCGCGTTGCTGCTTTTCGTAGGCCGCCTGTTGTCCGGCAAGCCGTTCGGCGCGCAGGCGCTCGAAGGCGCTCGAAGGCGCTCGAAGGCGCTCGAAGGCGCTGTAGTTGCCGCGGTAGAGGATGGCATGCTGGTGCTCGATGTGCAGGATGTGGTCGCAGACGCTGTCGAGAAACTCGCGGTCGTGCGAGATCAGCAGCAGGGTGCCGCGATAGCTCTTCAGCCAGCTTTCCAGCCAGATCACCGCGTCCAGGTCGAGGTGGTTGGTCGGTTCGTCGAGCAGCAGCAGCTCGGAGCGGCACATCAGGGTGCGTGCCAGGTTCAGGCGCATGCGCCAGCCGCCGGAGAAGTCGGCCAGCGGCCGCCGTTCGTCACCGGGAGCGAAGCCCAGCCCGGCCATCAGTTGCGCGGCGCGTGCTTCGGCCTGATAGCCGCCAATGTGTTCCAGTTCGGCGTGCAGGTGGGCGATGCGTTCGCCGTCGCCGCGCTGTTCGGCCTCGACCAGTGCGCCTTGCAGGCGGCGCAGTTCGCCATCGCCGTCGAGCACGTAGTCGATCGCCGGCTGCGTGCTCGCGGGGATCTCCTGGGCCAGGTGGGTGATGGTCCAGTCCGCGGGCAGGCTGTGGTGGCCGTTGTCTTCCTGCAATTCGCCGAGGATCAGCGCGAACAGGCTGGACTTGCCGGTGCCGTTGGCACCGGTGAGACCGACCTTCTGCCCGGGATGGATCTGGAAGGTGGCGTCCTCGAACAGCAGGCGCGGGCCGCGGCGCAGGGTGAGATGGTCGAAATGCAGCATGCGCGGATTGTACCCCTCCTCGCTTGTCACATTCCCGTAACAAAGCGCTGCCAGCATGTGCGTCGCAAGATGAATGACGCAACGAGGATTACTGAAATGAAACGCATGCTGTTCGGCAGTGCACTGGCCCTGGTACTGGGCGCCCAGACCCAGGCGGCCTCCCGCGACACCATTCACATCGTGGGTTCTTCTACCGTCTATCCCTTCGCCACCGTGGTGGCGGAGCACTTCGGTCGCGCCACGCGCTTCAAGACGCCGCGTATCGAGTCCACCGGTTCGGGCGGTGGCATGAAGCTGTTCTGCGCCGGCGTGGGGGTGAATCACCCAGACATCACCAATGCCTCGCGGCGCATCAAGAAATCGGAGTTCGCCAAGTGCCAGGCCAACGGGGTGAAGGAGATCGTCGAGATCAAGATCGGCTACGACGGTATCGCGATTGCCAATTCGCGCAAGGCGCCGCGTTTCGACCTGAGCCGCAAGGACCTGTTCCTGGCGCTGGCCCGCCAGGTGCCTGATCCAGCCGCGCCGGAGAGTGTGCCCAATCCCTACCGGACCTGGAAGCAGGTCAATCCCAGTCTGCCGGACGTGGGTATCGAGGTGCTCGGACCGCCGCCCACCTCGGGGACGCGCGACGCCTTTGCCGAGCTGGCGATGGAGGGTGGCTGCAAGCAGTTCGCCTGGATCAAGGCGCTCAAGCATCAGGACAAGAAGCGTTACAAGGCCATCTGTCATGCCATTCGTGAGGACGGTCCCTACATCGAGGCTGGTGAAAACGACAACCTGATCGTCAAGAAGTTGGTGGCCAATCCGCGGGCGCTGGGCATCTTCGGCTACAGCTACCTGGAACAGAATGCCGACCAGTTGCAAGGTTCGCTGGTCGATGGCGTGGCACCCGAGTTCGAGCTGATCGCCGATGGCAGCTATCCGGTCTCGCGTCCGTTGTTCTTCTACGTGAAGAAGGCGCACGTGGGGCGCATTCCCAGCATCCGCGAGTACCTGGCGGAATTCACCAGTGAAAAGGCCTGGGGTGATGACGGCTACCTGGTGGACAAGGGGTTGATCCCCATGCCGGAAGACGAGCGCAGCGCTTTTGCCAAGGCGGCGCGCGAACTGACACCGCTCGAGTTGTGACCGGCGGCCGCGCTCCGGGATGCCGGGGCGCGGCGAGGGAACGAGATGAGCCTGTCGATGCTGTTTTTATTGTTGGTGGCGTACGCCCTGGCCGCTTACTGGCTGGGGCGTCGCGTCGTGCTGGGTCGGGTGGATGGCGATGCCCGGCGCCTGCATTCGCTGCCGCGTTATCACGGCTACCGGGTAGCCCTGCTGGCAGGGTTGCCGCCGCTGGTGCTGCTGGTGTTGTGGCTGGCTTTCGACCAGGCAGTGATTGGCCACCTTGTGATGCAGTCGCTGCCCGAGTCGATGCGCACGCTGTCCGAGGCGGAGCGCAGCCTGTTGCTCAACGACATCCGCAATCTGGCGACTGGCAACATCGCCTCGGGCGTGCCCGATCCGGCGCTGACTGCGGCGGTCGAGCGTTACCGTAGCCTGTCAGGCTGGTCGAACATGGCCCTGCCAGTGCTGTTGCTGCTGGTCGGCCTCGGCGGCCTGGGGTGGGGGCTGTTGCGCGTGCATCCGGGTTTGCGGGCGCGTACCAGCGTTGAACGGGTAGTTCATGTGCTGCTGCTGGCGAGTGCTTCGATCGCCATCCTCACCACCCTGGGCATCGTCCTCTCGGTGTTGTTCGAGGCCTTGCGTTTCTTCGAGACGGTGCCATTGGGCGATTTCCTGTTCGGCCTGGAATGGAGCCCGCAGATCGCCATCCGTGTCGACCAGGTGGGTGCCAGCGGTGCTTTCGGCATGGTGCCCCTGTTTGCTGGCACGCTCATGATCGCCGGCATCGCGCTGGCAGTGGCGGTGCCGGTCGGCCTGTTCTCGGCCATCTGGCTGGCCGAGTTTGCGGGTGCGCGGGCGCGAGCCTGGATCAAGCCGCTGCTCGAGATCCTGGCCGGCATCCCGACCGTGGTGTATGGCTTCTTCGCCGCCCTGGTGGTGGCCCCGCTGGTGCGCGGCCTGGGCGAGTCGCTGGGCCTGGCCGTCTCTTCCGAGAGCGCGCTGGCCGCCGGCCTGGTGATGGGGGTGATGATCATCCCCTTCGTCTCGCCCCTCTCGGATGACGTGATCACCGCCGTGCCGCAGTCACTGCGTGATGGTTCGCTGGCGCTGGGCGCGACCCCGGCCGAAACGGTGTTGCGTGTGGTGGTGCCTGCAGCGCTTCCGGGCATCGTCGGTGGCGTGTTGCTGGCGGCCTCGCGTGCCATCGGCGAGACCATGATCGTGGTGATGGCCGCTGGCGTGGGCGCACGCCTGACTGCCAATCCGCTGGACTCGGTGACCACCATCACGGTGCAGATCGTCACCCTGCTGGTCGGCGACCAGGAATTCGACAGCCCCAAGACCCTGGCAGCCTTTGCCCTGGGGCTGGTGCTGTTCCTGGCCACCCTGTTGCTCAACGTGCTGGCGCTGTACGTCGTACGCCGTTATCGGGAAGCCTATGAGTAAGAAAAAGAACAAGCCGCTGGTCAAGCGCCGCGCCATCCGCGAGGCGGTGCTGCAGGGTCTGGCACGTCGCCGCCGGCGCGACCGCCTGTTGCGCCTGGCCGGTATCGGTGCCATCGTGCTGGGGCTGTCGTTTCTGGCCGTCATGCTGGTCAGCCTGGTGAGCCTGGGGCAGTCGGCCTTCTGGCAGACACACATCCGCCTCGAGCTGAGGCTGGACCCCGAACGCCTCGATCCCCAGGGCAACGGTTCGCTGGATTCGTTGAGCGCCGGTGACTATGCGGGGGTGATCAAGCAGGCCCTGCGCGCACGTTTCCCCGAGGCGCGCAAGCGCCGCGAGAAGCGTGAGCTCTACCGGCTGGTGAGCAGCGGCGCGGCCTGGGCCTTGCGCGACCAGGTGGTGGCAGACCCTGAACTGCTGGGGCAGTGGCGTGCCTTCTGGTTGCTCGCCGACGACGAGGTCGATCAGTGGTTCAAGCATGGTGAGGCGGGTGGTGTCCGCTTGAGCGAGCGCCAGCGCCACTGGCTGGAGTCCCTGCGCGCGGAGGGGGCGATCGACACCTTCTTCAACTGGACATTCTTCCGCAATGGCGACTCGCGCGAGCCGGAACTGGCCGGCATCCGCGGGGCGCTCGCCGGTTCCTTCTACGCCCTGCTGGTCACCCTGGCGTTGTCATTGCCACTGGGCGTGGCGGCGGCCATCTACCTGGAAGAGCTCGCGCCGCGCAACCGCTGGACCGACTTTATCGAGGTCAACATCAACAACCTGGCGGCCGTGCCGTCGATCGTGTTCGGCCTGCTGGGGCTGGCGGTGTTTCTGAACTTTCTCGACCTGCCGCGTTCGGCGTCGCTGGTCGGCGGTCTGGTGCTCACCCTGATGACGCTGCCGACCATCATCATCACCGGGCGCGCGGCGCTCAAGGCGGTGCTGCCTTCGATCCGCGAGGCAGCACTGGGCATCGGCGCCTCGCGCATGCAGACGGTGTTTCACCACGTGCTGCCGCAGGCCCTGCCGGGCATGCTCACCGGTACCATCATCGGCATGGCGCAGGCGCTGGGCGAGACCGCGCCCCTGTTGATGATCGGCATGGTGGCCTTCATCGTCGATGTGCCGCAGGGCATTACCGATCCGGCCACGGTGCTGCCGGTGCAGATCTACCTGTGGGCCGACAGCCCCGAACGCGCCTTTATGGAACGTACCGCGGCGGCCATCCTGGTGTTGCTGCTGTTCCTGGTGCTGATGAACCTGGTGGCCATCCTGTTGCGCCGCCGCTTCGAGAAACGCTGGTAAGGAGAATCCGAGATGGCGATTGCCGATCGACGCGCCTTGTTCCAGTCGGTGGTGGAGGCGGCCCTGGCCGCGGGTGATGCCGCGCAGCCAGAGGTCGTCGAGAGCACCCTGGGTACCCCCTTCCTCGAGCGCAAGGTCAGCCTGCGCGCACGCAATGTCAACGTGTTCTATGGTGAAAAACAGGCGATCAAGGATGTGTCGATCGATATCGGCAAACACCAGGTGACCGCCTTCATCGGCCCCTCGGGGTGTGGCAAGTCGACCTTCCTGCGTTGCTTCAACCGCATGAACGACACCATCGAGGGCTGTCGCGTGGAAGGCGAGATCCACCTCGATGACGAGGACATTCATGCGCCAGAGATGGACGTGGTGCCGCTGCGCGCGCGGGTGGACATGGTGTTCCAGAAGCCCAACCCCTTTCCCAAGTCGATCTACGAGAACATCGCCTACGGCCCGCGGCTGCATGGCCTGGCGGCGAGTCGGGCCGACCTGGACGAGCTGGTGGAAAACTCGCTGCGTCGCGCCGGCCTGTGGGACGAGGTGAAAGACCGCCTGGATGCGCCGGGCACGGGCCTGTCCGGTGGCCAGCAGCAGCGATTGTGTATCGCTCGCGCTATTGCCATTCATCCCGAGGTGATCCTGATGGACGAGCCCTGCTCGGCGCTGGATCCGATCGCCACTGCACGGGTGGAGGAGCTGATCGACGAGCTGCGCGAGCGCTACACCATCATCATCGTCACCCATTCGATGCAGCAGGCGGCACGTGTCTCGCAACGTACCGCCTATTTTCACATGGGACGCCTGGTCGAGGTGGACAAGACCGAACGGATCTTCACCAACCCGGCACACAAACTGACCGAGGCCTACATCACGGGCCGCTTTGGGTAAGGAGATCAGGATGAACGGCACGGTATCGAACGGCCATATCCTAAGAGGCTTCGACAAGGATATGCGCAAACTGCGCAAGCGGGTGCTCAAGATGGCTGGCCTGGTGCGTGGCCAGATGGAGCGACTGCAGCTGGCGCTGGGACACGATTCCACCGAACAGGCGCGGCAGGTCATCGAGGGGGATCGTCCCATCGACTTGCAGGAAGTGAAAGTGGACAGCTTCATCGTCAGCCTGCTGGCACGGCGCGCGCCCGTCGGCAGGGACCTTCGCTATGTGGTGGCGACCTCGCGTATCGTCACCGAGTTAGAGCGCCTCGGCGACGAGATGACCCAGATTGCACGGGTGCTGTGCCAGGAGTCGCTGCCGGAAAGCGGTTGCGACGGGCACTCTCCCCGCAGCGAGGTGCAGCACCTGATGGGGCATCTGATCATGCTGCTGGATACGGCACTTCGCGCTTATGAGGAGGACGACGCCAGGCAGTCCGAGGTCATAGTGGCTGGTGAGCTGCCCGAGCAGATCGATTTGCGAAATCGTTTGAAGTACCTTGTTGAGTGCGTGTTCGATAATCGGCAGGATGTGGCCGAGGCGGTGAACTTCATGCTGGTGCTGAAATCCCTGGACCGGGGCAAGCGTCACATCGACAATATCGCCGAGCACGTCATCTACCTGGTGACCGGAGAAGACATACGCCATCAATGACCACCATTCTGTTCGTCGAGGACGAGGCCCCCATCCGCGACATGGTGCGCTTTGCGCTGTCGCGCGCCGGCATGGAGATGCTGGAGGCTGGCAGCGTGGCCGAGGCCGAGCACCTGCTGGCGGTGCGCCGGCCCGACCTGGTGCTGCTCGACTGGATGTTGCCCGAACGCAGTGGCATCGCCTTGCTGCGGCATATCCGGCAGCACGAGGGGTTGAGCGACATCCCGGTGATCCTGCTCACCGCGCTGGCCGAGGAGGCTCAGCGGGTACAGGGGCTGGAGGCCGGCGCCGACGACTACGTGGTCAAGCCCTTTTCCCCACCCGAATTGATCGCGCGCATCCGCGCCGTGCTGCGCCGTGACCTGGACGGCCGGTTGCGGCTGGGCGAGCTGGTGCTCGACCCCGCTACCCGGCAGGTAGAGTGTGAGGGAAGCCCAGTGCCGCTGGGGCCGACCGAGTTTCGCCTGTTGCGTTTTCTGCTGCAAAACCCGAACCGGGTGTATAGCCGGGGTCAGTTGCTCGACCGGGTATGGGGCGACGATGTCGCGCTCGAGGAGCGCACCGTGGACGTGAGCGTGCGCCGGCTACGCAAGGCGTTGGCCCCGTTCGGCCTGGACGGATGCATCGAAACGGTGCGCGGTGCGGGCTACCGGCTGGTATCTGCCGGTGCATGAGCAGTTTCGCGCCGAGCTCCTGAGGCTGCTGGCGGTTGCCGCCCTGGTTGGCCTGTTCGGTTGGGCGAGTCAGGCCTGGGCGCTGGCCCTGCTGGTCGGCCTCGGCGGCCTGGTGCTGTGGCAGCTGTACCAGGTCTGGCTGCTCGAGGAATGGCTTGTCGGTGGTGGCGGCGAGGACCTGCGCGGGGTCTGGCGATCGGTGGCCGAGCACATCGAACGAGTGCGTTTGCGTGCGCGTCAGCGCAAGAAACGTCTGAGCCGCCTGTTGCACCGTTTTCACGATACTCTCGAGACCATGCCGGATGCTGCGGTCATCCTCGACCAGCGCCTGCGTGTGCAGTGGTTCAACTCGGCAGCGCGCGAACTGCTGGGACTGGATGCCGGCGAGCCGGTTGTCGGCCGTCCTCTGCCCGAACTGCTGGATGATCCGGCGCTGGCCGACTGGTTGCGCCAGGGGGCCGATGCTTCGCCACTGGAGCGCCGTATCGGGGCGGCGGGCGAACGCGAACTGGAGTTGCGGGTTGCTCCCTTCGCCAAGGATCAGCTGTTGCTTACCGCGCATGACGTGACCGAGCTCAAGCGCGTGCAGACGGTACGCCGCGACTTTATCGCCAATGTCTCGCACGAGTTGCGTACCCCGCTCACCGTGGTCGTCGGCTACCTGGAGATGCTCGCCGAGGAAGACCTGCCCGGCGAGGTGCACGATGCCCTGGCTGCTTCGCTGCGCCAGGCCGAACGCATGCAGCAATTGGTCGCCGACCTGCTGATGCTCTCGCGTCTGGAACTGGAAGACGACCGCCCGCCACGCGAGCCGGTGGATGTGCCCGCGCTGCTCGAACACCTGGTCGAGGATGCCCGTCGACTGAACGGAGACCAGCATCCTGTCACCCTGCACCTGCAATCACGCGCCGGCCTGCTGGGCAGCGAGAGCGAGCTGGCCTCGGCCTTCGGCAATCTGCTGTTCAATGCCATTCTGCACACCCCGCCCGGCACCCCGGTCGACCTGTACTGGGAAGTTGATGACGATGGCGCGCGCTTCTGCGTGCTCGACCAGGGGCCTGGTATCCCGCCGGAGCACCTGGATCGTCTCACGGAGCGCTTCTATCGCGTGGACAAGAGCCGCTCACGCGAACGCGGTGGCACCGGCCTGGGTCTGTCCATCGTGCGCCATGTATTGCTGCGACACGACGCTGTCATCGAAATCGAGAGCCAGGTCGGGGAGGGGAGCCGGTTTTGTTGTATCTTTCCGAACGTGAGGATCGTGCCGGCCTGAGGCTGGACGGTTTCTGTGCGACGAGAGATAGGCATTTGAAGGGATTGCTGATCACCCGCAATTTTCCGCCACTGCTTGGTGGTATGGAGCGTCTCAACTGGCATGTGGCTGACGAGCTGGCTCGGCACGGTACCGTGACCGTGGTGGCCCCGGAAGGATCGGCAGCGCGGGCGCCAACCGGGGTGGTCGTCCACGAAGTGCCGGGCCGTCCCCTGTGGCGTTTCTTGCTCGGCGCCCTGGTGTCCGGTATCCGGCAGGCACGCGGCCTGCGCCCCGACGTGGTCCTGGCCGGCAGTGGCCTGACCGCGCCCCTTGCCTGGATGACCGCGCGATTGTCCGGAGCGCGTGCGGCCGTCTATGTGCATGGTCTGGATGTGGTGGCACGGCATTGGCTCTATCGCTTGCTGTGGATCCCGTTTCTGCGGCGGATGGACCGGGTCATCGCCAACAGTCGCGCCACGGCGGCCCTGGCCGAGGCGGCAGGCGTCGCTCCCATGCGTATCGAGATCATCCCGCCGGGCGTGACCTTGCCGGAAGCGATCACCGCCGAAGAACGCGAAACCGCCCGGCGCACTTTCCGGCAATGTCATGACCTGGGTGATGGCCCCTTGCTGCTCTCGGTCGGGCGCCTGACCACCCGCAAGGGCATGCTCGAGTTCGTGCGCGATGTGTTTCCGGAGATCGTCCGCCAGGTACCCGAGGCGCAACTGGCGATCATCGGTGGAGAACCCGCCCAGGCCCTGTATGCTGGCGTGCAGTCGGTAGAGCAGATTCGCTCGGTGGCCGAGAAGGCCGGTGTGGCGGGCAAGGTCCGTTTTCTCGGGGAATTCACCGAATGGGAGCGCTTGCGCGAGGCCTACCTGGCTGCGGATGTGCATGTCTTTCCGGTGCGCAGCATTCCGGGTGATCCCGAAGGTTTCGGCATGGTAGCGGTAGAGGCGGCAGCGCATGGTCTGCCGACCGTGGCTTATGCGACGGGAGGGGTGGTGGATGCGGTGGCTGATGGGGTGTCGGGGTGGCTGGTGCCGCCCGGCGATACCGATGCCTTCGCCGCTGCGGTGGTCGACAATCTTGAAGCACCTCTGTCCCTTTTGGCGATGCACGCTCATGCGGAGCAGTTTGCCCGGCCAAACTTCGGCGAGCGGCTGGCACGTGCTCTGCAGGGGAGCTGAGCCGTCCCCGCTTTCACTCTGGCAGTTCGAGGTGTTCTCTCCAGAAGGATTCCAGACGTTTCGCCTGATCGGCCCAGCTCGGGATGGCGAGTGAGGGTGTGCAGGGCTGTTGTCGCTGTTCCTCGATCCGGGTGATCAGCTGGTCCAGATCGCCGGGTCGGTAGAGGCAGCGTGGCCAGTCCGCCAGCAGGCTTCGCGGCGCGTCGACACTTGCGGCCAGCAGGGGGGTGCCGCAGGCGAGGATCTCGTAAGTCTTCTGGGGAAAGGCGTAGCGGCCGAATTCGCTGTCGCACATGCAGATCAGTGCCAGGTCCAGAGCACTGTGGAAGAGGGGCACCTGCGCGTGGGGCAGCTGGTTCAGATAGTGGACGCGCGGATGCTGTGGCAGCGGGCAGGCGGGGTCCACCGGGCCGGCCAGCGCCAGGTGCAGGTCCGGGTGGCGTGTGGCCAGCCGCTCGAAGGCCGCATACAGTAGCCCGATGTCGCGGTTGTGGTGCAGGGCCCCGGCAGTGCCCATCAGCCAGGCGTCCGCCGGCAGTCCAAGATGCTCGCGGGCCTTGCCCCTGTCGAAGGGCCGGTGGGCGTCGGGATCGATTGTGCTTTCCAGGGTGAGCAGGGGCACCTCGGGTAGTTCGCAAGCCAGTTTCTTTTGGAGGGGTTCGCTCACGCAAGAGATGGCAGAGGCGCGCTGCAGGGCGCGGCGAAAGGCCCGGCGCAGGCCGGGCAGGCGGGTTAGGCCGAAGCTCTCGAAATTGTCGTAGAGATCCACAGCGTGGGGGACGTCGAGGCGCCGGGCCAGGTGGTTGCCCAGCACCACCTGCAGCGCATCCGAGGCGCTGAACACCAGGTCGGGCGCAAAGGTACGGCCCAGTGCGGGCAGGCGCCAGGCGTAACTCGCCCCGTGTGGCAGGAGGTCGAAAGGCTGCCAGTTCAGGTCGCCCTGTTCCCCGTGGTGATGGATGCGGCGGTCGCCCAGGCGTCGGTAGGCGGTGCACAGGCCCAGCACCGAGTGGCCTTGCCGTGCCAGGTTTGCCGGCAGCTCGTACAGCCGTCCGTAGCGATCGTCGATGACGTCCTTGCTCATGTAACGGCGCTTGCTGAGAAACAGGATGCGCATGGGAGGATTCAGGGCAGAGGGATGGGTGGAGGGTCGCGGTGCAGGGCGCGCAGCCAGCGCGGAAGTACGGCAGGAATGGCCTGCATCAGGGCCGCTGCCAGGCGCAGCCGAGAGAACAGCCATTCGCGACGGGGGTGGGTGATGTGGGTCCAACGTCCGCCGCAGCGATATCGGAGCAGTTGGTTACTGTGGGTTGCTGCCCAACTGTAGCGTTCGCCGACCAGGGCAATCTCCGCACCGTCGGGCTGGTCGGGGCCAAGTCGATGGAGGCTCTGCTTGCGTTGAGCTGCGGCTTGCTGCAGTGCCTGCCAGGCGGCCTCGGCATCGCCCGACGACAGCGAAGGATCCGCCCAGGTTCGGCAGGCCTCTTCGGGCAAGGGAGGGGGGCGGTAGCCGGGCGCACGATGTCCCGCCGGCCCAGGCGGCCATTGTCGAAGTCGTCCAGTGCCTGGCGGTAGATGCCCGCCAGTACCGGGTCGCCCTGCCGTGCGAGATAGTGGGCCAGGGCGCTCACATAGACCAAGTAGAAATACAATGCCAGCAGGCGGCCGCGTCGTGGTGGTTCCAGGCGCAGGCAGATGCAGCGGTTGCGCTTGCGGTAGTACTCGCGCCAGGGCACCGTGGGCCTGTCGCCGCCGTAGCAGTGGCGTACCACCGAGGCAGGCACTGCCAGCAGCCGATGACCAGCGCGGCGCACGCGCAGCGACCATTCGACGTCGTCGTAGAACACGAACAGCGCCTCGTGAAACAGGCCATGCTGGCGCAGGATGTCGCTGCGGATCAGCAGTGAGCAGGCAGCGAGATAATCGACCTCCCGTGGTGAGGCATCGGCGGGCAACCGGGACCGGCCCGCGTGCTGTTGTTCGAGTGCGCCCAGCCAGGGTGTGTAGCGGCTGCCCAGTTCCTGCACGGTGTCCGGGCGGTCGTAGAGGCAGAGCTGGGAACCGGCCGCAGCGATGTCGGGCGCGGAGGACAACGCATCCAGCAGGGGTTCCAGGGCGCCGGGTTCGACGAGGATGTCGTTATCCAGCAGCCAGACATGGTGGCATTCGGGATCTTCCAGAGCCACGCGCATGCCGGCAGAGAAACCGCCGGCGCCACCCAGATTTTCCCCGGTCTGCAGCACCGCAACATCAGGGAAGCGTGCGCGCAGGAAGTCGAAGCTGCCGTCGGTCGATCCGTTCTCTACCACCAGCAGTTCCCCGTGCTCACCCAATGCCTCGAGCACTGAGGGGATCGCCGTCTCGAGAAAAGGGCGCCCGTTCCAGGCGACCATCACCGCGATCACCCGTCCTCGGGGTTGGCGCGTGAGTCGGGGTTCAGGGTTCACCGAGCAGCATCCTCGCAGTCTTGAGCGCACTCGCGACAACCTGGTCCATGTTGTAGTAGCGGTACTGGGCCAGACGACCGAGAAAGGTCACTCCCGTTTCCCTTTCGGCCAGATCCCGGTAGCGTCGGTACAGGGTCTCGCTGGTCTCGCTGGGCACCGGATAATAGGGTTCGCCCTCGGCTCGGGGGTACTCGCGCACGATGGATGTCCCAGGGTGTTGCTGCCCGGTCATGTGCTTGAATTCGGTGATCCGGGTCCAGGGTACCGCTTCGTCAGGGTAGTTGATCGTGGCCACCGGCTGTAGCCATTCGCGATCGTCTATGTGCGTGTGCTCGAAATGCAACGAGCGGTAGGGTAGCCGCCCGAAACAATGACCGAAGTAGGCGTCGATCGGCCCGGTGTAGACGGTGTGTCGCGCATGCAGGCGGTCGCGGACCGAGAAGAAATCGGTGCCGAGCTCCAAGGTGATGTTCGGGTGGTCCAGCATGCGTTCGAACATCCGCGTGTAGCCATCCTTCGGCATGGCCTGGAAACGGTCGGTGAAGTAGCGGTCGTCGGTGTCGGTGCGCACAGGAATGCGTGCAGCCACCCCGGCCTTCAGTTCCGCGGGTTCCATGCCCCACTGCTTGCGGGTGTAGCCGCGGAAGAACTTCTCGTAAAGATCCTGGCCCACGGCGTCCAGCACCAGTTGCTCGCTATTGGTGATCCGTTCCTGTGGTTCTCTCACCCGCTCGAGAAAAGCTCGCACCCCGGCCTCGTCGAGTTCCAGTCCGTAGAGCTGATTGATGGTGTGCCGGTTGATGGGGAAGGGCAGCAGGCGCCCGTCGACCTGTGATAGCACTTGGTGCTCGTAGGGCAGCCAATCGGTAAAGCGTGAGAGGAAGGTCACTACCTCATCGGAATTGGTGTGGAAGATGTGCGGGCCATAGCGATGGACCAGCAAGCCCTGCTCGTCGAACTCGTCGAAGGCATTGCCGCCGATATGTTCGCGCCGGTCGATGACCCGCACCCGCATGCCGGTGTCGGCCAGGCGGCGGGCGATGGCGGTGCCGGCGAAGCCAGCGCCGACGACGAGAAAGTGCAGTTGTCCCCTATCTTTCATTTGCCGAGCGCAATCGCTTGCCTGTAGGCCTCGACGGACGCGGTCGCCATCTGGTCTACCGTATATCTCTCCAAGACCCTGGATCTTGCCTGTGCACCCATGCGTAAACGGAGTGGTGCGTCGGATAGCAGCGAGATAATGCCGGCGGCCAATTCCTCTGACGACTCCGGTGTGACAAGCAGCCCCGTCTTGGCATGCTCAACGATTTCCTTCATCCCCCCTGTTGCGCTGGCGACAACCGGTTTCTCCCTGATCATGGCCTCGAGCAGCACGAGGCCGAAGGACTCGTAACGGGAAGGTACCACGACGATGTCGCTTTCGGTGAACAGCCGATTTCTAGTCATATCGTCTGTTTCTCCATGGAAGTGGATGCGTTCCCGCTGAGCTGCTGTCAGGGAGCGGATAGACCATTCGAAGTAGGAAGGGGCGCCTCCCGGCCCGGGGAGGTCTTCTCCGACGACATGCAGTTTGGCTTGGGGGAATTCTTCGAAGACCGAAGGCCATGCGCCGACAAGCACGTCGAAGCCCTTTCTGTGCTCCATTCTCCCGACATACAGCACGGAGGGCTCGTTGGTCGAAGTGCGTGGGGGCGGTGGGGGGCCTGGATCCGGAATGCCGTGGTAGACGATATCTGTCTGCCGCCCCTCCAGTGGATACAGGGCTCGCGATAATTCGAGGTTCTCTCGTGTGTTCGATATCACCAGATCAGAAGAGGCCACCTGGAAGTACTCGAGCCACTCGGTCAGGCGTGGAAGCCACGGCGTGGTGCGTTGAAACCAGGCGCGAGGGGTGGACAGCCGCGTGACACGCAAGGGCTTGCCTGGAAGACCAAGCCTGAAAGGGAGCAGGCCCCCTGCCCAGGTGTTGGGCGCCTCGACGACATCGAATGGCCGGTCACCGTGGAATGCACGCAACCGCTCGTGAATTCTGGAGGAGAGGCGTAGCAACCGCAGGAAAGGGAAAGTTCCGGACTCCGGGATGTCGGGTATCCAGGAAACGACGTGGCCGGATCGTCTCTCCGTCCTGTCGTCGCCACTTTTCGAGACGGCCACGACGACGTCGTGTTCCATGCCTGCGAGCCCCTCGGCCAGGTCTTCGACGTACCTCCCGATCCCGGAAATCCCCTGCGGAGGAAAGGCGTGGGTGACCAGCGCGATTCTCATGCAGGTATTACCGGGCTTGGAAATGATCACGGATCTTGCCGAAGAACTCGACGGCACTCTCCTGCCAGTTCGGCCATTCCACCCGGGGGCGCGATGGAGGGTTAGCGGCGTATTCCTCGATCAGGGCACTCAAGGGGGTGGGGTCGTCCAGCGGAAAGTAACGGCAGTGCTCGCCACCGATCTCGCGGAACACGGGTATGTCGCTGGCGAGCACGGGGCAGCCGTGCAGCAGGGCCTCCAGCAATGGCAAACCAAATCCTTCGATTAGTGAAGGGTAGATCAGCGCCCTGGCATGCCGGTAGCACCATGCCAGTTCGCTGTCGTTGAGATCCTGAAACCAGTACAAAGGACGGCCGGCGGCAATTAACGATTTGATGCGTGCGCGGGTGGATTCGGATTTCCAGCCATACTTTCCTACCACAACCAAGGGGATTTCAGGATGCCATTTCCAAAGCTCCATGAAAGCGTCGAGTAGGAAGGGCAGGTTCTTCCTCGGTTCAACCGTGCCCACGGTGAGAAAAACTGCCTCACTGGAAAAGACGGAATGCAGTTCTGCCCTTGGAGATTGTCGGGTATCGACCAGATCCAGCTCGATCCCCATACGAAAAGACTCCACCTCCGGACGTGGATTGAAGTCCTTTTTTTGTATGTAGGAGACTAATTGTCGAGCGGTGAAATTGGAATTCGTCAGAACCATTGCGCTGATAGACAGCAAGGTATTAATGTTGCGTCTGAAATCATCGATGATGTCATGTCGAACAACGTGGGCGTGGGTAAGCGGAAACATATCATGGATCAACGGGATGAGATGAATCCCTTGGGCGTGAAGCTCAGGAAGCTGTGTCTCAAGTTCCCGACCCCACCACGAGGTGCCAGGAATCACCAGAATATCGCTGCTTTTCATTCGGATGGCTGCTTTTGGCATAGGAAGCAGGCGTGTGATTACCGCAGACACGGCGCTGGTCAGGTAGACCGGCACCAGGAACAGGGCGATGAGTGTCAGGCGACTAGGCCCCTGCCAGTTGCGTTCGATCCAGGAAGCCAGCCCAAACGGTTCGAGGAGGGTGGAGCACAGTCTACGAAAACGGCGTGGTGTCCTACTTTCGTAGGCTAGCAGCCGCAGGGTTCCGATGCTCGCTCGCAGCGACTGACGTGATGGTTCCTCTAGCTTGACGAAACCGAGTGCTGGCAAATAGGCCAGAAGCTGAGTCTGCAGTTCCAAGGCTGCCTCCGCAGCAGCGGCATGTTGAGCTAGATTACGTGCGACACGCTGGATACCTGTGTTTCCACCATGAAGTGCGATGTCGGTGCAGTCTACGTATATATTCATAGCTTTATGAAGCGCTTCTGTAACTTTAGCCAGCTCTTTTTTGCTTTTTCCTTAAGGAGGTAAAGGGGGTTTCTAGTCGACAAATATTGTCTTTCTCTTTCTCGACACAATTCAGCCTCCAGGTCGAGTATTCTCGACTGGAGCAGAACAATTTCCCGGTTTCTCGATGGAACCTCGTCGAGAATGCGCTGTATGGCGTGATTGGGTGGCGATGTGCTGGGTAGGGTCTGTTTCAGTTCCGATGCCAAGTACCGGGGAACAGTGTTCGCATAGTATATTGTGCCTGGGTTTTTCACCTCGTAAGGCGGTATCGATTCGGTGATCCCTGCGTCCACCAAGTGTGTTTTGGCCCATCCGGGGTAATCGGCTAGTATGTCCTCATACCACCATATGTCATCAACCTGGTTTTTTGCTTCCATAAACGAAGAAACCCACATGTCATAGAAGGTGCCATAGAGATCGTCCCTTATCGAGAATCCCATTTCCATGGCCATCTGCAGGATGTAGTTCGAGAACCCTTGTTGCGTAATTTCTGGATTGCCAGGAACTGCGGCAATTGATGTATCGCGTTTCTGCATAGAGTCCCATACTTTTCGGGGGTCCCTGTTTATCCATATGATTCGGGCTTCGGGAAAGGTTTTTCGTAGCCAACTCAGCCGAAAACTGGCGCGGACAAACTTGAAGACAGCCGGTTTTTCCGATCGTGCTGCGAGGTGTCTGATGTAGGCTTCCATGTCCGGGGGCGATCGTTTTCCGTCATGCGCCATCGCGCCTGCCCGAACCAAGGCTTCCAGTACTTCAGGAATTCTTCTTTTGGGACGATTTGGTATTCGTCCCAGTAGTTTCCAATTGCAAGATGAGTGGGGTCGACCCGGTGCTTGCATCGAGTGTAGGCAAGATGGGGCAGGTGTTCGTGGAAGGGCTCGTAATAGCAATGATACAGCCCAGTGCTTTTGAGGAGGTTCCACAACATGCTGGTGCCGCTCCTGAACCAGCCTACGAGAAAAATCGCTTGGGTGTCCATCACCTTATTATCGCACCTATCTTAACTAACGTTTCGGCAGCTTCTTTTTGTATCTTATATGCCTCCCATTGCTTTCTGTCTAAAGCCAAACATGCGTCCAGTGTTTTTGGACGGCCAGGCAGGTCTATTATTATCTTGCGGAGATGGGGTTTTGCATCGTATTTCAGAAAACATATCCATGCATTTCAATTTCTTTTGCAAAGGCTTCCTCGGTAACTTTTCTTTTCTCGATAGAGAACACTTCCTGATATGGTTTTGCATCTTTTCGGTGTTCTGATTTTGCTCTTACGCCAAGTGAGCCATCAAACGGTATCCCCAATCGTTTGAAAACATAATTCAGTTCGTCTATGAGTGATTCATATTTAATAACCTTGTCTACCAATACCGTTTCGCTAGCATCACAATAAAGCGGCCAGTTTGCACAAAACTCCCTCTTTTCTATTTACTCATCGAAAGGCATGCCGCCGGCGCGGTCATTCACCATATGGTAATGAGATAGGGTTTTGTCCCAAGGGTTTCTTTCAACACAAAACTTGTAGTAGGAATTCCATGTGTTTCTTGACACTCTTTACTAAGGTTGCGGGAATGTGATTGGAGAATTTGTTCCTTCGCAACAAGTCGCGAGCTGTAGCTCCAATGGTGCGCCCTTGTTTTTGTATAATCTCTGGACGTGGGTTCCAAAACCCCCTATAATTTCTAGCGTGGTGCGGATTAACATGCGGCCAAATTGGGGTCACCGAGTCTTGCTCGCCGCAATATTGAGACAAAAAGACTTCGATGCTTGTTCCGGCGGTCTTTACGGTTTTTATGGATATAAATTTATATTTGTGAGAAATTATCAAAACGACACCCTCTAGGCTGATTGTGCGTAATATTTAGCTGCGCAAAAAGAGCGAATCCCAGAGAAGTCTATGGCCGGGCGAATACCTTGATATGGTTGCTACACTTAAATACTGCGGCCGATAATGAATGCCAAGAGTTGTCTTGATGTCACTGTCAATTGTATTTATAGGTGGCTCCATAGTAGTTTCTTCTATTCGCGTAAAAAATAAATCCCCATCCCCATCCCCATCCCCATCCCCATCCCCATCCCCATCCCCATCCCCATCCCCATCCTCATCTTCAAAACAATATTGCCCTGCAGATGCTTGCTTGTCATTTCTGTCGAGCGCTGCCAAGCATATCTTATTTCCTTCATTCTGTTATTTAATGTGTATATTGTTTCCATGGGTGTAGAGTGGCCTGCAAGTAACTTTTTGGTAGTCACTGTGTAGCCCTGCCTTCTCTGGGTGTCAAATGGCTTTTATCATGCGTTATATTTATGATTTTTCCTCGCTCTAGATTGTAGACATTGTCGCATTGTCGTAGCGAGCTTAAACGGTGCGCAATCATCAGAATGGTCTTGTGGCCTTTGAGCGAATCCACCGCGCGGATCACCTCGGCCTCAGTTTCGTTATCAAGAGCAGAGGTGGCCTCGTCGAAAATGATAATTTCCGGGTCGTGATACAGAGCGCGCGCGATGGCGATCCGTTGCCGTTGGCCTCCGGAGAGGCGGATGCCCCTTTCACCGATCACGGTATCCAGTCCGTCGGGTAGACGTTCCACCAGTTCAGTCAGCTGTGATTGCTCGACAGCCCGTAACAGTGCTGCTTCGTTGATCTGCTCGGGTCGCAGGCCGAGTGCCACGTTCTCGCGGATAGTGCCGTCGACCAATGAGAGCAGCTGGGGGACATGGCCAATCTGGCGTTGCCAGGCAGGCAGCTGTTCGTGCAGCGGCCGACTGTCGAGCAACAGCTTGCCGGCAGTGGGATGAACAAGCCCCATGATGAGGTCGATGAGGGTTGACTTTCCTGCGCCGGTCTTGCCTACGAAGCCGATTGCCTCGCCCTTGCGGATGACCAGATTTACCCCGCGTAGGACGTCGTGGTCGCTGCCGGGATAACGGTAGTGGACATCTGCCAGCGCCAACTCCCTGCGGAAAGCGGGAGCTGTCTCGTGGTCAGTCGTCATGGTCGTAAAGGTTTCCAGCTCGGCCAAGTCGGCATGGATGGCGTCGAGGATCGCACGCTTGTGCTCGAGCAGGCTGTGAGCACCCATGAAGCCGGACAGGGAACCCTTGAGCCGGGCCAGGCCCACGGCTGCTATGGTGATCAGTTCAAGAACTTCCTGTGAATTGTGCCCTTGGCGAAAGAGTAGATAGATCATGCCGGCAAGTGCCACAATGGTGGCCAACTCGATACCACCGGGAATGAGCCTTCCTGCCATGATCTGGATATGGCGCTGGTGTCGGGTCAGGCGTGAAAATAGATCGCGGAAGCGCTCCACGAAGAACTTCTGCCGTCCCAGGAGGGAAATCTCTTTGGCGCACCCCAGTGCCTCATTTGTGTTCTTGATCAGGCGGCCACGCAACTGCTGTACCTCTTTTCCCTCCTGCTGCAATCTGTGCTGCTGTGACAGAACGGCGTGGCCGGCCACAGCCAGTACGCCGACCAGCACCGCCAGGACATCGACAGGAATATAAAATAAGAACACACCCAGCACGGCAAGGATGATGGCTCCTTGGCTGAGGAGGTCGCCGAGCGGAATCAGCAGTTGGTCGGCGAGCTGGACGCTGTCGCTGTTCAGGTTGCGTTGCAGTTCCGCGCTGTTGTGTTGCAGGTGGTATTCGTGGGGCGCATGCAGGTAGGCATCCAGCAGCCGGGTGCTCAAGTTCACTGCGGTCTGCTGCGCAAAGTGGATCCTGGCCAGCCCAATGCGGGCATTGACCAGCAGCTTGATAGCGAAGAACAGGGCGATTGCCACCGAGGCCCATAACACGATCTTATCGTGCGATTCCAAGTGCCAAGTGTTTGGCAGCAGGGCCTGGAGTTTTTCGGGATAGGCGACTAGTCCTACATAGGCCGGTACCAGGTGCAGACTGAGGATCTCCAGCAGCGCGTCGAACAGCATGAGCAGGACCAGCAGGACGAAGCGTCGACGGCCTTGGGTATCCGAGCAGAGAGTGGAGCTTCTTCAGGGCGTCGATCATGAGAGCTTCAACCGAGGTTTGCGTGACTGGAACGGTGAACCGTGATGTGGTCGGTTGTCATCCGCGAGATCCACTAGAGCATATCCCCTCGATTCGGCCTCGTTAGTTCCTGGTGCAAGCGTGCTGGCAGGTTCCGTCCGCGGATCTGACCAACGAGCGGGGCGGTCATGTCCGGTCCAATCGCCGGTAACCGATCGCCTCGCTCATGTGTCGTGGCCCAATGGTATCACTCTCGTCGAGATCGGCGATGGTGCGGGCCAGGCGCAGGACGCGGTGGTATCCGCGAGCCGACAGGCCCAGGCGTTCGATGGCGGTCTCGAGCAGGCGGCGGACCTCGGTGGTGAGCGCGCAGTGGCGCTCGAGCGCGGCGTGTTGCAGTTCGGCGTTGGTGCAGCCCTGGCGTCGTAGCTGGCGTTTGCGGGCGGCGATCACGCGGGCGCGCACCATGGCGCTGGGCTCGCCGGGTGGGGCCTCGAGCAGGTCGCGGGTCGGCAGGGCAGGCACCTCGATCTGGATGTCGATGCGGTCGCGCAGGGGGCCGGAGATGCGCCCCTGGTAGCGTGTGGCGAGCTGCGGGGTACAACGGTCGCAGCGCTTGTCGGGTTCGTTGACATGGCCGCAGGGGCAGGGGTTCATGGCGGCCACCAGCTGAAAGCGCGCGGGGAATTCGGCGCTGCGTGCGGCACGCGAGATGACGATGCGGCCGGTCTCCAGTGGTTCGCGCAGCACCTCGAGCACCCGGTTGTCGAATTCGGGCAGTTCGTCGAGAAACAGCACGCCATTGTGCGCCAGCGAGATTTCGCCGGGCCGTGGGATGCTGCTGCCGCCGACCAGGGCCACGCCGGAACAGGTGTGATGAGGTGAGCGGAAGGGGCGCTGGTGCCAGCGGTCGGGGTGGGGTTCCAGGCCCGCCACTGAGTGGATGGCGGCGGTCTCCAGCGCCTCCTGCTCGTTCATGGGAGGCAGGATGCCGGGCAGGCGAGCGGCGAGCATGGACTTGCCGGTGCCGGGAGGGCCCATCATCAACAGGTTGTGGCCGGCGGCCGCAGCGACCTCGAGGGCGCGCCGGGCCTGGGCCTGGCCGCGCACTTCGGCGAGGTCGGGGAGCGGCGTGGCGCCTTCGCCTCTCGCCGGCGGTGCGGGGATGTGGCGCGGGATGGGCTCGCGTCCTGTCAGGTGAGCGCAGACCTGCAGCAGGTGGTCTGCTGGCAACAGTTCGGCGTCGCGCACCAACGAGGCCTCGGCGGCGTTGTCGCGAGGGAGCAGCAGGCGGTGCCCGGCGCGGGTAGCGGCGACGGTCACCGGCAGTATGCCGCGCACCGGGCGGATCTTTCCGCCCAGGGTGAGTTCGCCGATCAGTTCGATCTCTGCCAGGGGAGCGACAGGTAACTGCGCACTGGCGGCGAGGATGCCGATGGCGATCGCCAGGTCAAAGCGCGCACCCTGCTTGGGCAGGTCGGCGGGTGCCAGGTTGACGGTGATGCGCCGGGCGGGGAACTCGAAGCCGGCGTTCTGCAGGGCGCTGCGTACCCGGTCGCGGGCTTCCTGCACGGCCTTTTCCGGCAGGCCGACGATATTGAAGGCCGGCAGGCCGTTGGCCAGGTGGGTCTCCACGGTGACCAGCGGGGCCTCGATGCCCAGCCCGGCGCGGCACAAGGTGATGGCGAGTGACATGCGGCTTCCCTGCGTCGAGTGGTCTGGCCGCCTTCCCTGGCGGCCTGTCGGGGTCAGTCCTTGTCGAGGCGCGCCTCGAGCTCGGCGACCCGTTTCTCCAGTGCCTCCAGCTTCTCGCGGGTGCGTGCCAGCACGGCCTGCTGGATGTCGAATTCGTCACGCGAGACCAGGTCGAGCCGGCGCAGCGCGGCCTCGAGCGCGGCGCGCAGGTTGCGCTGGAAGTCTTCCTGCAGGCTGGCCAGGCCGCGTGGCATGCCGTCGGCGACGCGGCGCGAGAGATCGTCGAGAATCCTGGGGTCGAGCATGGTGACAGCCCTCGTGTTCGGTGGCCTACAGGTTAGGCCAGGCGCGGCGGACTGTCCATTGATCGAAGCTATCGTGACCCTGGGGCATTTCTGTTTCATTCTGCCCGGGAGGCGCCATACTTGGTTGCAGTGGCCGTGATCCCACGTGTCGGGAGACAGCGATGAAGATGTTGCGCCACCCTTACCTGCCCCAGAAGATCGGAAACATGAGCAGCCCGGAGCCACCCCGGGTGCTGGCCGAGCTGGTGGCACAGGCGAACGTGCGTTTCAATGGCAGCCGCCCCTGGGACATCCAGGTCCACGACCCCGAGGTGTACAGCCGCATTCTGCGCCAGGGCTCACTGGGTTTCGGCGAGGCCTACATGGATGGTCTGTGGGACTGCGCGGCGCTCGACGAATTGTTCTACCGCCTGCTGGCGGCGCGCATCGACGACCGGCTTGGCGGTCTGGTGCGCTTGCGCCTGTTCGGCGAGATCCTGCGTCACTCCCTGTTCAACCTGCAAAGCCGGCAGCGTGCCTTCCAGGTCGGCGAGCACCATTACGACATCGGCAATGATGTGTTCGAGGCCATGCTCGATGCCAGCATGAGCTATTCCTGCGCCTACTGGGCGGAGGCTGACGACCTGGAGAGTGCGCAACGCGCCAAGCTCGATCTGATCTGCCGCAAACTCGAGCTGCGACCGGGCGAGCGCCTGCTGGACATCGGTTGCGGCTGGGGTGGGCTGGCGCGACATGCCGCCGAGCGCCATGGTGTGGAGGTTGTGGGCATTACCGTATCGCGCGAGCAGCAGCGCCTGGCGCGCAAGCGTTGTGCCGGCCTGCCGGTGCGCATCGAGTTGATGGACTACCGCGACGTGCAGGGACGATTCGACAAGATCGTCTCGGTGGGCATGTTCGAGCACGTCGGACCGCGCAACTACGGGGTCTATTTCGACACCGTGCTGCGCCTGCTCGAGCCTCGGGGGCTGTTCCTGCTGCATACCATCGGCGTCGACCGGACCGGTCTGCACGCCGACCCCTGGATCGACCGCTACATCTTCCCCAACGGCCGGCTCCCCTCGGCCCAGCAGCTCGCCCGCTCCCTGGATGGACGCATGGTGATAGAGGACTGGCACAACTTCGGACAGGACTACGACCGTACCCTGATGAGCTGGTCGGCGCGTTTCGAACAGGCCTGGCCGCAACTGGCCTCGCGTTATGACCACCGCTTCCAGCGCATGTGGCGTTACTACCTGCAGTCCTGTGCCGGCTTCTTCCGCGCGCGGCGTGGCCAGCTCTGGCAGCTGGTGCTCAGTCCCCCGGGGCGTCGCGCCCTCTACCGTTCCTTGCGCTGAGCATGCACCAATTCGGCGCACCAAGCTGGTGCGCCTGCTTCACAACCTTACCCTGGATTGTGTCGTCGTGGTGCGGCGGGCAGGGGTGGAACACCCTTGTGTCATGTAAATTGTTCTTTACATTCAATGGGTAATATGCTCTGGCATGGAGTGTGCTTGTTCCGGTGCATCGAACATTTTGTCGATACCTCTTCTTGAACCAAGTTGATGCCGGAAAGGCACGGGAGCAAGCAAATGAAGATGAAGAAGATTGCCATTGCAATGGGAGTGGCAACCCTGATTGCGGGTTCGGCAGCCCAGGCTGAATTCAGCGCCAATGTGGCCATCACAAGCGACTACATGTTCCGGGGTGTTTCCCAGAACGACAATGACATGGCCATCCAAGGTGGTTTCGATTACAGCCACGAGAGCGGTATTTATGTCGGTGTGTGGGGGTCGAATGTGGATGACGCCGTTTTCAACGGTTCCAGCATGGAACTCGATACCTATATCGGTTGGAGCGGTGACCTTGGCCCGGTGAGCCTGGATGTTGGTGCGCTGCGTTATAACTATCCCGGGCAAGCTACGGGCCCCAGTGCAGACACCAACGAGTATCACGTCGGTGTCTCCAAAGACTTTGGTGTCGCCAGCGCCAGCTTCACCGTCAACTACAGCCCGGACTTCTTCAACCTGGGTTCCGAGCGTTACTACGACCTGGGCCTGGAAGTGCCGGCTGGCATGGTCACCATTGCCGCACACTATGGCAAGACCAGCATCAGCGAGAAAACCGGTATCACGAAGCAGGACTATGCTGACTGGAGTCTGGGGGTATCCACCGAATACGAAGGTTTCGGTTTCGATCTGACCTACAGCGATACCGATGACAAGGGCATGTGCAAGGGATCCGGCCTGTGTGGCGGGCATCTGGCGCTGACGGTATCGCGGTCGTTCTGAGGCACTTTTCTCAAACCGCATCCTAAACGCCGGCACCCCCATGAGTGGGCGGTGCCGGCCAGGAGAGAGACATCATGAAACTGGTATCAGCCATCATCAAACCCTTCAAGCTCGACGATGTCCGTGAGGCCCTGTCCGAGATCGGCATCGCCGGTATCACCGTGACCGAGGTCAAGGGCTTCGGCCGTCAGAAGGGCCACACCGAACTGTATCGTGGCGCGGAGTACGTGGTCGACTTCCTGCCCAAGATCAAGATCGAAGTCGCCATCGACGATGCTCAGCTCGACTCGGTCATCGAGGCCATCACCAACGCGGCAGGCACCGGCAAGATCGGCGACGGCAAGATCTTCGTCTATCCGCTGGAGCAGGCGATTCGCATTCGTACCGGCGAGTCCGGTCCCGAAGCACTCTGATCAGGCACTGGGGGACGCTATCAATGGAAAATCAGATCTTTGAACTCCAGTACGCACTGGATACCTTCTACTTTCTCGTGATGGGTGCGTTGGTCATGTGGATGGCCGCTGGCTTTGCCATGCTGGAATCCGGCCTGGTGCGTGCCAAGAACACCACCGAGATCCTCACCAAGAACATCGCGCTGTATGCGGTGTCCTGCATCATGTACCTGGTCTGCGGTTACGCGATCATGTATGGCGGCGACTACCTGCTGAGCAGCATCGCGCTGGACGGCGCGCCGAATGCCGATGCGCTGACCGCCACGGTGCTAGAAGAGTCGAAAAAGGCCGGTTTCGACGGTGACTCGGTGTACTCCGATGCATCCGACTTCTTCTTCCAGGTCGTGTTCGTGGCCACCGCCATGTCCATCGTCTCGGGCGCCGTGGCCGAGCGCATGAAGCTCTGGGCCTTCCTGCTGTTCGCCGTGGTCATGACCGGCTTCATCTATCCGATGGAAGGCAACTGGACCTGGGGTGGTGGCTCGGTGTTCGGCCTGTTCAACCTGGGCGACGACTTCGGCTTCTCCGATTTCGCCGGTTCCGGCATCGTGCACGTGGCCGGTGCATCCGCCGCCCTGGCCGCCGTGCTGCTGCTCGGCCCCCGCAAGGGCAAGTACACCAGCGACGGTCGTGTCATGCCCATCCCGGGCTGCAACCTGCCGCTGGCCACCCTGGGTACCTTCATCCTGTGGCTGGGCTGGTTCGGCTTCAACGGTGGGTCGGTGCTCAAGCTGGGCGACATCGCCAACGCCAACTCGGTGGCCATGGTGTTCCTCAACACCAATGCTGCGGCGGCCGGTGGCCTGGTCGCTGCCCTCATGCTGGCACGCCTGATGTTCGGCAAGGCCGACCTGACCATGGCGCTCAACGGGGCCCTGGCCGGCCTGGTGGCCATCACCGCCGAGCCCTCCACCCCGAGCCCGTTGGCCGCGACCCTGATCGGCGTGGTGGGTGGTGTGCTGGTGGTGTTCGCCATCCCCATGTTCGACAAGCTGAAGATCGACGACCCGGTCGGCGCCATCTCGGTGCACGGCGTGGTTGGCCTGTGGGGTCTGATGGCCGTGCCGCTGACCAATAGCGATGCTACCTTCACCGGTCAGCTGGTGGGTGCCGCAACCATCTTCGTGTGGGTGTTCGCCGTAAGCTTCGTGACCTGGCTGGTCATCAAGGCTGTCATGGGCATCCGCGTCAGCGAGGAGGAGGAGTACGAAGGCGTGGACCTGGCCGAGTGCGGGATGGAAGCCTATCCCGAGTTCACCGGCAGCAAGGGCAGTGGCATCTGATCGCTGTCGCCTGGACCTTCGTCCGCAAGGGCAGGGGCTTCGGCCTCTGCCCTTTTTGTTTTCCGGGAGCAATCTGGATGCACCGAAGGGCTTGTCCGTGTTTCTCTGGGTAACATCTTGGGGGATATTCTCCTGCCAGTAGGAGGCCCGTCCCCGCGCCGAGTGGCCGGGCACAATGGAAAAGACAATGATGAAGACCTCGCGACACCGATGGATCTGGCTCCTGTTCCTCTGTACGCAGGGTGTGGGCGCCGCAACTGTCTATCGTTGGACCGATGCCGACGGCCAGGTGCATTTCAGCAGCTATCCGCCGCCACAGGGCGCCGAAGCGATCGAGTTGCGCGGGAAGGGATCGTCGCAGGGCGGGCGACCGTCCGATACGTCGTCGCTGCATGAGCGTCAGCGCCGCCAGCTCGAGGCCTTCGAGCGTGATCGCCAGTACCGTCGTGAACGCGCGCGTGAACAGGCGCGCCGCCAGGTGGAACGGCAGCGCATCTGCCGACAGCTGGATGAGCGACTGCGCTGGTTGCAACACCCGGGGCCCATCTATTTGCGTGGGGCATCCGGTGCACGATCCTATCTCGACGAGGCGCAGCGCAGACAGCAACAGCAGCAGGTCCGGGAGCAGATGGTGCAATACTGCGACTAGGCGCCTGGCCCGGGCAGCGCGCGTGCCGGGCTATCCCGCGCAACAGGAGAGTTGCGACACGTCCTGGCGGAAGGTCTGGGCACACAGGCGGATGCCCTCGACCATGGTCAGGTAGGGGAACAGCTGGTCGCCGATGGCGTCGACTGTCAGCCCCGCGCGGATCGCCAGCACGGCGGTCTGGATCATTTCGCCCGCCGCGGGTGCCAGGATCTGTGCTCCCAGCAGCACCCCGTCCTCCTCGCGCGCTACCAGCTTGATGAAGCCGTCGGTCTCGAAGTTGGCCAGGGCCCGCGGCACCTGGGCAAGAGGCAGGGTGCGTGTGGTGACCGCGATCCCCTGCGCGCGCGCCTGGCGCTCGTCCAGGCCGGCGGTGGCCACCGCCGGATCGGTGAACACCACTGCCGGCAGCGTGCGCAGGTCCAGGCGGGCATCGCCACCGGTCATGTTGATTGCGGCACGGGTGCCGGCGGCCGCGGCCACGTAGACGTACTGCGGCAGGTCCGCGCAGTCCCCGGCGGCATAGATGTTCGGCACGTTGGTTTGCAGGCGTTCGTCGACCGTGATGGCCCCCTGGGTATCGGTGCGCACACCGGCGTTCTCCAGGCCCAGGGCATCGGTATCAGGATGGCGGCCAGTGGCCACCAGCAGCCGCTCGGCCCGCAGTTCGCCGTCGTCCAGGGCGAGGCGGAAGCCATCGGGCCCGTGGGAGACCGCGTGTGGCACGCAGTGCAGCCGAATATCCAGGCCCTCGCGGCGCAGGCAGTCGGCCAGTGCGGCGCCGATGTCCGGGTCCTCGTGCGAGAGCAGGGTGGAACGGGCAAGCAGCGTCACCCGGCTGCCCAGACGCGCCCAGGCCTGGGCCAGCTCGAGGGCCACTGAGGAGCCGCCGAGGACCGCCAGCTGTTGTGGCACCTGGTCGGCCTGCAGGGCCTCGGTGGAAGTCCAGAAGGGGGTCTGTGCCAGCCCCGGGATATCGGGAATCCACGGCCGCGAGCCGGTGGCGACCAGGCAACGATCGAAGGCCAGGGTCTGCTCGCCGCCTTTGCGCAGGCTGATCTGCAGTCGCTGTGGATCGATGAAGCGCGCCCGGCCGCGTACCAGGGTGATCTCGGGGTGCGCCGCCAGGATGTCCTCGTACTTCGCCTTGCGCAGCATCGCTACCGCCTCCTGTTGCTGGGCCAACAGGGCTGGCTGGTCGATCACCGGCGGCTGTGCGTGGATGCCGGGAAAGGGGTGGTGGCTGATCCGCCAGGCGGTGTCGGCGGCGCGGATCATGATCTTGGAGGGGACGCAACCCACGTTGACGCAGGTGCCGCCGATACGTTCGCCGGCCTCCACCGCGCGCAGCGCGGCAGCGAAGGCGGCCGAGCCGCTGCCGATGATGGCGATGTGCAGGGGGAGGTTGCAGCAGTCAGCCATGGTTGCCAACCTCGCAGGTCTTGCAGCGACGACCGCCCGGCGGCGAGACCAGGTCCGCGATGGCGACCACCACCATCAGCACCAGGCCGGCATAGAACATCCAGGTGCTCCAGTCTTCGGTCCAGAACAGGTAGAGGGTGGCCAGCACCATGGCGGGTCCGGCGATACCCGCCAGCAGGCGGTGCCAGACCCGGTGGGACAGGAAGCCCAGCACGTTGGCGGCCAGTGCAATGCCGGCGAACACCGGCAACAGGGTATTGAGGGCCATGCCCTCGAAGCGGGCCAGACCGCTCAGGCCGAGTGCGGCGCCCAAGGCACCCAGGGCCGGAAAGCAGGAGGCGCAGCTGAGCGCGGCCAGCACCGAGCCGAAGGCGCCGGCGTTTTCGAACAGGCGGGCAAACCACATGGTTCGTTCTCCTTGATTCATCGGTCCCTGGAGTCTAGAACCTGTAGTTACTATAGCTTCAAGGGCCTTTATCATGTCGTATTGCTTGAGCATCGGCGCCCTGGCTCGGCGCACCGGGGTCAAGGTGGAGACCATCCGCTACTACGAGAAGATCGGCTTGCTGGCCGCACCGGCGCGCAGCGCTGGCGATCACCGGCAATACCGGGAGCCGGCCTTGCGCCGCCTGGTCTTCATCCGCCGGGCGCGGGAACTGGGGTTCACCCTGGACGAAGTGCGCGAGCTGCTGGCGCTGGCCGACGGCGGCGGCAGTTGCCAGGAGGTCAAGAACGTGGCGCTGGCGCATCTGGCCGGGGTCCGCGAGCGCATCGCCGATCTGCAACGGTTGGCAGGTAGTCTCGAGACCCTGACCCGCCGCTGCGAGACGGCATCCGGCGCGGCTGGACATTGCCCCTTGATCGACGACCTGCTTGGCGGTTGAGCGGCCAGCTGTCCCGGTAGAAGCCGCTGGCGGGACCAGCTGGTGAGGTGGGCCATTCCGTGGGAGCGGCGTCCCCGCCGCGAACGAAGGATCGTCCGCGCCTCAATCGGCCTGTGAAAGGATTGCCGACACCCGCTCGCGCAGCGCGGGCACCACCTCACGCTCGAACCAGGGCCGCTCGCGCAGCCAGCGGTGGTTGCGCGGGCTGGGGTGCGGCATGGGCAGTATCCCCCCGGCCAGTGGCGTCGCCAGTCGGCCACCACCTCGCCCACCGGCGGCATGCGTCGGTCACGGTACAGGTGCCAGGCGATGGCATGGCGTCCCACCAGCAGGGTCAGCTCGACCCGTTGCAGCTCGGCCAGCACGGCCTCGCGCCAGGTCGCAGCGCATTCCGGGCGGGGCGGCAGGTCGCCGCCGCGGCCGGTTCCCGGGTAGCAGAAGCCCATGGGCACCAGGGCGATGCGGGTGACGTCGTAGAAGGTCTCGCGATCGGCGCCCATCCACTCGCGCAGGCGGTCGCCGCTGGGGTCGTTGAAAGAAATGCCGGTCTCGTGCACGCGACGGCCCGGGGCCTGGCCAACCACCAGGATGCGCGCCTCACGATGGGCGTGGATCACCGGGCGCGGCGGGTGCGGCAGGGCCTCGGCACAGTGTCGGCAGGCGCGGATCTCGGCCAGCAGGGCCTCCAATCCGGACATCTCAGCATTTGGCCAGCAGCTGGTCGATCATGCGCTGTGCCTGGCTGGCATAGCCGCCACCGAACAGGTTGGCATGGTTGAGGATGTGGTAGAGGTTGTAGAGGGTCTTGCGCGTGGCATAGCCCCGGTCCAGCGGCCAGGCGGCGTCGTAGGCGGCGTAGAAGTCGCGACCAAAGCCGCCGAACAGCTCGGTCATGGCCAGTTCCGCCTCGCGGTCGCCGTAGTAGACCGCCGGGTCGAAGATCACCGGCTGGCCGTCCGTGTCGAAAGTGATGTTGCCGCCCCACAGATCGCCGTGCAGCAGCGAGGGCTGCGGATCGTGGTCGATCAGCGCCGGGAAGCGCTCCAGCAGCTGCTCGCCGCGGCGTGCCAGGTTGGGAAAGCCGTTGTGACCGGCCAACTCCAGCTGGAAGCCCAGGCGCTGCTCGCGCCAGAAGTCGATCCAGTCTGCGTGCCTGGCATTGGGCTGGTGGGTGGCGCCGATGGTGTTGTCACGGTGCCAGCCGAAGCGCTCGGTGGTGTGTCGGTGCATGGCGGCCAGCTGTTCGCCGGCCAGCGCCTGCCCCCGGCTGCCCGCGCCGCCCGACGCGATGTACTCCATGATGATGTAGCTCTGGCCATCGTGGGTCCCGGTGCCGAGCGGGCGCGGCACCCGGATGGTGCCGGTGTCCGCCATGGCCTCGAGACCTTCGGCCTCGGCCTCGAACATGTCCAGGCGGTCGGCGCTGTTGGTCTTGACGAACCATTGCTGCTCGCCGTCGGTCAGGCGCAGCGCGGTGTTGATGCAGCCGCCGCCGAGGTGGCGTGGTGGCTCGGGGCGAAAGTCGCGGCCGCTCAGCTCGCCGATGCGTGCGGCGATGTGTTGCCAAAGGGTCATGTTCAGAGCCGTGCGCGCAGCGGGCTGGTGCGCGGGAAATGCGCAGCGAGGAACTCCATCTGGTCGGCCAGGATGTTGCGCCCCTGCAGGTAGATGTACTCGGCATGTGTCGGGGTGAAGGGGATCGCCAGCAGCTGCATGCCGGCCTCCTCGGGGGTGCGCCCGGCCTTGTGCAGGTTGCAGCGGATGCAGGCGGTGACCAGATTGTTCCAGGTGTCCTGTCCGCCGCGGCTGATCGGGGTGACGTGATCGCGCGAGAGCTCACGCCGCGAGAAGCGCTCGCCGCAGTACAGGCACAGGTGGGCGTCGCGCCGGAACAGGGTGTCGTTGCACAGCGGCGGGGCATAGCCGCGGTCGAGCCGGTAGAGCGACTGCTGGTTGCCGTGGGTGGCGACGATGGAGTGCAGTTGCAGCCGGCTGCGTTGCCGGGTGCCGGCGTTGATACCGCCGTGGATGGTCAGGATCGGCGAGCCCAGGGTGTAGGCCACCATGTCCAGGGCGTGCAGCTTGACTGCCTGACGGTAGTCGATCCATTCCAGCGGCATGCCCGAGGCATCGGTGCGCAGTATCTGTTGCGACAGGTCCGGCACGGCTTGATCCTCTTACCGAGTTAGCCCGTTTATGGCATAGAACCCGGTGTGGGATCAAGCACTTGGCGGACAGGGGCGGAACGTGGTCGGCGGTCTCCTTGCGATGAGTTCCCTTTGCGGTCCTGGCAGGATCAGCGTCCGGCGTCCCATGGGACCACGGGAAAAGGACCGTCCGCCGCGCAGCAGGCGCTCGCGGGTATGTCGCCGCTCTGCCGGGGACAGCCGTCGCCAGCGTTCGCGCAGTTGGCGGCGCCGCTCGGGCGGGAGTTGGCGGAACTGATGGGCCCGTTCGCGCACCAGGCGGCGCTTGTCGGGCGGCAGTTGCAGGTAGCGGCGCAGCCGGTGACGCAGGGCCTTGCGTCGTTCCGGGGGCAGCTTGCGCCAGCGCTTGAGGTTCTTGCGTGCGATGCGGCGCTCCGCCGGTGTCATTTTCTGCCAGTGTGACAGCCCCTTGAGCAAGCGTTCGCGACGCGCCTCGGGCAGCGTGTCCCAGCGCTCGGCGAGCTTCAGTTCGCCCAGGATGCGTTGCTGCTCGGGAGGTAGCTGATCCCAGTCCGGCGCAGCGGTGGCCAGCGCCGGGAGCCATCCCGGCAACAGAAGGAGCAGAATGGGCAAGATGCGTGTTTTCATTGGTCCGTCTGCCTCTGCAGGTATTCCCGGTAGCTGACGCTGCGCGGTGCGTCGTCCTCTGTTTCAGCCTGGCTCAGGGGGTCGATCAGGCGCCCCTTCTCGTCCTCGACGAAGTCGGCCAGGTACTCCAGCAATTCGATGCTGGGCAGGGTGTCGTCCTCGGGCGGCGGCGCGGCCTGCGCCGTTACCGTACCCAGTGTGACCAGCAGCAGCGGGAGACGACGGGTCATGCCGCCCCTCCCGGCCTTTCGTCTTCCAGTGACTGCGCGCTGAGCCACTCGTAGAACTCGAGTTCCTCGATGACTTCCAGTTCCACGCCCAGAGTGGCGACCTCGATCAGTTCGTCCGCCGGGGGCGTGTCCAGCGTGCCCTGCCGGTCCATGCCGGGCAGCAGCAGGACGGCGAGCAGGGCGGCGCCAGCGAGGCCGAGACCACCGCTCCACAGCAAGGCCCGGTGACGCGACCAGCGGGGAACCGCCTGCTCCATGGCACGGACACGGGCCTGTCGCAGGCGAGACAGGGTGGCGCCGTCGAGATCGCGCGCGCGTTCGTCGAGGGCCTCGGTCAGGGATCGTTGCAATCGGTCGTTCATGGCTGAAACTCCTGCAGCCGCTCACGCAGGCTGCTCATGGCGCGTGAGAGATGGGTCTTCACGCTGCCGTCGGAACACCCCATGGCGCGCGCTGTCTCGCGCATGTCCAGACCTTCCCACATGCGCAGCAGGAAGGCCTGTTGCTGGCGCAGGGGGAGATCGGCCACCGCCTCGCGCAGTCGTTCCGCCGCTGCCAGGCCATCGAGCTGGTCGTCCACCGGCCGCTGGCGGGTGTCCGGCGCCTGTTGCACCGGGTCGGCCTCGTCATCTTCTCCCCGTTGCAGCCAGGCCGTCCAGCGGCTGCGTACCTTGCGTCGGGGTGCCCAGTCGCGGATACGGTTCTGCAGCACGCGGTGGAACAACGGCGCCCATTCCGCCTGCGGCTTGCCGGAATAGCGCTTGACGAAGGCGAGCATGGCGTCTTGTACCAGGTCGAGCGCCTCGTCGGGGTCGCGCGTGGCCAGTTCGGCCATCACGAAGGCGCGGCGTTCGACCTCGCCGAGAAAGGCGTCCAGATCCCGGTAACGGGGGCTGGCCACGGGGGCATTGCTCACGATCGGGCTCATCCAATGGTGACTGACGGCACATGATGGCATGTCGGCTCTTGTGCTCCCAGTTGGGCTTCAGACAGTACAACGTGCCACCTCGAACCCGGTTGACAGGGGGCTTGCGGGATATGGCTGAAGGATGGAACGTTGCCGATGATCACCACGAAGCACAAGAAGGCCACGAAGAGGCGGTTTTTCTCGTTGGACGTTGTGGGCACGGGTCGGACCGCCTCCTTTGCTTTCGCCTTTGCGTCCTTTGCGGTTTATCCCTGCGACCTCGAAACGCCCTGGGTCACAATCGTAATGAGTCTCTGTGCTCCTTGTGGTGTTTTCTGGTGTTCTCCCACTCTCGACGGACAGGGGGGGCAGGAGAAATCGCCTCGTGTCAAGCCACTTATGCACAAGGCCCGATGGGGGACGGGATGGCGGCCGGTTGTGCTGGTTGACGGCTGCCGCGGGTCAGGTTGTTCGTTAAGTTGTTGATTTTTAGAGTCGACCAAGGCTGGTCAATTTCTGTCCAATCCAATGGCCCTGCGCTGGCTGCTGGCGTGCCGCCGGATACGCAGCCTTCCTCCATAGAGTTATCCACAGGTTCTGTGGATTGTTTGGCAAGTGCTTGTTTTACAGGAAGAACCCGAAGGGAGCAGGGAAATCCCGCAGGGCTTCCCATACAATGCCGCCATGGTCTCCCCCCTGTTGCGCATCGCCCTGCCCGTGCCGGTACACGGCTTGTTCGACTACTTGCCGCCGCCCGGCGTGATGGCCGAGGACTGCGAGCCTGGCATGCGGGTCGAGGTCCCGTTCGGGCCGTCGCGGCGCATCGGCGTGCTGGTCGAACGGGTCAACGACAGCCCGGTGCCGCCCGAGCGTCTGCGCCCGGCCTGTCGTCTGCTCGATTCGGCCCCCCTGCTGGATGATGTGCACCGGGATTTCCTGGCCTGGGTGGCCGCCTACTACCACCACGGGATCGGCGAGGTGTTCGCCAGCGCCTTGCCCCTGCGCCTGCGCAAGCGCGCCGAGCCCCTGCCCCTGCGAGCCCCGGGTTATGCGCTGGCAGTCGGCCCGGCCGAGGCCCTGGCTCAGGTGGCACGCGCGCCGCGCCAGCGCGAACTGATCGAGCGCCTGGCCGCCGCACCGGGGCGGCGCCAGTTGCGGGCCGAGCTGCGTGTTCAGGGTGGCGATGCGGGCGCGGTGATCCGGCGCTTGCTCGCCAAGGGGCTGATCGTCGAATGCGAGCTCGGGGAGGTGGATGCGGAGACGCCGGTCCCCGGCTCGCCGTTGCCGGTACTCCATGCCGAGCAGGCGGCGGCGGTACAGGCGGTGAGCGAGGCGCTGGGTGGGTTTGCGGCCTTTCTGTTGCAGGGTGTGACCGGTAGCGGCAAGACCGAGGTCTACCTGCGGCTCGCCGAACAGGTGCTGGCTCGCGGTGACTCGGTGCTGGTGCTGGTGCCCGAGATCGCGCTGACCCCGCAACTGGCCCGCCGCTTTGCCGAGCGCCTGGGCGGGGGCGTGGCCTTGCTGCACTCGGGGCTCAACGACAGCGAGCGTGAACTGGCCTGGCAGCGTGTGCGCCTGGGGCGTGACCGCGTGGTGCTGGGCACCCGCTCGACCGTGCTCTACCCGATCGACCGCCTCGGGCTGGTGATCGTGGACGAGGAGCACGACACCTCGTTCAAGCAACAGGAAGGCTTTCGTTACTCGGCGCGCGATCTGGCGGTGATCCGCGCCCGGCGTGCCGGCTGTCCGGTGGTGCTCGGTTCGGCCACGCCCAGCTTCGAGTCGCTGCGCAATGTCGAACTGGGTCGTTATCGGCGCCTGTGGCTGCGCCAGCGCGCCGGTGGGGCACAGCCGCCGGAGGTCCGCCTGCTCGACATCCGTGACCAGCCCCTGCGTTCCGGTCTGAGCGATCCGCTGCTGCGCGAGATCGGCCAGACCCTGGCTGCGGGAGAACAGGTGATGGTGTTTCTCAACCGTCGCGGTTATGCGCCGGTGCTGGCCTGCCACGCCTGCGGCTGGGTGTCGGACTGTCCACGCTGCGATGCGCGCCAGACCGTGCATCGCGGTCACGGGTTGCTGTGGTGCCATCATTGTGGCTCGCAGCGGCGCGTGCCCGCGCAGTGCCCGGCATGCGGCAGCCCCGAACTGCGCCCGCTCGGCCAGGGCACCGAGCGCATCGAACAGCTGCTGGCTGCCGAGTTTCCCGATGTCCCGCTGATCCGCATCGACCGCGACGCCACGGCGCGCAAGGGCAGCCTCGACCGCCTGCTGGCACAGGTACATGCTGCCGGGGCGGCGCTGCTGGTCGGTACCCAGATGCTGGCCAAGGGGCATCACTTCCCCGATGTGACCCTGGTCGGGGTGGTGGACGCCGATGGTGGTCTGTTCAGTGCCGATTTCCGCGCTCCCGAGCGCATGGCTCAGCTGCTGGTGCAGGTGGCCGGTCGCGCGGGGCGCGGCGAGAAGCCCGGACGAGTGTTGATCCAGACCCGTTATCCCGAGCATCCCCTGTTGCAGGTCCTGGTGCGCGAGGGCTACGAGGGGTTTGCCCGTGCCGCCCTGCGCGAGCGCGCCGAGGCCGGCTGGCCGCCTTTCAGCCATCAGGCCCTGCTGCGTGCCGAGGCGACACAGGCCGAGCGTCCCCAGGCCTTCCTGCAAGGACTGGCCGACGCGCTCGCCGGCGAGCTGCCCGAAGGCGTCGAACTGTGGGGGCCTGTGCCTGCCCCCATGCAGCGTCGGCAGGGACGCTACCGGGCACACTTGCTGGTGCAGGCGAGCCGCCGCGAGGCCTTGCACCCGCTGCTCGATCGCCTGCTGAGCATCGCTCGCGCCCTGCCCGAGGCGCGTCGTGTGCGCTGGAGTCTGGACGTGGACCCGGTGGATGGCCTGTAAGCCTTCCTTCGGCCCGGGAGCGGGTCCTGAAACACTCTGTCCCTCGAGGCTTTTTTGAGCCGCAAGGCCGGTTCCTGCTATCCTTCCGCGCTTCCTTCGAGCAGCGGAAACCGCCATGAAAGCCGAGATTGCCCAACTGGTCCGATCTGCCCTGCAGGCGCTGGCCGCGCAGGGCGTGCTGCCTGCCGATGCGCTGCGCGATCCCGTGATCGAGCGTACGCGTGACCCGAAGCATGGAGACTTCGCCACCAATGCCGCGCTGATCAACAGCAAGGCGGCGGGAGTCAAGCCGCGCGAACTGGCCGAGCGTATCGTGGCGGCTCTGCCCGAATCGTCGCTGATCGCCGAGGTGGCCATTGCCGGGCCGGGTTTCATCAATTTTCGCCTGGCGCGCGATGCGCACCTGGCGGTAGTGCCGCGCATCCTCGAGGCCGGCGAGGCCTATGGGCGTTCGGATCTCGGTGGCGGGCGCCGGGTGCAGGTGGAGTTCGTCTCCGCCAACCCGACAGGGCCGCTGCACGTGGGCCACGGGCGCGGCGCGGCCTATGGCTCGGTAGTGGCCGACCTGCTCGAGGCGGTGGGCTTCGCTGTGCATCGCGAGTATTACGTCAACGATGCCGGGCGGCAGATGGACATCCTCGCCACCTCGGTGTGGCTGCGTTATCTCGAGCTGTGTGGCGAGGAGCTGGTGTTTCCGTCCAACGGTTACAAGGGTGACTACGTCTGGGACATCGCGGCTACCCTGCATCGCGAGCATGGCGATGCCTACCGGCACGCCGCCGCCGAGGTGTTCGAGGGAGTACCTGCGGACGAACCCGCCGGTGGCGACAAGGAGGCGCACATCGATGCGCTGATCGCGCGTGCCCGGCAACTGCTGGGCGACAATCGCTACCGCTTCGTGTTCGAGCTGGGGCTCAACGTCATTCTCGACGACATCCGCGACGACCTGGAAAAGTTCGGTGTCACCTACGACGAGTGGTATTCCGAGCGCTCGCTGGTGGAGTCTGGTGCGGTCAACAAGTGCATCGACCGGCTGCGCGAGGCGGGTCACCTGTACGAGAAGGATGGGGCCTGGTGGTTCCGTTCCACCGACTTCGGTGACGAAAAGGACCGGGTGGTGGTGCGCGAGAACGGCCAGACGACCTATTTTGCCTCCGACATCGCCTATCACCTCGAGAAATTCGAACGCGGCTTCCAGCGCGTGATCGATGTCTGGGGTGCCGATCACCACGGCTATGTGCCGCGGGTGAAGGCAGCCCTGCAGGCACTGGAGCAGGATCCTTCACGGCTGGACGTGCTGCTGGTGCAGTTCGCCATCCTCTACGAAGGCGGCGAGCGCAAGCAGATGTCCACCCGCTCGGGCGAGTTCGTTACCCTGCGCGAGCTGCGCAAGGACGTGGGCCGCGATGCCGCGCGCTTCTTCTACATCATGCGCAAGTGCGAGCAGCACCTGGATTTCGATCTCGACCTGGCACGTTCGCAGTCGTCGGACAACCCGGTCTACTACGTGCAGTATGCGCATGCGCGCATCTGCTCGGTACTGCGCCAGGCGCAGGAGAAGGGTATCGATACCACGCCCGGGGAGGGGATGTCGCACCTTGAGCGGCTCACCGAGGCACACGAGGAGGCGCTGCTCAAGACGCTGGCGCGCTATCCCGAGGTGGTCGAGTCTGCGGCGCTCAACGAGGAGCCGCACCAGCTCACCCAGTACCTGCGTGAGCTGGCCAACGATCTGCACACCTATTACAACGCCCACCAGTTCCTGGTCGAGGATGCGGCACTGCGCGATGCGCGCCTGCGCCTGATCCGGGCCACCCGGCAGGTGTTGGCGAACGGCCTGGGGCTGATCGGGGTGAGTGCACCGGAGAAGATGTAAGTGCCGCGCGACTACAAGCCCAGGTCGAGCCGTCGCGGCAAGCCGCGCCGTGGGGTCCCCGGTTGGCTGTGGGCGCTGGCGGGGCTGCTGTTGGGTCTGTTCATCATGGGGCTGGTCTGGCTCAAGCTGGAGACACCGGAGCGGGCGCGCGAATGGATCGGCGGGAAACCGGACGATCCTCCGCGCACTGCGCCACGCAAGGAAGAGGTCACCCGTCCGCAGATCCCCGAGTACAAGCCGCGCTACCAGTTCTACGACGAGCTGCGCCGCAAGGAGGTGGTGATCCCCGAGGAGCAGCTCGATGCACGCAAGACCGCCGATCCCACGGCTCAGTACCTGGTGCAGGTGGGATCCTTCGCGCGCCCCGAGGATGCCGATCGCCTGCAGGCCGAGTTGGCACTGCTGGGTATCGAGACCCGGGTCAGCAAGGCGCGCCTGGAAGGCGGGCGAGTGCGTTATCGCGTGCAGGCCGGACCCTACCTGGGGCGCTCGGCGCTCGACCGCGCACGTCGCCGACTCAAGCGCAACGGCTATCGCGACCTGCTGGTGCGCATCATCCGCTGAAGCGGCTCAGCGGCGGACTTCGGTGCCGCTGGCCACCTTGTTGATCCAGGCACGTACCGTGCTCACCAGCAACTCGTCCATGCCCTCGAAGAAGTGATCGGCAGCAGGGCTCTCGCGCCAGACCCAGTTCTTGTTGCCACGCAGGGCCAGGCGCCGTGCGCGCACCCCGGCCAGCACGCCGGGCAGGTCACGTTCGCCATACAGTTCGAGTACCGGCAGGGTGATCTTCTCCAGGCGAGGGGTGAGTCCAGTTGCCTCCGGCATGCCGATGGCCACCCAGGCCTGGAGGGTGTCGGCCGGTTGCGAGACGAGGTATTCGGCGGCAGCCAGGTTGCCGAAGCTGTGCGCGATCAGCACCACATTCTGCATGCCCTGCTGTTTCAGCCAGTCCAGTGCGGCGGTGATACGCGGTACCGCTTCGCCAATGGTGGCCTGCCATTCGGCTTCGCCGGCGCCCTCGCTGGCCACCGGGAGCTGGATGGACAAGGTGTCCCAGCCATGTTCGGGCAGGATGGTGCGCAGGGGATGGATCACGTCCACCCAGTCGGGGTTGGCGCCGCGGCCGTGCAGGATCAGCGCCGCGCCGCGCGCCGGGCTGCGCTCGGTGCGCTGGTGGATAGCCAGGAAAGGCTGACCTGCCGCCTCGAGCGTCAGCACCTCGCCGTCGAGGATGGCGTCGCGGATCTGTTCGGCAATGCGTCGCTCGCGTGCCGCATCGCCTGCCCAGGCGGCGGGCAGCAGGCAGCAGAGCATCAACAGGCAGATGGTTCGGCGCATGGTCCCTCCCGACTGCACAGGATGGGCCTTTTGCGTTAGAGTGGCGGCCCGGATTTTCGTCCGGCCGGCGGCCGGACCCCAGATACTTCAGTTTATCACCGGCCCGGCCGGTCAGGAGCAGAACCATGGCAGATTTCCAGATCGCACCCTCCATTCTCTCGGCGGATTTCGCCAAGCTGGGACAGGAATGCGACGACGTGCTGGCGTCGGGTGCCGACATCATCCATTTCGATGTCATGGATAATCACTATGTGCCCAATCTGACCATCGGCCCGCTGGTCTGCGAGGCCCTGCGCAAGCACGGCATCACCGCTCCCATCGATGTGCACCTGATGGTCAGCCCGGTGGATCGCCTGGTCGGTGACTTCGCCGAGGCCGGTGCCACCTACATCACCTTCCATCCCGAGGCCTCGGATCACATCGACCGCACCATCCAGATGATCAAGTCGGCCGGCTGCAAGGCCGGGTTGGTGTTCAACCCCGCCACCCCGCTGAGCTACCTGGACTACGAGCTGGAGAACCTCGACATGATCCTGCTGATGTCGGTCAACCCCGGCTTCGGTGGCCAGAGCTTCATCCCCTCGGCGCTGGACAAGCTCAAGCGGGTACGCAAGATCATCGACGACGCGGGCCTGGACATCCGCCTGGAGATCGACGGCGGGGTGAAGGTGGACAACATCGCCGAGATCGCCGCGGCCGGCGCCGACACCTTCGTCTCGGGCTCCGGTATCTTCGGCAAGCGCAACGAGTCCGATCCCAACAAGTACGACACCATCATCCAGGAGATGCGCGACGAGCTGGCCAAGGTTGGCTGAGCGCCGCCCCGGCTGACGTGTCGCCCACCCTGACAGGGTCCCGGACGCTGTCAGGGTATTTTCTTCTCTTTCCGGAGGCATTGCATGAGCATTCGCAAGCCTGAAATGATCCTGATCGACGTGGATGGCACCCTGGTCGATTCGGTACCCGACCTGGCCTTCTGCGTGGACGAGATGATGAAGGCCATCGGTCGCGAGCCCTGGGGCGAGGTCCGGGTGCGTGACTGGGTGGGCAACGGGGTCGAACGCCTGGTGCGTCGGGCACTGACCGGCAGCCTGGATGGTGAGCCCTCGGACGAGGAATTCGCGCGTGCCTATCCCATTTTCCTGGGCCTGTACGCCGAGAACACTTCAAAACGCTCTTGCCTCTACCCCGGCGTGCGCGAGGGCCTGGATTACCTCGAGGCGCAGGGGTACCGCCTGGGATGCGTGACCAACAAGGCGGCGCAGTTCACCATCCCCCTGCTCAAGGATCTGGGGGTGTACGATGACTTCGGTATTGTCGTCTCCGGCGATACCCTGCCGGTGAAGAAGCCCGACCCCGGCCCTCTGCTGCATGCGGCGCAGCACTTCGGCGTGGCACCGGAGCAGTCGCTGATGATCGGCGACTCGGTCAGCGACGTGAAGGCCGCGCGCGCGGCCGGTTTCCAGATCGTATGCATGAGCTATGGCTACAACCACGGCGAGGACATTCGCAACTACGGCCCGGACCGGGTGATCGACTCCATGGCGGAACTGCGCGACTTCCTGTAACGCCTGCTTCCGTGGAACCCCATCCGTCTACTGTGGTGACATGGGGCCGGGTCGCGATAGCGGCTGCTCTGGCCATTTGCGCTGGATCAACTGGGGTGCGTGGAGCAGATCTGGATGGTCGCTGATTCATGATATGCTGATACAGCTTATGTCGCGGTCTGGTCGATCGCCCTGCAACCGGTGCCGTCGCCGATCGAGATCTGCACGAGACCCATCAACTGAATAGGGAGTAATCCAGATGAAGAAACAGGTACTGCTGCTTTCCGCCCTGCTGGCCTCCGTCCTGACCGCGCCGGTCATGGCCGCCGAGGACGCCAGTGCCCTGGCCCAGGCCAAGAACTGTCTGGGTTGTCACCAGGTGGACAACAAGGTCGTCGGTCCTGCCTACAAGGACGTTGCCGCCAAGTACGCCGGTGACGCCGGTGCGGTGGACAAGCTGGTTGCCAAGGTCAAGACGGGTGGCGCCGGTGTCTGGGGTCAGATCCCCATGCCGCCCAACAACGTGACCGACGAAGAGGCCAGGAAACTGGTCGAGTGGATCCTGAGCCTGAAGTAAGCCGGATCCCGCGCCGGGTTTGCCGGCGCCCTGCGAGACGGGCCTTTCTGCCATCGGCGGGAAGGCCCGTTGCTTTTGGATGGGCGAATACCCTGAAGCCCGCCAGATTGCGAACGGGAAGTCGATCACGAGGGGAGCAAGGTTTCGACTCACGTGGCTTCGGTGTGCCACGGGGTCTGCCGGCCGCAAGGCCCGGATGCAGTGCCATCGAATCCGGGGGATAATGCGCCACACCTCGTACTGTTCCCGGAGATTTCCCGATGCTGCGCGCCATCCCCCCTGTTTGTCGTTCCCCTGGCCATCTACAACCTGGTGATGCTGACCGGCGACGTACACACTGCGCTGGCAGGCAAGTTGTTTGCCGTCCACCTCATGTCCGGCGCGCAGTGGGTGTTCAGTGCCCATGATGCCTTCGTGGTCGGTGGGGTGCTGGTGCTGTATTTCGAGATCTTCAAGTCCACCGGCACGGGGATGGCCTCGGTGCTGGACCATACCCTGTCGATGCTGGTGTTCATTGTCTTCCTGGTCGAGTTCCTGATGGTGGCCGGTTGTGGCACCTCGACCTTCTTTGCCCTGGCGCTGATGTCGCTGCTGGATGTGATCGCTGGCTTTACGGTTTCCATCGTGGCGGCGCGGCGTGACTTCGCCATCGGCGACTCGGTTCGCTGAATGCACACGAAAAAGGCCCCGTGCCGGAGCACGGGGCCTTTTGCTGCGAACTCAGGCCGAAGCCGAATTACTTGGCAGCGGGAGCGGCCGGAGCAGCGGGGGCGGCGGGAGCCACCGGGGCAGCCGGAGCACCGTAGCCGTAGGGGGCGTAGTAGGGCTGGTCGTAGCCGTAGCCGGCCCAGTTGCCGTTGGTGTCGCCGTTGCCCTTGAAGTCGCCGGCGGTCTTGCCACGGCCCTTGAAGGTCATGGAGAAGGTGGCTTCGCCTTCGGCGTTGCCGTTGCCGACGAAGTCGCCGTTACCGTTGTAGGCACCGTTGGTGGAACCGTTGTTGGAATCCCAGAAGGCAGCAGCTTGGGCGGAAGCGATGATGGCAGCGATAGCGATGATCTTTTTCATGGTGTTGTTCTCCTGAACGTATCGATTTAGCGGGGTTCTGATTCGACGGTGCTGCTGTCGATGTGAAACAGTATATAAGCATTTTCTTAAATGTCAATATGCTTTTTCAAGAAAATTTCCAGGAGGAGAGCAAGGGGCCGGGTTGCGGCCACGGATATGCGGCTTGGCGACGGGTCTCTTGGTGCTGGAGCGGCGTCCCCGCCGCGAACGGTTCGGCCCGAGGGCAGGCCACCTGCGGTAGGAGCGGCGTCCTCGCCGCGAATGGCGTTCAGCCCTCGAGCATGGCCTTGAGGTTGGCGAGGCTGGCCAGCCCGCGGGCGTGGCGTTCTTCTTCGCTGATCTTGATCCCGCGTCCTTCCTGTTGCAGGTCGTCGGCGGGAAGTTCCTGGAGAAAGCGGCTGGGTTCGCAGCGTACCCGCTCGCCCGCGCGGCGGCGGTATTCGGCGGTGGTGATGATAAGCTCACGGCGAGCGCGGGTGATGCCCACATAGGCGAGGCGGCGTTCTTCTTCGATATCGTCATCCTCGATGCTGCTCTGGTGAGGCAGCAGGCCTTCTTCCATGCCGACCAGGAACACCACCGGGAACTCCAGGCCCTTGGCCGCGTGCAGGGTCATCAGCGCCACGCGGTCACCCGCCTCGTCCTCGTCCTGGCGCTCGAGGATGTCCATCAGCGACAGGTGGGCGACCAGTTCGGGCAGGGTCTCGCCCTTGTGTTCGTCGGCCTGCAGGCGTTGCAGCCATTCGACCAGATCGCGCACGTTCTCCCAGCGCCGCTCTGCGACCCGTTCACTGCTGCTCTGCTGGCTCAGCCAGTCTCGATATTCCAGGTCGTCGAGCAGTTGTTCGAGCACGTTCGCCGGTGGTGTGTGCTCCGCCAGGCGTTGCAGGCCGATGAGCCATTCGCGAAACTCGCGCAGGCGCGCCAGGGGGCGGGCGGCGAGCTGTTGTTCCAGCCCCAGGCTGTCGATGGCGTCAAACAGCGAGCCGTTCCGCTCGGCAGCCCAGGCAGCGAGCTTCTGCAGGGTGGTGTGGCCGATCTCGCGGCGTGGCGTGTTGATGATGCGCAGCAGGGCGGTGTCGTCGTCGGGGTTGGCGAGCAGGCGCAGGTAGGCCATCAGGTCCTTGATCTCGGTGCGCGAGAAGAAGGCGGTGCCGCCGCTGAGGAAATAGGGGATGTTGTGCGTGCGCAGGGCCTTCTCGAAGGCACGTGCCTGATGGTTGCCGCGATACAGGATGGCAAAGTCGCCGTACCGGCTGCCGTGACGGAAGCGGTGCTGGACGATCTCGCTGGCGACCCGGTCGGCCTCGGCTTCCTCGTCACGGCAGTGGATCACGCGGATCGGTTCGCCCGGGCCCAGTTCGCTCCACAAGCGTTTTTCGAATACGTGGGGGTTGTTGGCGATCAGGGTGTTGGCGGCGCGCAGGATACGCCCGGTGGAGCGGTAGTTCTGCTCCAGCTTGATGACCGCCAGTTGCGGATAGTCGGCCTTGAGGCGCGCCAGGTTCTCGGGGCGGGCACCCCGCCAGGCATAGATCGACTGGTCGTCATCCCCCACCACGGTGAAGGCCGCCCGTACCCCGACCAGCAACTGCACCAGGCGATATTGGGCGCCGTTGGTGTCCTGGTACTCATCGACCAGCAGATGACGGACGCGGTTCTGCCAGCGCTCGCGCAGTTCGGCGTCCTGTTCCAGCAGTTGTACCGGGCGCAGGATGAGATCGTCGAAGTCCAGCGCATTGTAGGCTCTCAGCGCCTCCTGGTAGGCGCCGTAGAGCGCGGCGTGGAAGGCGTCGAGATCATCTTCTGCCCGCGACAGGGCGGCCTCGGGCGAGATCAGTTCGTTCTTCCAGGCCGAGATGCGGTGGCGCGCCATCTGCAGTCGCTGGCGGTCCAGTTCGGTCTGTTTCGACAGCTCGCGCAGCAGTTGCTCGACATCCTGTTCGTCGAGGATGCTGAAACCGCGCCGTAGTCCGGCTGCTGCCAGTTCGCGGCGCAGCAGGTTGAGGCCGAAGGTGTGAAAGGTCGAGACATTGAGTCCGCGCGTGTCGCGGCCGCCGATCAATTGCTCGACACGCGATTTCATCTCGCGCGCAGCCTTGTTGGTGAAGGTCACGGCAAACAGGTGACGCGGCGCTATCCCGGCGTGCTCGACCAGGTGGGCTATCTTGGCGGTGATGACCCGGGTCTTTCCCGAGCCGGCACCGGCGAGCACCAGGCAGGGACCATCGAGGTAGCGCACCGCCTCGCGCTGGCGCGGGTTGAGGTTGTGCATGCCTGGGCTCAGCCCTTGTCGAACAGGTCTTTCTTGAGCCGGAACAGGGCGGAGATGTCCTCGTCGCCGTGGCCGGCATCCATCAGCCGCTGGTAGTTGACCAGGGTCATCTCGATCATCGGCAGGCGCAGGTCGTCTTCGGCCAGCATCTGCTGGCAGATGCGGAGGTCCTTGTGGTGCAGGGCAACCCGGAAACCTGGCTCGAAGCGCCCGTCGCACATCGATCGGCCCCGGTGTTCCAGGAACCAGTTGGCCGCCGCGCCGCTGCTCACCGCCTCGATCACCTTGTCCATGTCCAGCCCCTGGTGGCGGCCGAAGGCCAGGGCCTCGGTGACCGCGTGATTGATGCCGGCGACCATGATCTGGTTGATGGCCTTGGTCGCCTGCCCACTGCCCACCGGCCCCATGTGCACCACCTTGCGGCTGATCGCCTCGAGCGCCGGCATGACCTGGTGCAGGATCTCGGCATCGCCGCCCACCATCATCACCAGCTTGCCCTGTTCGGCGCCCTCGCGACCGCCGGAGACCGGGGCGTCGAGAAAGTGCACTCCGTGTGCGCCGTAGAGCTCGGCGACCTCACGCACGGTCTGGATGGCCACCGTGGAGGTATCGATCACCACGTTGCCGGCCTGCAACAGCGGGGCGATGCGTCGGCTGATCTCGAGCAGATCCTCGTCGGCGGAGACCGAGGTGATGACCAGGTCGGCCGCCTGTACGGCTGCTTGCAGGTGCTCGGTGTAGCGGAAACCGAAGCGCTCGGCAGCGGCGCGTCCGCGCTCGGGGGTACGGTTCCAGGCGGCGGCCAGCAGGCCGGCGTGATGCAGGTTGGCGGCCATGCCGGCGCCCATGGCGCCCAGGCCGATCACAGTGGTTCGAATCATGGTCTCTCGGTGCGGCCGGCGGGCCGTTGTTCGCTGACGGAAAAGGGGCAGGCAGAAGCCTGCGTCCGGCTGTTATCCTAACCGCTTCGGCAAGGGGGCTCCATCCCCTGTTTTCCAAGGGTAAGGACCATGAATCACCAGACCGTCGGACGTTTCACCCGCAACGAGGCCAGGAAGGAACTCACGCGAGAGAGCTGGCGCATCTTCCAGATCATGGCCGAGTTCGTCGAAGGCTTCGAGCGGCTGTGCCTGATCCAGCCCTCGGTGAGCATCTTCGGCTCGGCACGCACGCCGGTGGATCACCCCTGGTATGCCAAGGCGGAGCAGACGGCGCGCCTGCTCTCCGATGCCGGTTTCTCGGTGGTCTCCGGCGGCGGGCCGGGGATCATGGAGGCGGCCAACAAGGGCGCACAGGCCGGCAAGTCGCCGAGCATCGGCGTGAACATCGAGTTGCCGCACGAGCAGGAGCCCAACCGCTACCAGGACATTTCGTTGAATTTCCGGCACTTCTTTGCACGCAAGGTGATGTTCGTGAAATACGCCTCGGCCTACGTGGTGTTGCCGGGTGGCTTTGGCACCCTCGATGAGCTGGCCGAAATCCTCACCCTGGTGCAAACCGGCAAGTCACGGCGCATTCCCATCATTCTGGTGGAGTCCGATTTCTGGGCAGGGCTGGTGGATTGGTTCTGCAACACCCTGATTGCAGCGGGTACCATCAGTCCCGAGGACATGGACCTGATCCAGGTGCTCGACGAACCGGCCGAGATCGTGGATGCCATCTTTGCGCACTATGAGTCGCGCAGTCTCGAGCCCTCCGAGGAAGAGCAGGAGATCCTGCTGGAACTGTAACGGGAACAATCCGTGACCTACGTTACGCACCGGTTTCCCGCAACCCCTATACTTGGAGACCGGAACATGAAGTCTTTTGGGAGTGCAGGTATGCGACCGGTAGCCAGGTGGTTGGGCGGCATGATGCTGGAGGTAGTGATGAGCGTGGCGTGGGCCGAATCCGAGCCGGTCCCCATCGAGGCGCCGGAGCCGCCGCCGGTGCTGCATTCGGGCGAGCCGCTGGAGCCCGAGGTCACCATCCGCGAGACCCGTACCGAAAAGATCTACGAGTACCGCCTCAACGGTCGCCTGGTCATGGTGCGGGTGCAGCCCCGTGTCGGGCCGCCCTACTACTTTGTTGATCACGATGGTGACGGTGAACTGGAGTACACGCGCGATGACCCCACCAGGGGGCCAAACGTCAACCAGTGGATCCTATTCCGCTGGTAGGGGATGGGCCGCTTGGGGCAGCCCACGTTGCGATGTGCCTCAGACCGGGAAGAAGGAGTAGTTGCCCTCGAGGTACAGGTCGTCCGGGTTGATGCTGTCCACGATTGCTTCGCGATCGCGGATTTTGTCGATAATCGGGAAGTGGCCTTCGAGATACAGCTCCTCGTTGGCAGGGTCACCGATCGGCATGGGAGTCCCCATGGTCACAACGTCGGTGATGATGGGAAAGTGCCCCTCGATATACAGGTCGTTGTCGAGAGCCAGGACGCTGCTGCTCAGGCCGATGAGGCCGGCGATAATCAGGGTTTTCATGATGATTTCTCCACAATGCGTGATATCTATACGGGTCCGCTTATGAGACCGGTTGTCGGCCTTGCTTCTTTCACCGGAGGCACATAAATCGGCACCGAGGTCGCCGGCAGAAGGTTGCTTCAAGGGGCTGCCAAACAGGTACCTTCGCCGTTTGCGGGAGAAGTCATAAGGAGGGATTGTGCTGGCCTGGACTCTCCAGCCGGTCTCCTCCCCGCGTTGGCTTCCTTGAGACAGGCCTCCGGCACCACAAGAAAAGGCCTCCCGAGGGAGGCCAGGTGACAGTCACCAAGCGCTGGAATCACACCTCGTAGTTGCCTTCCTGGTAAAGATTGTTGTCGTTGCCCTGGTCGATGTGGCCGATCCGGTGACCTTGAGTCGGGGCACTCGCGCCGGTATCGATGTTGCCCTCGGTGTACAGGGCGCTGTCCGAGGGTTCGGCGGCGATGCGCAGGTTCGAGGTCTTCTGCCCTTCGTAGAATTGCTGGGCGTCGAAACGCGGCTGCCAGGCGTGGGCCGAACTGCTGACCAGGGCGATGATGGCGGTTGCAATCAGGGTCTTCATGGGGACTCTCCTCTCTGCGATGGAAGTAAATGAGCGGCAATGCTGCCTGCTTCGCAAGAGGAGACCCGCCGTGTGCCGGCGACTTTTCCGGTCTTTCAGAATTTTTCGGGGGCCTTGCGGTGAGCGCATAGGCGCCCCTGAAGAAGTACCTTCGGCCCCTCTTTCCCTCCTGATGTTCCTCCAGGTGGGGGGGCTTGATTGCGGGTTGTCTAAGGCCCTTTCCTCATAATCCGCGTTCCGTCAGCCGCCGCATCAGCTCGCGCAGGGCCTTGCCCCGGTGGCTCAGGGCATTCTTGACCCCGGCCGGCAGTTCGGCCGCGGTGGCGTTCTCATCCGGCACCCAGAACAGCGGGTCGTAACCGAAGCCGTTCTCGCCCCGTGGTTCGTGCAGTATGCGCCCTTCCCAGCTCCCCTGGCAGACCATGGGGGTCGGATCCTTTGCGTGGCGCATGAACACCATCACGCACTGGAAACGGGCGGTGCGGTCTTCGTCGGGCACTTCGCGCAGCGCCTCGAGCAGTTTGCGGTTGTTGGCGGCATCGTCTCCGTGCGTGCCGGCATAGCGAGCGGAGTGGATGCCGGGGGCGCCTCTCAGGGCATCGACTTCCAGGCCGGAGTCGTCGGCGATGGCCGGAAGGCCGCTGAGGGCACAGGCGTGGCGCGCCTTGAGTATGGCGTTTTCCACGAAGCTCAGGCCGTCTTCCACGGCCTCGGGGATGTCCAGCTCGCCCTGTGGGACCAGTTCGATGTCGTGATCGGCCAGCAGCTCGCCGAGCTCACGCAGCTTGCCCTTGTTGTTGCTCGCAAGAACGATCTTCATGTGGTTGTCTCCTCCAGGGCCGCCCGCTGGGCGGCGATGATCTGCCGAATGCCTTCACCGGCCAGATCGAGCATGGCCAGCATTTCCTGGCGGTCGAAGGGGGCGCCCTCGGCGGTACCCTGGATCTCGATGAAGCGGCCGGTCACGTCCATCACCACGTTCATGTCGGTCTCGGCATTGGAATCTTCGGCATAGTCGAGGTCGAGTATCGGTACCCCCTGGTAGATGCCCACCGACACCGAGGCGACGTGGTGCAGCACCGGGTCTTCGGTCAGCGTACCGTTGGCCAGCAGGTGATCGATGGCGTCCCGCAGGGCCACGAAGGCGCCGGAGATGGCGGTGGTGCGGGTGCCGCCATCGGCCTGGATCACGTCGCAATCCAGGGTGATGGTGCGTGGCCCGAGTTTCTCCAGATCTACCGCGGCGCGCAGGGCGCGGCCGATCAGGCGCTGGATCTCCAGGGTGCGGCCACCCTGCTTGCCACGCGCCGCCTCGCGTCCCATGCGTTCGTGCGTGGAGCGAGGGAGCATGCCGTATTCGGCGGTGATCCAGCCACCGGGGGCGTCGCTCATCCAGCGCGGTTGGCGGTTTTCCACCGAGGCGGTGCACAGCACACGGGTGTCGCCGAAGCTGGCCAGCACCGAACCCTCCGCATGTTTGGTGAAATGACGGGCGAACTGCACGGGGCGCAGCTGTTCGAGCGCTCTGCCACTGGGTCTCATGGGGCTATCTCTGGGCAAGGGTTTCAGACAGGCGCGAACAGTAACGCCCGCAGCGCGCGATGAAAAGGGGGCCGGCTCAGGGGGAGGTCGTGCTGCCGCGGGTCAGTACTTCGCGCAGCTCGCTGATGGTCTCTTCGAGTGGATCGGAGACCCGGCCTGCGGTGGCGCGCTCGGCAGGGCGACCGGGCGGCGGCCCCCAGCGCAGGGCAATGGCGGTGATGTTGTCGCTGCGTGGCCGGCTGGCGGCGACGTGCCCGGCACGTTGCAGGCCGGCGCCGAGGTCCTGTTCCGAGAGCAGGCTGATCAGGTCGTCCTGGGGGACCTGGTTCCAGAGTCCGTCGGTACACAACAGCAGGGTGTCGCCTTCCTGCAGGCTCATGGGGATGCCGAAGCTGATCTCGGGTGGCTGATCCAGGCCGCCGAGGCTGCGGGTGATGGCAGAACGGCTCTTGCCGGTGGTTGGCGGCTGGTCGATGGAGTGCACCAGGCTGTGGTCGTGGGTCTGCACCAGGATGCTGCTCTCGCGGATCAGGTACAGGCGGCTGTCGCCCACATGGGCCCACCAGGCCTTGCCATACTGGACGATGGCCATCACCGCGGTCGAGCGTGGACAGATCGGCGGGGTTTGCCGGTCACCGAAGTTGATGATGGCGTGATGTGCGCGCTGGATGCACTCGTACATGAAGCGGCGGGGGTCGCGGATGGGCTGCTCCGCCCGGCGCAGCATATGCTCGCAGGTGTCGATGAACAGCTGGGCAGCGACCTCACCCTTGGGGTGTCCGCCAAGCCCGTCGGCTACCGCCAGCAGCGTGGTGCTGCCGGACTCCAGTACGATGCTCCGATCCTGGTTGTTCTGCCGGTCGCCGGTCAGGCTGATCCTTTTTGCCTCATGGAGCTGCTTGTTCATTGGACGATGCGCCTCCCTTCGCCTCCAGTTTAGGCACAGCTATCTCTCCCAGCAAGGCCTTGCGCAGTTCCAGGGCGGTTTGGGGACGCTCGTTCGCCTCCACCCGCATCGCCCAGTCCACGGCTTCCAGCAGGTGCCGGGGATAAAGTTTGGTAAACAGCTCGACCGCCGGCACCAGTTCGTCCTTGGCGTGGCGTTCCACGGCCGAGGGGGGCGGGCGCCCCTCTATGCAGGCGCGCATGCTCGCGCCAATGGCGTACACGTCCGAGCAGGGACCGACCTTTGCGGAGGTATAGTATTGTTCTATCGGGGAAAATCCGGGGGTGATGACCTGTGCCTTCTTTTCTCCCACGTCGTCCAGGTGATAGACCGCTCCGAAATCGAGCAGCAACGGATTGCCCCCGGGGCGCAGGTGGATATTGGACGGCTTGATGTCCAGGTGCAGATTGTTGGTGGCGTGAATCGCATCCAGCGCGTCGAGCAGTGGCGGGAACACCGTCATCAGAAAGTTGGTGCTGAGATTGCCATTGCGCTTCTTGATGTAGCGTCCCAGGTTCTTGCCCGGCTCGTAGTCCATTACCAGATAAGCAGTGTTGTTGGCGAGGAAGCAATTGCGCACGCGCACGATGTTGGGGTGATCGAGCTGGGCCAGGATGTTCGCTTCCTGGTAGAACAGGCGGCGCCCGCGTTCGAAGCTGGTGTGCTTCTCCGGGGCATTGACCGAGACGTGCCCGGTGCGTTCGGAACGATGGCCAAAGCGTTTGGGAAAGTACTCCTTGATGGCCACCTCGTCGTGGCTGTCCTCGTCTTCAGCCAGGTAGATCAGGCTGAAGCCGCCGCTGCCGATCAACTTGATGATGCGATAGCAGTCCAGGTGAGTGCCCGGGCGCAGGGCTTCGCGGGGTGGCGTCGTGGACATGGCAGTCAGTAGGGCAGCGATAAATCCTGTACGCTGTAGCTTCCTGCCCCCTATGATACACCGATTTGCAATCGGGATTTGGTGAGGTAACGATGATTCGCAGCATGACCGCTTTTGCACGTCACCAGGTGCGCGACGCCTATGGCGAACTGACCTGGGAGATCCGCAGCGTCAACCATCGCTACCTGGAGACGACAGTGCGCCTGCCCGAGGAATTACGCGCCCTCGAGCCGAGTGTGCGCGAGCGGGTCGGGCAGCGTCTGGGACGCGGCAAGGTCGAATGCAGCCTGCGCTTTCGCCCTGGCGAGGCGGCCAAGGGCGAGATCCGGGTCAACGAGCGAGTGGTGTCTCAGTTGCTGGATGCCTCGCAGCAGTTGCTCAGGTTCCTGCACACCTCCTCGTTGCCGACCGTCACCGATATCATGCAGTGGCCCGGCGTGCTGGAGACCGCGGAACAGGATTTCACCCCGGTGCAACAGGTGGCTCTGCAGGCCCTGGATTCTGCACTGGATGAACTGGTGGCCGCGCGTGAGCGTGAGGGCGCGCGCCTGGCAGAATTGATCCACCAGCGCCTGGCTGCCATGCGCGAGCAGGTGGTCCGTGCCCGCGAGCGCATGCCGGAGGTCATCGAGGGTGTCCGCGAGCGCCTGCGCGCCCGGCTCGCCGAGGTCGCAGGAGAGCTCGACCCCGCTCGCCTGGAGCAGGAGATGGTCCTGCTCGCACAGCGCCTCGACGTGGACGAGGAGATGGACCGTCTGGCCACTCATCTCGACGAGGTCGAGCGCGTGCTGGGCAGCGACGAGCCGGTGGGACGCCGCCTGGACTTCCTGATGCAGGAACTCAACCGCGAGGCCAACACCCTGGGGTCGAAGTCGGCGGATGCCGAGACCACCGCCATCTCGGTGGAGATGAAGGTGCTCATCGAGCAGATGCGCGAACAGGTGCAGAACATCGAATGACTCACAGCGAACAGGAGCCCTGCGTCATGACCCGACCCAGCATCCTCTTCATCGTCTCGGCCCCTTCCGGGGCTGGCAAGACCAGCCTGCTGCGCGAGTTGCTGGCGCGTGATTCGGGGCTCAGGCTCTCGGTCTCGCATACCACCCGGCCGATGCGGCCCGGTGAGCAGGATGGGGTGCACTACCATTTCGTCGATGTCGAGACCTTTCAGCACCTGGTGGCCGAGCAGGCCTTCATTGAGCATGCCCGGGTGTTCGATAACTACTACGGCACCAGCGAGGCCGGGGTGCGTGAACAACTGGCCGCAGGTCATGACGTGGTGGTAGAGATCGATTGGCAGGGTGCGCGCCAGGTGCGGGCGCGTTTCCCCGAGGCGGTGTCCATCTTCATCGCGCCACCGTCCATCGAGGCTCTGCATGAGCGTCTGGGCGCCCGTGGCCAGGACAGCGAAGAGGTCATCGAACGCCGCATGCGCGATGCCCGCGCCGAGCTGTCGCACTATGCCGAGTACGACTACCTGGTGATCAACGACCGCTTCGAGACCGCGCTGGAGGACCTGGCGCACATCGTCGCCGCTGAGCGCCTGCGCACCCAGCGCCAGGCGCTGCGTCACGAAACGGCCCTGCGGGCCATGCTGGGGGAATGATTTTCGGCGCAATCCCTGTTGCGGATTTTTCGCAGCGGGACGCCGCTCCTATCTGTAGGAGGCCCGTCCCCGGGCCGAACCGTTCGCGGCGAGGACGCCGCTCCCACCGGTAGGAGGTCCGTCCACGGGCCGAACCCATTCCGTGCCGAACCGCTCCCGGGGCCAGACTTCGGCCGATTGGCCGCGAAAGGGCATTCTGGGGTACAATTCGCCTTTATTCCCGCGGAAATCCCGCGGAAACACGGTTTTTTGGAGTAGCACATGGCCCGTATCACTGTCGAAGACTGTCTGGAGCATCTGGACAACCGGTTCGATCTGGTCCTGATGGCCGCCAAGCGCGCGCGCCAGCTGGCCAATGGCGTCGAGCCGCTGGTGCCCTGGGAGAACGACAAGCCGACCGTGGTGGCCCTGCGCGAGATCGCCGAGGGACTGATCACCCGCGACATCCTGGAAGAGCCGGAAGAGAGCGAGGAGTCCATCGACGAGGAGCTGGCTGCGGCCCTGGCCGGGGAACTGGGGGCCTTCGAGGAGCCGCAGGACGAAGGCTGAGCCTGACCGGTGTCGCGCGACGCTGCCGATCCACCCCTGAAACAGAGTGGCGAGGAGGCCGCGCAGGCGGCGGTCGAGCAGCGTTTCCTGGTCAGTGACCTGCTGGCCGAACTCGAAACCTATCTCGATGCCGACCAGGTGCGTGAAGCCTATCGCGCCTACCTGTTCAGTGCCGAGGCCCACGAGGGCCAGAAGCGCCTCTCCGGCGAACCCTACGTCTATCACCCCATCGCGGTGGCGCGTATCCTCTTGCGCATGGACCACGAGTGCCTGATGGCCGCCCTGTTGCATGATGTCATCGAGGATACCGGCATCTCCAAGGAGCGGTTGACCGAAGAGTTCGGCGAAGGCGTGGCCGAGCTGGTCGACGGGGTCAGCAAGCTGACACACCTGAACTTCCGCTCCCGCGCCGAGGCGCAGGCCGAGAATTTCCGCAAGATGCTGCTGGCCATGACCCGCGACATCCGGGTCATCCTCATCAAGCTGGCCGACCGCCTGCACAACATGCGTACCCTGGGGGTGATGAAGCCGACCAAGGCGCGACGCATCGCGCGCGAGACCCTCGAGATCTACGTTCCCATCGCCAACCGTCTGGGCATCAACAGCATCCGGCACGAGCTGGAAGACCTGTGCATGAGCGCTTACTGGCCATGGCGCGACCGGGTGCTGCGTGCCGCGCTCAAGCGCCTGTGTGGCAACCGTCGCGAGCTTGTCGAGGACGTGCAGAAGGTCATCACGGCGCGTCTCGAGCAGGAAGGCCTGGAAGGTGAGGTCTATGGCCGGCAGAAGCGGGTCTACAGCATCTACCGCAAGATGCGCGACAAGAAGCAGTCGCTCAACGACCTGGCCGACGTGTTCGCCTTCCGCATCGTGGTCGATTCGGTGGACACCTGCTATCGCGTGCTCGGCGCGGTACACAATCTCTACCGTCCCATGCCGGGACGCTTCAAGGACTACATCGCCATCCCCAAGGCCAACGGCTACCAGTCGCTGCACACCGTGCTGTTCGGTCCCCAGGGTATCCCCATCGAGATCCAGATCCGTACCCGCGACATGCACCGCGTGGCCGAGCAGGGCATCGCGGCCCACTGGCAGTACAAGGGTGCGCCGGCCGGCAATCTCAGTTCGGACGCTGCTGCCGAATGGCTGCGTGGCCTGCTCGAGGTGCAGAAGAGCTCGGGCAACTCCATCGAGTTCCTCGAGCACGTCAAGGTCGACCTGTTTCCCGACGAGGTCTACGTGTTCACCCCGCGCGGCAAAATCATCGTGCTGCCGCGCGGCGCCACGGCGATCGATTTCGCCTACGCGGTGCACTCCGACATCGGCAACCAGTGCGTGGCGGCGCGGGTCGATCGCCAGCTTGCGCCGCTGCGCACCCCGCTGCGCAGCGGGCAGACGGTGGAGATCATCACCAAGCCCGACGCCCGGCCCAATCCCGCCTGGCTGAACTTCGTGGTCACCGGCAAGGCGCGTGCCACCATCCGTTCCTATCTCAAGCGCCTGGAGCAGCGTGAGGCCATCGAGCTCGGGCGGCGGCTGCTCGAGCGTGAACTGGAGCTGTTGGACGTGCGCCTGGAAGACATTGGCCATGAGGAGTTGCAGGCGGCGCTGGAGGAGTTGGGGCATCCCGATCTCGATGAGCTGTTGCAGCAGATCGGCCTGGGCAACCGCATGGCCCGCCTGGTAGCGCGCCTGCTGGTGCTGCACGATCACGAGGATGAGGGCGACGAGGCGGCGGCCGGTTCGCTGGTCATCAAGGGTAGCGAGGGGCTGGTGGTGAGCTTCGGCAAGTGCTGCGGCCCCGTCCCCGGCGACCCGGTGGTGGCCATCTTCTCGCCGGGGCGCGGCATGGTGGTGCATCACCAGAACTGCCCCAACCTGGGCGACTTCCGCCGCCAGGGACAGAGCTGGATCGATGTGCAATGGGCCGATCAGGTCGAGGGCGAGTTCACCACCACCATCCGTGTGGACGCCGGCAACCAGCGCGGCCTGCTGGCAACGGTCGCCTCGGCCATCGCCGGGGCCGGCTCCAACATCGAGGAGGTGCGCAGCGAGGAGCGCGACGGCCTGAGCACCAGCCTGCGTTTTGCCATCACGCTGCGTGACCGCAAGCACCTGGCCGCCATCTTCCGCCGTATCCGCGCCATCCCCGAGGTGCTCAAGGTTTCACGCATGATCGGCTGAACGCCGGGAATCAGGCCTTGCGGCGTGCGCGCACCGCCTCGGCGAGCTGTTCGAGTACCGGCACCGAATCCTCCCAGGCGATGCAGGCATCGGTGATGCTCTGGCCGTAGGTCAGCTTGCGGCCGGGGACCAGGTCCTGACGACCACCGACCAGGTGGCTTTCGATCATGGCGCCCATGATGTCGCGATTGCCGCGCGCGATCTGCCCGGCCACGTCGCGCGCCACGTCGATCTGCTTCTCGTGCTGCTTGCGGCTGTTGGCATGGCTGAAATCGATCATCAGGTTGGCGCGCAGCCCGGCCTGGCGCATCTTCTCGGCGGCATCGGCGACCGATTCCTGGTCGTAGTTGGGCCGCTGGCCGCCGCGCAGGATGATGTGAGTGTCCTCGTTGCCGGTGGTGCGGAAGATGGCCGAGTGCCCCTTCTTGGTGAGCGACATGAAGACGTGCGGGCGCGCGGCAGCGCGCATGGCGTCGATGGCGATGCGCACCGTGCCGTCGGTGCCGTTCTTGAAGCCGATGGGACAGGACAGGCCCGAGGCCAGTTCGCGGTGCCCCTGGCTCTCGGTGGTGCGCGCGCCGATCGCGCCCCAGGCGATCAGGTCGGCGATGTACTGCGGGCTGATCAGGTCGAGGAACTCGGTGCCCGCCGGCAGTCCCAGCTTGTTGATGTCGAGCAGCAGCTTGCGCCCACGGCGCAGGCCCTCGTTGATATCGAAGGTCTCGTTCAGATGGGGGTCGTTGATCAGGCCCTTCCAGCCCACGGTGGTACGCGGCTTCTCGAAATAGACGCGTATCACGATCTCGAGATCGTCGATCAGGCGGTCGCGCATTGCCTTGAGGCGCTGCGCATAGTCGATCGCCGAGGCCGGGTCGTGCACCGAGCAGGGACCGATGACCACCAGAAGGCGGTCGTCCTCGCCGTGCAGGATGCGGTGGATGGCCTGGCGTGATTCGGCCACGGTCGCCGCTGCCTCCTCGGTGATGGGAAACAGTTCGTGGATCACCGAGGGCGGCGAGACTTCGGTGATGCTCTGGATGCGCAGGTCGTCTGTCTGGTACATGGCGATATTCCTGGGAGGTCGGCCATTATACGGGGCGCTCTGCCCGGCATCCATGCGCTGATTTCCATGAGGGGATTGGTCCGCGCCTAGGAAGCACGTCGCTTTGCACGTCGTGCCAGCCAGACCGCCAGTCCCTGGGCGTTGAGCGTGATGTCCCCGGCGAGCACTTCGTGGACCGTCTCGCGCGGCAGACCGGTATGTGCCGCAGCGGTTTCCACCAGCAGTTGGCCGACGGCCTCACGCAGACGCTGGTCCCGGCCTTCCTCGCCCCGGGGTTCTTCCTCCAGGGCGATGCGCCGGTGGGCCTCGATGCTCTCGCGCAGCATGGGCGCCAGTGCCGCCGGTTGGGGGTAGCAGCCATAGTGGGTGAGACAGACGGCCTGTGGATCGAGCGAGAGCAGGTGTTCCAGGGTGCTCAACCAGGCATCGGGGTCGAAGGCCACCGGGGTGGTGGTGGCGACGAGGAAGGGCGAGGGTTGCGCCAGTTCGCGGTAGCCCAGGCCGAAGGTGTCGCCGGTGAACAGATAGCCGCTGGTCGTGTCCAGGATGCAGCCATGGTGATTGGCGTGGCCGGGAGTGTGCACGAACAGCAGTTCGCGCCCGCCCAGCGCCAGGCGCTCACCGTCGGTGGCGGCCAGGGTGCGTGCCTTGGGCACGGGCTCGAGTGCGCCGAAGTCGCGCGCGAAGGCGGCCTCGCCATAGACGGCGGAGGCACCGGCCTGCAGTTTCGATGGATCGATCAGGTGCGGCACTCCCCGCGGGTGAGTGACCAGGGTGGCGTTCGGACAATGTTGCATCAGCACGCCCGCCCCTCCGGCGTGGTCGAGGTGCACATGGGTGGGGATGATCCAGCGCACCTGCTCGGGGCGGGCGCCGATGGCGGCGATCGCCTCGAGGATCTGCGGCACCGAGTGCCGGGTGCCGCAGTCGATCAGCGCCAGTTGGTCGCCATCGGCGACCAGGTAACAGGCCGCCAGTTGCGGGCGGTAGAGGCGGCAGTCGATCAGGGTGGTATGGGCATCAAGGTGTTCGTACAGTCTCTCAGTCATTGTCGTGCTTCTCCTCGGCCAGGCGCTTGAGATCGCGCAGGCCGGTCTCGTAATCCGGACCCAGCATGCCGTCGAGCATCAGGCCCACGTAGCGGCCGAAGATATCGTGGCCGAAGGCGGTGTCGAATCGCCAGCGCACACGGCTGCCGCCGGTCCCGGCCGGCTCGATCAGGAACTCGATCCGCGCCTCGCGGTCCTGGCCGAAACGCAGGCGCATGACGATGCGCCGCGGAGGCTGGGTCTCTTCGATGGTCATGCTGCCGCCAGTGCCTTCTTCGCCGCTGTCCCAGCTCAGGGCGGCGCCTGGTCCGCTGGCCGGTTCCGATAAGTGAAAGCGGGTGTCCGCCACGTGCCGGCGCCAGGGCGACCAGCGCTGGAACTGGCGCAGGTCGGCGATCAGGGGATACACCTGTTCCGGCGGGGTGTCGATGAGGATCTCGCGCTCCACCCGCGCCCGGTCGGGCAGGAACAGGCCGATGCCCACGAACAGCACGGCGACCAGGAGCAACAGCTTGAACAGCACGCGGATCATGTTCACGAGGAGGCCTCCGGTGGGCGCCAGTTGTGCCAGACCAGCCTTGCGCTTTCGCCATCGTGAGCGAAGCGGCTGATCGCGGCATTGTCCACCGCGGCACGATACCAGTTGGCGGGTGGGGCGGCGAGCACATGCCCCAGGGTGGCGCGGATCACCCCGGCGTGCGCGACCACCAGCACCCGTTGTCCAGCATGGCGGGCAGCAATGCGCTGGAAGGCCGTGGCCACCCGGGTGCCGAAGGCCTCCAGTGGTTCGGCGCCGGCGGGACGGTTGTGCACCGGGTCTGCGTAGCATGCGTGGTACTCGTCGGCGCGCTCGGCCTGCAACTCGGCGCGGGTGCGGCCTTCCCAGTCGCCCAGGCCGACTTCGCGCAGGTCCTCGTCGATGAGCAGGGGCAGGTCGTGCGTCTCGGCCAGCCATTGCGCGAAGGCTGCGCAGCGGGTCAGCGGCGAGCTGACCACCACCTGCCAGCCGCCGAGCGCAGCGGGGGTGGCGCGCATCTGGGTCCAGCCGGTCTCGCTCAACGGGTCGTCGACACCGTGGCCACGGTAGCGGCTGCCGCCCTCCGGGAGGCCATGGCGCAGGTAGTCGAGAAGAGTGGTGCTCATGTGAAACGCTTGCGCAGCAGGAACAGCAGGCCGAGCACCACGGCGACGCCTGCACCGGCGACGCCCACCCGGGTCCAGTTGCCTTCGTCCACCGCCTCGCCCACCAGCATGCCGGGCAGCAGGTAGGCAGGGGCCCAGGCCAGGGCCGAGAGCACATTGGCCAGGTAGAAACGCTTCGGCGGCATGTCCATCAGGCCGGCGACTAGGGGTACCAGGGCACGGATGGGGCCGAAGAAGCGGCCCAGCACGATGCTCACGTCTCCCCATTGCACAAAGAAGCGGTGTGCCCGCTCGAGGTGATCGGGGTGCAGGCGGAACCAGCGCCAGCGCTCGGCCAGGTAGTCGAAATGGTGGCCGATGGCGTAGCTGATGCCGTCGCCGAGTATCGCGCCGGCCACCGCCCAGGCGCACATCGGCCAGAATTCGAGCACCCCCGAGCCGATCAGGGTGCCCGCGCCGAACAGGATCACCACCCCAGGCACCAGTATGCCGATGATGGCCAGCGACTCGGCGAAGGCCATGCCGAAGATCACCCAGCCCGCGTACTCGGGGTGCTGGGCGATCCAGTCGAGCAGGGGGGCGAACGAATCGATCAAGTCAGCCGGGAGAGCACGCGGCCAGCCGTGTCGATGGTTGCCTGCAGGTCCTCGTCGCTGTGCGCCGAGGAGACGAAGCCGGCCTCGAAGGCCGAGGGTGCCAGGTACACGCCTTCTTCGAGCATGCCGTGGAAGAAACGGCGGAAGCGTTCCTGGTCGCAGGCGGTGGCTCCGGCAAAGTCGGTGACCTGGTCGGCCGCGGTGAAGAACAGGCCGAACATGCCGCCCACGCGGTTGGGGGTCATGGGCACGCCGGCGCTGCGGGCCTGCGCGAGAATGCCCTCGACCAGGCGCTCGACCTTGCCGGCCAGGGCTTCGTGGAAGCCGGGCGTGGAGATCAGTTCCAGGGTCTGGAGCCCGGCGGCCATGGCCACCGGGTTGCCCGACAGGGTGCCGGCCTGGTAGACCGGGCCGAGCGGGGCGATGTGTTCCATGATGTCGCGGCGTCCGCCGAAGGCGCCCACCGGCATGCCGCCGCCGAGCACCTTGCCCAGGGTGGTCAGGTCGGGACGGATGCCGTAGTGTCCCTGGGCGCCGCCGAGGGACACGCGGAAGCCGGTCATCACCTCGTCGAAGATGAGCACGCTGCCATACTGGTCACAGACCTCGCGCAGGGTCTCGAGGAAACCCGGTACCGGGGGGATGCAGTTCATGTTGCCGGCCACCGGCTCGACGATGACGCAGGCGATGCGCTCGCCCGTCTCGGCGAACACCTGGCGCACCTGCTCGGCGTCGTTGTAGCGCAGGGTGAGGGTCAGTTCGGCCAGTGCCGCCGGCACCCCGGGCGAGGAGGGTTCGCCCAGGGTGAGCGCGCCCGAGCCGGCCTTCACCAGCAGCGAATCGGAATGCCCGTGGTAGCAACCCTCGAACTTGACGATGTGGTCGCGCCCGGTGAAACCGCGCGCCAGGCGAATCGCCGACATGGTGGCCTCGGTGCCCGAGGACACCATGCGCACCAGGTCGATCGAGGGCACCAGCTCGCACACCTTGTCGGCCATGCGCGTCTCGATCTCGGTCGGCGCGCCAAAAGACAGGCCGCGGCGCGCGGTCTCCTCGACGGCCGCCAGCACCTCGGGGTGGGCGTGGCCGAGGATCATCGGTCCCCAGGACCCCACGTAGTCGATGTAGCGCCGACCGTCCGGGTCGAAGATGTAGGCGCCGCTGGCGTGGTCGATGAACACCGGCTCGCCGCCCACGCCCTTGAAGGCGCGCACGGGTGAGTTCACCCCACCAGGGATGTGTTGCTGGGCGTGCTGGAAGCGCTGGCTGGCGTCGCTCATGCGGTGATCTCCGAATGGGTCTGGAACAACTGGCTGATGCGCCGTGCCGTGGCGGTGACATCGGGGTGGCCGAACACCCCGGCGATAACCGCCAGCAGGTCGGCGCCGGCCTCGATCAATGGCTGGCCATTCTGCGCAGTAATCCCCCCGATCGCAACCACGGGGCAGGGCAATTCGCGGCGCGCGCGGTGCAGCAGTTCGAGGTGCGCCTGTACCGCCTGCGGCTTGCTGCGTGAGGGGAAGAAGCGCCCGAAGGCGACGTAGTCGGCCCCGTCTGCGACCGCCTGCTCGGCGATGCCGAAGCGGTCGTAGCAGGAAACGCCGATGATGGCCCGTGGCCCCAGAGCGGCACGGGCGTCGGCCAGGGCGCCGTCCTCGCGGCCGATGTGCACCCCGTCGGCGCCGATGGTCGAGGCCAGGGCGACATCATCGTTGATCAGCAGGGGCACCCCGTGTGCGCGGCACAGCGCCAGCAGGGCTTCGGCCTCGGCGCGCCGGCGTGCGTGATCCCGAGTCTTGTCACGGTACTGGATCACCCGCGCACCGCCGGCGATGGCCTGGGCTACCCGTTCGGTCAGGTGGTTGCCGCACAAGGTTCGGTCGGTGATGGCGTAGAGCCCCTGGAAGGGGAAGCCGCGCAGCGTCTTCACGGTTCCGTCTCCGCCAGGCGGCGCGGCAGCCACTGGCCGTGGCCGGGGTGTTCGGCGTGTGCCAGTGCCTGCCAGGTCCAGGCCTGAGCCTGTTCGGTCACGGATACGAGATCACCACCCCGCGCCAGGCCGCAGGCACAGGCCGCGGCCAGGGTGCAGCCCGACCCGTGGTAGCTGTGGGGCAGCCGCGGCCAGTTGAAGTCCTGTTCACCCGTCTCGTGGAACAGGCGGTTGATCACCTGGTCGCCCCGCGCCTCGTCGGCACCGGTGAGCAGCACGGCACCCGCCCCCAGGCCCCGCAGCTCGCGGGCGGCAGTATCGGGTTCGGCGGTCATGGCCAGTCGCCGGGCCTCGGCCCGGTTGGGGGTGAGCAGGGTGGTCAGCGGCAGCAGGTGGCGACGGATGGCCGTTACCAGGCGCTCGTCCGCCAGGCGCTGTCCGCCACCGGCGGCCAGCACCGGGTCGAGTACCAGAGGTACACCCAGTGTGGCCAGGCGTTCGGCCAGCGACGGGATCACCTGGGCACTGCCCAGCAGACCGATCTTGATCGCCTGCGGGCGCATGTCGGCGAGCAGGCAGTCCAGTTGGCTCAGCAGATCCTCGGCTGGCTGGGGGTGCAGGGCACGCACATTGCGGCTGTCCTGGGTGGTCAGGCAGGTGACCAGACTGGCGGCGCGGCAGCCCAGCGCCTGGGCCGTCTCGATGTCGGCCTGGATACCGGCACCGCCACTGGGGTCGTGGCCGCCGATGAACAACACGGTGGGACGCTCTTGCATGCGCGCATGCTACAACATCGTCGGTTGCGTCTTCTGGCAGAATGACCTGCACGGACAGGAGAGAATGATGAAGGTCTACATGTGCGTGATCTGTGGCTATGTCTACGACGAGGCCAAGGGGGTGCCCGACGAGGGCATTTCGCCTGGTACTCGCTGGGAAGATGTGCCGATCAACTGGAAATGCCCGGAATGCGGGGCCGGCAAGGAAGACTTCGAGATGATGGAGATCTGACATCCCTGCCGGACAGGCGCGGCGTTGCCGTGGCGCCGGGATTCTGGTCTACACTCAGTCAGTGCAACATCAAAGGGCGCCGGGGCTCCGGAGCCGGGGAGGGACCATGTCTCCAGTCGAATCCGTCGGGCACCTGACCCGCATCGCGCGTGAGTACTGTGCCTTCATCGAGGACTTCGACAAGGCGCCGGAGGCTGATTCTGTCGCTTTCCTGGCAAAGCTGGCCCGGCTGCTGCCGCGACTGCACGCCGCTATCGAGACCCTGGACGATCCCGGCGAGGCCGACGACCTGCTCTCGGACATCGACCCGGAGCGTCGTTTTTCCCTGTTTTCCCGTCTGCGCCAGGCACTTGGCGAACTCGACAGCTACTGGACCGAGTTCGACGTGGGGCGCGATTGGCAGGAGCAGAGCGGCAGCCTGGCCGATGATCTGGCCGATATCTATTGGGAGCTGAAGGCCGGCCTGGACCGACTGGACCAGGAACACACCGCTCTGCCGACCCTGCGCAGCTGGGGCAGCGGCTACCGTCTGCACTGGGGGCAGCACCTGGTGGATGCCGAACGACATCTCTACGGTCTGCGCGCGCGGCGCATGCTGTGAGAAGATGACTTTGCCTTGACCTGTTACGGGTTTTGCTGCCCGGCGGGGGTGCTACAATGAAGTCGTTTCCCACTGGCTTCCCGGGGTAATAGCGAGATGAGCGCTGCAGTACTGACCGATTCCGAACTGTCTCTGACCCTGCCCGCGCAGGACAAGATGGCCGAGCTGATGGGGCAGGTCGAGGACAAAATCGAGGGCATCCGTGTGTTTGCCACGCCCGGCGGTTGCAGCGGCGTGAGTTTCGGCATGACCTTCACCGACCAGCTCAACGACGACGACCGGGTGCGCGAATATGAAGGCGTCAAGGTGATCGTCGATCCGGCCACCCTGGAACACATCCGCGGAGTCGAGATCGACTTCGTGGGCGAGGGTGCCGAGGCACGTTTCGTATTCAACAACCTGCAACCCACGGGGGGCGGTTGTGGCACCTGCGGCTCGCAGGGCGGTTGTTCCTGACCTGCGGGCGCTTTCCCGTCCTCGAAAACCCGGCCGTTGCGCCGGGGTTTTTCGTCTTCAGGCTGGCTTGAGTACCGCCAGCAGTACCACGCCGATCAGAATCAGCACCGGCAGTTCGTTGAACCAGCGAAACCAGACGTGCGAGCGGCGGTTGCGGTCTTTGCGGAAGTCGGCCACCAGCTTGCCGCAATAGAGGTGGTAGGCGATCAGCAGGCCGATCAGGGTCAGCTTCAGCGTCAGCCAGAGCTGACCACCCCAGGCCGCCCAGGCGTAGTCGTAGAGCATCCACAGGCCGAAGAACAAGGTGAACAGACCGCCCGGGGTGGTGATGCCGTAGTAGAGTTTGCGTTCCATTACTTTGAAGCGTTCGCGCGATATCTCGTCTTCGCTCATGGCGTGGTAGACGAACAGGCGGGGCAGGTAGAACAGCCCCGCAAACCAGGTCACCATGCCGATCAGATGCCAGGCCTTCAGCCACATGGCAGTCTCCTCAGTTCAGTGCGTCGAGTACGGCCAGCAGGGCGTCGGCGTCCAGCTCGCCGACCAGTCGCTGGTGGACGCGCCCCTCGTGGTCCAGAATCACCAGGGTCGGCGTGCCGACGATACCGCCGACCGCAGCGGCCAGTTCGCCGCGTGGATCCAGCGCCAGCGGCCAGGGTGGCGCCAGGGTCGTAGCGGCCTCCATGATCACCGGTGGCGGGTCCTGCGGGATGTTCACCCCGATCAGGCGGGCGCCGCGAGCCTCGATCTCGGGCAGTAGCGCGGCCAGTGCGGGCATGTCGGCCAGGCAGATCGGGCAGTCCACCGACCAGAAGTCGAGCACCAGGCGGCGAGGGCCAGTGCGCCCAGCACCGCCAGTACGAGAGTCGAGCGGAACGGGACGCTGCGCCTGTTCATGTCTTGTCGCGCTTGTCCTCGTAGAGCTCGCGCAGCACGTCGCGGCGCCGTTCCTCGAAAGCCTCGGCCGGGGCCGGGTCATCCCTGCGCCCGAACCAGCGGCCCACCGCACGGGCGATGCGCTTGAGTGCGCGCCAGATCCTGGGCAGCAGCCAGGCCACCAGCAGCAGGAACAGCACCAGGCCGGCGAGGAACCACCAGGGGTGGTTGAGCGAGGCCCAGAGCCCGCCGATCACCACCAGGTCCTCGGTGATCGAGGCGATCCAGTTGGTGACCGGTTCCGGTGAAGTGTTGATCAGCACCCGGGTGCCCGCCTTGGTGGCGTGGCTGGTGGCCGACAGCGCCCCGCCCAGCAGTAGCGCGGTCAACTCGGCCGCCGGCCCGATGTCCAGGCCTTCGGCCGCACCGGCGGCCATGATGGCGCCGGCGGGAATGCGGATGAAGGTGTGAATGGTATCCCAGCCGGTGTCCACGCCCGGCACCTTGTCGGCGAAGAACTCGACGCAGTACATCAGGCCGGCGGCGAACATCACCGAGGGGGCGGTGAGCACCTCCAGCCCGGGCGGCAGGTCCACTTGTCCGGTGCTGCCCATCCAGCCGAGCATCAGCACCGTGGCATACAGGTTGATACCCGAGGCCCAGGCGGTGCCCATCATCAGGGCGATGGTCTGCACGGCTTCCATGGCAAAGGCTCCTTTATCTATCGCGGCTCGTTGGCTGTTTCTGACTGCAGATCGCGACGGGAAGTTCGATGTTTGCGAGCTTTTTCGACGAAGGCCTGGGCCAGCGTGTGATACAGCGGGCGTGGGTTGACCAGGTGCGAAGCCCCGTAGGCGAGGAAGGAAGTGGCCAGCAGCGGCAGCAGCAAATCGCGCTCGGCGGTCATCTCCATCACGATCACGAAGGCGGTCAGGGGCGACTGTACCACGCCGCAGAAATAGCCCACCATCCCCAGCAATACCATGATCGGCAGCGGGGCGACCGGAAGCCAGTGGCCCAGGTCGGCGCCTACGCCCGCGCCGGTGGCCAGCGAGGGGGCGAAGATGCCGCCGGGGATGCCGGTGAGGTAGGAGGCCAGCGTGGCGAGGAACTTGCTCAGGCTGTACCAGGGGTCGTGCGGGGCGGTGCCCGCGAGGATGGCCGTGGCCTCGGCATAGCCGGTGCCGCTGGCGCTGTAACCGGACAGCCAGGCGATGATTGCCAGCAGCAGGCCGAAACCGAAGGCCAGGCGCAGTGGATAACGACGGGCCAGCGGCGCCAGGCGCAGGCTGCCGGTCACCAGCAGGGCACCGAACAGGCCGCCGAGCAGACCGCCGCCGATACCGCACACCAGTACGGCGCTCCAGATCGCCTGCGGTGGGGCAGTCACGGTGTGGATGCTGCCGAAATAGTGGTAGTGCCCGAGCACTGCCAGTGCGGTCACCCCGGCGAGCACCACGGCCACGGTCACCAGGCCGCTGGTGCGTTGTTCGAAGCTGCGGCTCATCTCTTCGATGGCGAACAGGACGCCCGCCAGCGGGGTGTTGAAGGCGGCGGCCACACCGGCCGCGCCACCGGCCAGGATCAGTCCGCGCTCCATGTAGTGCGGCGGGAAACGCACCCAGCGACCGAGGCTGAACATGATCGAGGCGCCGATGTGGACCGAGGGGCCTTCACGGCCGATGGAGCCCCCGGCCAGCAGTCCGGCGAGCACCAGCACCAGCTTGCCGATGGCGATGCGCAGCGAGAGGATGGCCGACTTGCCGGGGATATGCAGCGCGGCGATGGCCTGGGGGATGCCGCTGCCCTGGGCCCCCGGAAACCAGCGGATCGTCAGCCAGGCGATCAGGGTCATGCCCAGCGGAGTGACCACCAGTGGCGCCAGTGGCCAGGTGTGGGCAAGGCTCAGGAAGGCGGCGTTGGCGTGTTCGGCCAGGCGGGCCAGCAGGGCACAGACCAGGCCGATGAGCACTGCGCCAGTCCAGAATATCAGGCGTACCTTCCAGGCCCAGGGCGAGAGCAACTTGCGTTTGGATCGGCGCAGATGACGTCGCATGGTTCGTCGGGATGGTGGAAAAGGCGGCATCTTAACCGATCGCGACTGGCCTCGCGCCACTGCCGTTTTGGGTTAGAATGCAGCTTCTTGAGCAAACACATCGGGTGTGAGGCACATGATCAAGGTGGGCATTGTCGGCGGCACGGGGTACACGGGCGTGGAGTTGTTGCGCCTGCTCGCCGTGCATCCCGAGGTGGAACTGCGGGCAATCACTTCGCGCGCCGAGGCCGGCCGGCCGGTGAGCGAGGTCTACGAGAGCCTGCGTGGCCACGTGGATCTGGCGTTCAGCGAGCCCGACCCGGCCATGTTGGCGGAATGCGATCTGGTGTTCTTCGCCACCCCCAACGGCACGGCCATGCAGATGGCCCCGGCCTTGCTCGATGCCGGGGTAAAGGTGATCGACCTGGCCGCCGATTTCCGTCTTCGTGATCCGGAGGTCTGGGAACGGTGGTACGGCATACCGCATGCTTGTCCAGAACTGCTCGCCGAGGCGGTCTATGGCCTGCCCGAGATCCACCGCGAGCGGATTCGAGAGGCGCGCCTGGTGGCCAATCCAGGCTGTTATCCCACAGCGGCTGCACTCGGTCTGTTGCCGCTGGTCGAGGCCGGTGTGGTGGACAAGACCAGCTTGCTGGCCGACTGCAAGTCCGGGGTCAGCGGGGCGGGCCGGGGGGCCAATGCCGCCATGTTGATGGGCGAGGTGGGTGAGAGCTTCAAGGCCTACGCGGTGTCCGGCCATCGCCACTTGCCGGAGATCCGCCAGACCCTGGGCTGGGCCGCGGGCGATGAGGTGGGTTTGACCTTTGTGCCGCACCTGGTCCCCATGATCCGCGGCATCCATGCCACCCTCTATGCTCGCCTGTCCGGCGAGCCCGGCAATCTGCAGGCGCTGTTCGAACGCCGCTATGCCGGGGAACCCTTCGTGGATGTGATGCCGCCAGGCTCACACCCCGAGACGCGCAGTGTGCGCGGCGTGAACTACTGCCGCATCGCGGTGCACCGCCCCCAGAGCGGTGACGTGGTGGTGGTGTTGTCGGTGATCGACAACCTCACCAAGGGCGCCGCCGGGCAGGCGGTGCACAACATGAACCTGATGTTTGGGCTGGAGGAACAGACCGGTCTGCGCCAGGTGGCGTTGTCGCCCTGAAGCGGTGGGTGAGGAGCCGGGGTACAGGATGTCACAGCGGCAATTCAAGACACCGCGAATCGTGCAGACCGAGCGGCGCCAGGTCTGGCCCTGGCTGCTCGGGGGGGTCGCGCTCGCGGGCGTGGCCTGGCTTGCCTATCACCAGGGGCAGCAGCATGCCGGTTACTATGCCAATGCTTCCGAGGCCGAAATCACGGCCTTGCAGGCGCGGATCGGTGAGCTGCGAGAGGAGTGTGATCAGCAGCGCGAGCTGGCAGCCCGTTACCAGCGGGCCGCGCAGATCGATCGTGCAGCCGCCGAGGAGGTACGCGAGAGCCTGCGCGTGGCGCAGGAAGAACAGGCGAAGCTGCGCAAGCAGGTGACCTTTCTCAACAGCCTGATCTCCGGCAAGGTCACCGCGCTGGAGGTGTCGGAAGTCAAGCTGGCCCGACAGGGCAACAGCAGTGAGTATGCCTTCAGCTTCCTGGTCTCGAAGCGGGACAAGGGGGGCGAACGGGTCAGCGGCCGGTTGGAGCTGAGGCTTTCCGGTCTGCTCGACGAGAAGCGGCTCGACATCGCCCAGGGATTGAAGATGGGGTTCAAGCATTTTCAGCGTTTCGGTGGAAAGCTGAAGCTGCCAGTGGGTTTCATCCCGCGGGAGCTGGTGATCAAGGGCTATCCGGACGGCAGGAAGTTCAAGCCGTTCGAGAAGCGCATCAAGTGGCAGGTATAGACGGGCGTCGCGGACGCTCGTGGAGGCAGCGGTAATGGCAAGGAAACGTTTCAAGGCGCCCAAGGTGTCTACCGTCATCGGTCGGGGGACAGTCATTCGCGGTGACCTGGAGTTCGAGGGCGGTCTGCACCTCGACGGGCGGATCATCGGCAACGTCAGCGGCATCGAAGGCGGTGGGTCCGCGATCACGGTCAGTGAGCAGGGCGCCATCGAGGGTGACGTACGGGTCGATGTGCTGATTCTCAATGGCACCGTGGTCGGCGACGTGCACGCCAGCGAGCGTGTGGAACTGGCCTCCCAGGCGCGGGTGACCGGCACCGTTCACTATCGCTTGCTGGAGATGGCCATGGGAGCCGAGGTCAACGGTCAGCTGGTGCATGTCTCGGAAGAGGCGCCACGCCGGCTGGGCTATGACGGGGAACAGGACGAGGAAGCGGCGTCGGCCACGGCCGAAGTCTAATACTTGACCAAATTGCTCGGAATACGCATACTTCCGGCTAACCCGAAGTTCGTCGGCAGGCGGCGGACATCAGCGACAGGAATACCGAAATGAGTGAAGCAGCACAGCAATCCGAGGCCCCGCTGGTCTTTACCTCGGCGGCGGCGAAGAAGGTGGCCGACCTGATCGCCGAGGAAGGCAATCCCGATCTGATGTTGCGCATCTATGTGCAAGGTGGCGGGTGTTCGGGCTTTCAGTACGGTTTCACCTTCGACGAGAACATCAACGAAGGGGACGAGGTGGTCGAGACCGACGGCGTCAAGCTGCTCATCGACCCGATGAGCATCCAGTACCTGATGGGTGCCGAGGTGGACTACACCGAGGGCCTGCAGGGCGCGCAGTTCGTGATCCGCAATCCCAATGCCTCCACCACCTGCGGCTGCGGTTCTTCCTTCTCGGTCTGACGGAGTCTCGCCGACAGGCCAGGAGCCTCCGCCGGTGCTGCCGGCGGGGGCTTTTTCGTTTTTGCGGTTTTCAGGCTGGGTAGATGGCGCCGAGGATGCGGGGGCCGGTCGCGCCGGTGACTGCTGGCAGGTTGCCGGCTTGTCCGGCCAGGGTCTGGCGGGCCAGCCAGGCGAAGGCCGCCGCCTCCACCCAGTCGGGGTCCAGTCCTGCCATGGCGGTGGAGACCACGGGACAAGGCAGCAACTCATCCAGGCGTTGCATCAGCAGAGGGTTGTGAACGCCGCCACCGCAGACCAGCACCTGCTCGGTACGATGGTCGATGGCGGCGGCGATGCTGCGGGCGGTCAGTTCCAGCAGGGTGGCCTGGACGTCCGCGGCTGCGATGGGCTCCGCGGGCAGCCGGGCGTTGAGCCAGTCAAGCAAAAAATGATCGGTCCCCGTACTCTTGGGTGAGGGTTGGCGGAAGTAGTCGTCGGCCAGCAGGCGCTCGAGCAGGGCCGGGCGGATCTCTCCCCTGGCGGCGAAACGTCCGTTTTCGTCCATTGTCTGTCCCGTCTGCTGGCGGATCCAGGCGTCCATCAGGCAGTTGCCGGGACCGGTGTCAAAACCGGTAACCGGCTCGCCCGGGTTGTTCGGCAGGCGGGTGATGTTTGCGATGCCGCCGATGTTGAGGACGACGCGGTAACGATCCGTCGTGCGGAACAGGGCCTCGTGAAAGGCGGGAACCAGTGGCGCGCCCTGGCCGCCGGCGGCCAGATCGCGGCGCCGGAAGTCGGCCACCGTGGTGATACCGGTGCGCTCGGCGATGATGGCGGGATTGCCGATCTGCAAGGTTGAAGGCGGTCTGCCGCCGGGACGGTGGGCCAGGGTCTGCCCGTGGCTGCCGATGGCCCGGACCTCGCCTTTCAGTCCGTCGAGCACGACCAGGGCGGCCTCGGCCAGCACTTCACCGGCGGCACTGTCCAGTTCGGCAAGGTCAGCAGCGGTCAGGGGGTGCCGGCTGGCTGCAAGCTGCAGGCGCTCGCGCAATTCGGATGGCCAGGGATGCTGGTGGGTGCGCAGCAGGCGGACACCCTCTTCCGCGAAGGTGACGGCCACCGCATCGATGCCATCCATGCTGGTGCCCGACATCAGGCCGACATGGATTGCAGTGGCCGGCATTTCAGAGATCGTTCTTGGCCACCATGCTCTTGGCGCGCAGCGAGGCCAGTTGTTGCGCCAGGGGGGCGGTCTGCTGCTTGAAGACCGTCAGCTGCCGCCGCGGCAGTGACAGTGAACGGGGCAGCTTTACGGTGAGCGGGTTGCGGTGCCGGCCGTTCACCCGGAACTCGTAGTGCAGGTGCGGGCCGGTGGCCAGGCCGCTCTGTCCGACATAGCCGATCACCTGACCCTGGCGGACATGGCTGCCGGCGCGCACGCTGCGGCGGAAGCGCGACATGTGGGCATAGACAGTCTGGTACTTGTGTCCATGCTGGATCATCACCACCCGGCCATAGCCGCGTTTCCAGCCGCGGAACACCACCTTGCCGTCGCCCGTGGCCTTGATCGGCGTCCCCTTGGGAGCCGCGTAGTCCACCCCCTTGTGGGAGCGCCACTTCTTGAGCACCGGGTGCCAGCGCTTGCGGGTGAAACGCGAGCTGATGCGGGCGAAGCGGATGGGGGTACGGATGAAAGCGCGCCGCTTGCTGTGGCCCTGGGCGTCGTAATACCCCACCTCGCCATCGTGTTCGAAGCGGAAGGCGGTATAGGTCTTGCCGCGGTTGACGAATTCCGCGGCCAGGATGGGGCCGTTGGCGTATTTTTCGCCGTCCACCAGTTGTTCGTCGAAGACCACGCGGAACTGGTCGCCGGCGCGGATCTCGAGGGCGAAGTCGATGTCCCAGCCGAAGATCTCGGCCAGTTCCATGATCTGCCTGTCGGTCAAACCGGCTTTCTGGCCGTCCACGAACAGCGAGGAATGGATAGTGCCCGCGACCGTGGCGATCCGGTGCTCGACCTTCTTCTTGTCGAGTCGGACCCGATAGCCCGTGTCTGCCTGTGCCACCAGGAGGCGCTCGATCGGGCTGCGCGTGAAGGTCAAGCGCTGCAACTGGCCGTCGGGAGTCAGCTCGAAGCGCAGTTCCTGTCCCGGACGGATGCGCGACAGCGCCTTGGCCGGCTTGCCTGCGTGCAGTACCTGGTGGACCACCGAGGGGCCCAGGCCGTATTTCTTGAAGATGGCCGCCAGGGTCTCGCCGCGGTGCACCCGGTGCACGATCTCGCGGGGGGAGGCGTGTTCAAGGGTGATCGGGGCTGCCGTTTCGGCGACTTCTGCGATCCTGGTTTGGGGGGGCTCGACCGTGTTCTCGGTTGTCTGCGTCATGGCGGCGGGAGCCGGGGAGGACGGGCGAGGCGGCGCGACAGGAACGGCCGGTGCCGGGGCAGCCGGAGGGGGCTCCGCGACCGTCTTGCCCTTGGAGTCCAGTGCCACTACCAGCGGTTCGTCGCCGCCTTCCAGAGTGAGGCGCAGCAGGCGCCCGGCGCGGCGGGTCACCAGCAGCCGGAGCCGCTGGCCGGGACGGATCCTGGCCAGTGCCCGGGCCTTGTGCCGGTCTTCGTCCAGGACGCGTTGCAGCGTGGCCGCGGGGATTCCGAGTCGCTTGAAGATGCCGGCCAGGGTCTCGCCACGGCGAATGCGGTGCACGATCTCCCGTGTCTTTGTCGCAGGAGGGGGGGCGGCGGCGGGATTCTTCTGTTGCCGAGCCGTGGCCGGCAAATCAAATGCCTGCGCTGTTCCCCGCCGGCGTTCGAGCATGACGTGTTCGAGTCGTCGGCGGTCCGGCGAGAGGCGCAGTGTCAGGATGTCGCCCGGTTGCAGGTGGGCCAGGGAGCGGGCGTCCGGCGCGTTTTCAAGCAAGGCCATCAGGGTGGCATCGGACAGGCCGTGACGCGAGAAGATGGTGGCCAGCGTATCCCCTCGGGCCACCTCGTGACGGATCTCCCGGCCGGCTGCCTCGGTTGCGGGCGCCTTGATCTCGGGTGCAAGCAGGCTGGGCCTGTCGTCAGGTGCAGGTGGTGCCGGCGCGGCAGTGGTCTTGGATGGGGTGGGCAGTGCGAGTGGCGCGACCAGCCGGTCGGAGGGTGCCGTGTCGGCCCGGGTTGCCCCCGGCAGTGCCAGCAGCAGCGGCAGCATCTTCAGAAAATGTGACGTGGTTCCGCGACTTTTTCGAGAGAAAACTGGGATTTTGGCACAAAACCTGGCGTCGCGGATCATCTAGTCAACCTAACTGCCTGCAAGTTTTGGCTGATTATGGCAGAAAAGCCCTGCCCTGTAAGGGGGCGGTTCACGTTTCTCCGGGACAGGGCACCGGCGGCGTGAAATCTGTTACATTCCCCGCCTTTCGTTGATTTCGGGGAGCTTGCGATGGGCATGCTGGAAGATTCTCTGGAACTGATCCGGCGCGGGGCCGAGGAGATCCTGCCCGAGGAGGAGCTGCGCAAGAAGCTCGAGCAGGAACGGCCGTTGCGCATCAAGGCCGGTTTCGATCCGACCGCACCCGATCTGCATCTCGG